>DATNAU010000101.1:0-10575 GCA_035572415.1 Acidobacteriaceae bacterium
ATAGCAAGAAGGTCGTTGAGATCTGCACCAAGTACGCGCAGAAGGGCATGTTCACCATCTTCCTCGCCGTCTTCTTCGCCACGCTGGCGTTCGCGTTCATTGAGCCGTTCTTCTTTATCGGCTACCTGATCTCGATCGCCACCTTCGGTCTCTACCAGGCGATCTTTATGGCCAATGCCGGCGGCGCCTGGGACAATGCAAAGAAGGTCGTCGAGGTGGACCTGAAACAAAAGGGCACACCGCTGCACGATGCAACGGTCGTAGGCGACACCGTAGGCGATCCCTTCAAGGACACATCCTCGGTGGCCCTCAACCCGGTCATCAAGTTCACCACGCTGTTCGGACTGCTGGCCGTGGAACTGGCGGTCTCGCTCAACGACAACAACGCGACGCTCACGCACGCGCTCGCGGTCGTCTTTTTCCTGATCTCCATATTCTTCGTCTGGAGATCGTTCTACGGGATGCGGATCAACACTGCCGAGCGCGGCTGACCTCATTCAGAAACAACTAGAATGGCCGCCCGGCGAAGGAGGGCGGCCTTTCTATTTGAGAGTAAAGATCGAACTGCAATCGCTTTGTCAGCGGGCTCAACCGGATCAGTGCTTGTCAACTTCGGCAGAGTCCACCATGCGCGGCTGCACGACGATGCCGTCGAACAGTGTCGCGCCGATGAGATAGTTGCCGACCGGGCGCACAAAGCGCAGATTCCATCCGGTATCGATCTCGCTGACGTGGCCGGATGCCAGACCAACCGAGAACAGCTTCGTGCTGGGCTCGCCTGTCGTCACCAGCATACGGTCTGAGCTCGCGTCGAAGTAGATGCTGTTCACCTTGCGGATGTAGGGGTCATTGAGCGGCTGCCACGTGGCGCCTTTGTCCAGCGAGGAGTAAACGCCATCGCGATCGCCGATCCAGATTGCGCCTCGACCGTCGATGGCCAGGGCGGACACCTGCATCTGCGGCTTCGGCAATGAAGCCGTGCGCCACGTCTTCCCTCCGTCGGCCGACACCGCCAACGCAACCAGGCTTGCCGCAGCGATGGTGTTTTGCTGCGCCGCCACGAACTCGCAGCCGTCCGGCAACGTGTCGCTCGCGACCTTCCACTTCACGCCGCTGGATGGGCTTTCCAGCAGGCCCTGCGACGTAGCGGCAAAGACGATATCTCCGCTGGCAGCGAACCCGTAGACACTGCCCTCGGCCATCGTCCCCACAACTGCGCCATGGCCTGCGCTGGAGTGCTGGCCTCGGGCTGCTTGCTTCCGAGCCGTCGGACGCCGGGCAGTGGTTCTCGTCGCGGCGGCCATCTTCGGAGAGCGCGACACCGCGACCGCCGGATCGTCTCCGGTGCGCGCCCACAGGCCATCCTTCAATCGATAGATTCCATGCTCGGTCCCGGCGAGGATTGTCCCGTCCGGCGCCTGCCCCAAAGCGAAGATATCGTGGCTGTCCAGGCCGTCGCTCACGTGTTGCCACCCGCCGATCCCGCCTGAATGGCTTACAAACACGCCACCCGCATCCTTGTCATTCACCACACCGACGTATACGGTCGCTGAACGGTTTACATCGCCCGTGAAGGCCATGACCTGCCGCACGGAAAAACCTGCATTCGATGGCACGAAGCTGTCACCGCCATCCTCACTGACCAGCACGCCGCGGCGGTCTGTCGCCAGCAACACATGTTTGGAATTGGTGGGATCGATGTAGACGTCATTGACGATTACATCGGAACTGGTTGTCTGCATCCAGTACTTGCCGGCGTCGAAGGTGCGGTAAAGCCCTTCGGTCGTACCTGCGAACACGGTGTTGGCATTGTTCGGGTCCTGCATCAAGACAAGGGTGCGGCGCGCGGTCGACGGAATGCCCTGGCCTTTGTTCACGCCGACTCCGCCTGTAAACTTCCCGCCTCCGTCCACACTCTTGTAGATTCCCGAGCAAGCGCTCAGATACACCACGTTGGGTTGCTTCGGGTCCACGATGATCGAAAACACGTCCGAGTCTTCGATCACACCCTGCTTCATGATGGACCAGTGCTCGCCGCCGTCCGTCGTCTTCCACGGCAGATGCCAGGTGCCGGCGTAGATCACCTTCGGGTTCACCGGATCGACCGCCAGCGATTCCACTTCGTGAATCTCCGCGCTGCCCTCCGGACTGATTCGCTTCCAGTGCTCGCCGCCGTCCTCGGAGCGGAAGACTCCCATGAGCGTCCCGGCAACCAGAATCCGGGGATTGGACGGCGCGTCGGTGAGCGAACGCACGGACTGGCCACGCATCTCAGGCTGCGGCGTCCAGTCGGTGCCGCCATCGTGGCTGATAAAAATGCCGCCGTCAGGGTGGTTCAGGTCGGTCGATGCCCAGGCGCCGACAACGAGATGATTGGGATCGGCCGCATCCACCAGGATGTCGTCGATTACCAGATCGTCGCGCTTGCCGACACGGGCGAGGCGCGCCCAGTTTTTGCCGCCATCATGCGTCTGGTATATCCAGCCGTTGGCAGCACCGAGGTAGAGATGCAGATGGTCCTGGGGATCGGCGGCAAATGACCTCGCCGATCCTCCGTACGGACCGAAGGGAAACCACGCCACGGCATGGGCGCGGGGAGCAGCGAGACCGAAGATGAGGAGAAGGCAGGCGGCAGGGAGGCGGCGCAATCGGCGGTTCAACGGGGCGTTCCTGGTGAGGTTCAATCGTTTCTAGGATACCGTCCCGCGGACACCGGATGGAAAGGGGCACCGCAACACAAAGGCTGACTGGGTAGGTTCCCAGTCAGCCTCTGCGGTTCAGTTCAGTGGTCTGGCTACTTCTTGTGCCTTGCAGCCGGAGTCCGCGGAACGGCCTTGACTGCGCTCTCGTCCACCGTTGTGTCGTTTGCGGCCGGGTTGGTTGCGCCAGATGGAACCAGCGTCGTGGCCACTGTCTGCGCGTCGTCCGTCCCGGTGTAGAGCATGATGCGCGAACCATCAATGCCCTTCTCGCTCACCAGATAGTCCTTGGTGTTGACAGCACGCAGAGCGGCGTCGCTCGGCGGATGATGACGCATCTTCTCGCGCCGCGTATCCACCTTCTGCTCCGCAGCGTCCTCATTGCCAACGAGGGCGAGCTTCGCATCGGAAGAACGCTGCATCGCCAGCGCGATGTCATCGAGGCAGGCCTTCGCCTCATTGTCCACTCGCGTCGGACGGTGCTTGTCATTGGTGAAGTTGACCGTGCACTGCGCCTGGGCCTGCGGAGCCGGAGGCGGAGGCGGAGGCGGAGGCGCGATCACGTTCACGCTCGTGGTCGCAGAGGCCGAGTGGCCCTTGTCATCCACGACGTTGCAAGTGACTGTGATCGGTCCAGGGGCCGCGCCGGAGGTCGACAGCGTCGCGCTGGAGCTGGTGCCGTTGACGGAACCTGCAGTAGCCGAGTAGCTGTAGGTCAGCGGCCGGTTCTGTGGGCTTGAGGCCGTTGAGGTGATCGTCGCCGAGTCGCCCGGATTCACCGAAGTGGGGCTTGCCGAGCAGCTGATCGTTGGCGGCTGGAAGTCCATGATGGTGAACTGCGCGGTGCAGTCCGCCGACTGGCCGGGCTTCGGGCCTTCCGTTACGTGACCCGTAACCGTGTACGAACCAGGGGCCGCTGTCTTGGTGTCGATATTTGCTGTCGTCGAGTCACCCGAGATCGTGCCGCCGGTGGAGGTCCAGTTATAGGTCGGCGTCTTCTTCGGGTTCAGGTTGGAGGCGGTGCCCGTCACTGTGATCGGGTCGCCCGGGTAGCCGCTGGCCGGCGAGGCCGAGCAGGCGTAGGTCACCGGCGGGGGCGGTACGATGTGGCCAAAGTGCGCCACGATGCCGGTGCTTAATTCAATCGCGTCCATGTTGGTGCGGCCGCCGAGAATTCCGCCAGTGGGGATCGAAACCACTGGACCGTAGTCCTCATGGATGTAGCGGTAGTCTGCCTGGAACAGGCGCAGGCTGAATTTGTTGTCAAACCACGGCAGATCGTAATCCATGCCGCCGCCGGCGCGAAGCGACGGACCCCAGCGATAGGGCTCATGCTCAAGCTGCGAGGGCACCTCGCTGTTTGGACCGCCGAGGCGATCCACACCGACCAAGCCATGTGCGAACACGGTGAAGTTGTCCATGGGATAGCGCGCGATCAGGCCGCCGGCGATGCTGGAATCACCATCATTCTGCCCGTCGGGATGGTTGGCGTAGAGGATGGTGCCGCCGAAGTAGCGGTTGAAGTAGTAAGCTCCGCTTCCGATCGCGCCGAGGTTGATCGACGAATAAGGCAGCCCAGGCGGCTTCACCCGGCCATGAGCGCCGAAATAGGAGTAACCCATAAAAAGGTCGAACCGCGAGGGATTCGACGACCCCGATGCCATCGGAGCATTGGGAACTGATGGGGCTGTCTGGGCGATCAGACTTGCCGTGCCAAGGCCAAGGGCGCAAGCAGCCAGCGCACAAAGGCAACGACTGCGAAACGGGCGATAAGTCATTCGACTTCCTCCACTACTGCAAGTTAATGAATGGAAGCGTCATAAGGCGCTCTCCATTCCCAATGATTCAGGTCAACCAAAAGTGTACCGCAGTTGGCCGTCTTGTCGAGGGCAAATCATGCCCTAATTCTTCCACTAGAACGGTTTACCACCGAACCGCAGCCTCCTCTCCGGGAAAACTTGCGTACGCATCCGGGCGGTAACCGCAACAACCCCGGGAAAACAAACTGGCCGGCGCGGCTAAAGGTTCAGCGTATTCCGCACCGTGCCACGCTCCTGCTGGATTTTCTCCTGCAGCAGCGTGATCGCATACAGCAACTGCTCCGGCCGGGGCGGGCATCCGGGCACATAAATATCCACCGGGATGACCTGGTTGACTCCCTGCACCAGCGCATAGTTGTTGAAGACTCCGCCCGAGGTCGCGCACGCGCCCATCGAGATCACCCACTTCGGCTCCGGCATCTGCTCGTAGAGGCGCCGGATGACCGGGGCCATCTTCTGCGATACCCGGCCGGCGATGATCATCAGGTCGCTCTGCCGGGGCGATGGTCGAAATACTTCGGCGCCAAACCGCGCAATGTCATATCGCGACCCGCCCATGGACATCATCTCGATGGCGCAGCACGCCAGGCCGAAGGTCATCGGCCACACAGAGTTCTTTCGTACCCAATTGATCGCCGCATCCAGGGAGGCCAGCACTACGCCCTCCGGCTGGTCATAGCCCCAGTTCACCTCCCGGAGCTTGTCTCGGTTCTTCGCAAAACTGTCCAGCGACCCGAAAAGATACCGGTCGCCCTTCTGCGGCACATCGGTGGGCCGGCCGCTGCTGGTCGTCTGTTCGGCAGGTAAACTCATTGCTCCGCCAGTATAAATCTCGTCGCCGAAGGCTACGGGCGATTATCGCGGGCCCGCGCGCATCTTACTTCGCCAATCCTTTGACATTGCGATGCTGACGATTCACAGGCAGTTGGCCGCATGCGAAACCGTGAATCCAGCCAGGAACCCTAGCTCGCATTCGCGGCAATGGCCTTCAGCAACTCATCCCTCAAAACCGTCTGCTGCTCGACATCCAGCTTCATAGCGGCCCTGGTGACATAGAACACGTCGATCGCGGTTTCGCCCTCGGTATCGATCAAGGCGACCTCGATGTTGCAGCCCATGGCAGCTATCGTCTGACTCACCGCTCGCAGCAGTCCTGGCATGTCCTGCGCGACGATCTGCAGCAGAGTGCTGTGACTGGAGGCCTCATCGTCAAAATCAATCCGAGTCTCCACCTCCGTTAGAGGCGCCTTCCTGCGCCCGCGCCTGCGAGCAGCCAGGAGCTTCTCGACTGGGATTTTGCCCGCCATGACATCGTGAACACTTGCCACAAAGGCCGCATGCTCGGAAACATTCAACTCCAACGTGCGGAACGTATCGGTGAACCGGAAGTTGTCGACCACAACGTTCTTCGCGTTCGAGAACGCATCCGCGGTCACGATGTTCATACCCCAGGCTGCCAGCACGCCCGCCATATCGGCGAATAACATTGCGCGGTCGGGCGTCACCAGCGTGATTTCGCTGATATCCGGCGAATGCTTGAAATCCAGTTGCACCGCGTCTTCCGCGAATCTCTCCGACTGCTCGAAGTGCAGTTGGACGTCCTCAGGCGTGCGCGTCCGCAGATACCGCTCCGGAAACCCTTCCAGGAAGGTTTCCACGTCCCCCTTCCGTCCCGGCATCAGCACAGTAACCCGCCTGACGAGATCGCGTCCCACGCGCGCTCCCACACGCTCGTCATCCACACTGCGGTCCAGATAGTTTGCGGTCGCGAGAAAGAGCCGCCACAGGTTCTCCGCTTTCCACGGCGTCAGCGCATCCGGATGCACCGCGGCAATATCGGCATAGGTAAAGAGCGTCAGCATGCGCAGCGCCTCCGGCGTCTGAACTTTGCCGGCGAACGCCGCCACCGTCTCGACGTCAAAGATGTCGCGACGCAACGCCGCCGACATCTCCAGGTGGTTGCGAATCAATCCCAGCAGCAGCTCGCTCTCGTAGGCGTCCAATTCCAGCCGAGCCGCGACACTCTCCGCCATCGCCGCGCTTTCCCGGGCGTGGTCCCCGCCGCTGCGTCCCTTGCCCGTGTCATGCATCAGCGCAGCAAGGTAGAGCAGCTCAGGGTGCTGCACATCGCGCAGGATTTCCCCAAATCGGCCGCCCCACTCGCCCATCGTGGTGGATCCGCCTGTCTCAAGGCCGTGGAGCGTATCGATCAGCACCATCGTATGTTCGTCCACCGTGTAGCGGTGGTATGCATCACGGATTACCAGCGCATCGATGCCATGGAACTCCGGCACCAGCAATTCCAGCAGCCCCATCGCGTGCATCGTACGCAGCGCTCTGCCGGCGTGGGATCCAACCAGAATCTCCTGGAGGAGCCGCCACAATACAGGACCTTCTTCAACGTGCGCGGAAAGCAGCGGCAGCGCCTGGGAGATGCGCACCTCGCTGGCGCGTTCGAGCTTGGCGCCTGTCCGCGATATCGCGCCAAATAGACTGAGCACCGCCTCCGGGTTCTGGGCTGGATCGGCTCCCGCAATTGCGGCATTCAGCACCGCCCGGCCATTCTCCAGCCGAAAGCCGACCGGCGCGGTCTCAGGCCGGCGACGCATCCGGCCGAACGCAGCGCGGCCCACGGCCGCCAGTAGGCCTTCGGGCTCCTTCGTGGGCGCGGTCTCCAGCATATGCTCCAGGCGCCGCTGGATCACTCTCGCGTGCCGAAAGTACATCCGCATCCAGTACGCTGCGTCCGCATCTCGTCGCGGGATGCCCAGGCCGGCCCTCGCGGCGGCATCCTGCGCCTGCCAGTCGAGGGTATTGTCGTCGCGCTCATGGCGGAAGTGCAGGAAACATCGCACGGCAAAAAGAAAGCTGACTGCGGCGTCGAATTCCTCTCGCTCTCCCGCCGCCCACGCTGTCACGTTGGCCGTGGGCTCCTTTTTCTCCGCACGCGCGGCAATCTCGCCCAGCGTCTCCATCCATGTGCACACGTGCACGTCACGCAGCCCGCCGGGGCATTCCTTGATGCTTGGCTCCAGGTGGAACAACGTGTGGCCATACTTGCCATGCCTCTGTCGCGTCAAACTCACCAGGCCGGCGGCAATTGCGCGATGTTCCTTCTCCAGCATCTTCGGCAGGCCGGAATCGGCGAACTTCTCATAGACTCCCGCATCGCCGCCCAGCAGCCTGTGGTCCATCAGGGCCAGCGCGTACTCCACATTGTCCGCTTCGAATTTTTCCGCTTCGCTGCGCCGCCGGGTCTGCGGAGAAAGCCTGATTCCGCAATCCCATAGCGCCTGGCTTACCCGTCGGATCGAGAGTTTCACCGCGGCTTCATTCACGCGGGCGTCCAGCAGATAAAGCAGATCTACATCCGACTGCGGAAACAATTCGCGCCGGCCATATCCGCCGAGCGCCACCAGCGCAATTCCCTGCCCCAGCGTCGGCGTCTCCGCGACTGCTCGAGTCCAAAGCGTCTGGATCAGTTGGTCGACGGCCTGCGCTCGCGCCGCGACTGTCGACGCGCCAGTTGCGCCGCCCTCAAACGCAGAGCGAAGCGCCAGCATTTTCTGCTGGTACTCCGCGCATATCCCGTCTTCCGGAATTGGGTTTGTTTGCATGGCTGTAGCGTCGATTCGAACCTACACTATACAGCCTCATGCATAAGGAACTCGTGAGTCCTGCCTACAGAGCGGACTCGCCGCGCTCATCATTGCGAATGCGGATGGCCTCATCGATCCTCGTCACGAAGATCTTCCCGTCGCCGATCGTCCCCGTTCGCGCGACGCCGATAATGGCCTCTACGGCACGGTCCTTCATCTCATCGGAGACCACCGTCTCCAGCTTCACCTTCGGCAGCAAGTCCACCGAATACTCTCGGCCGCGATAGAACTCCGTGTGGCCCTTCTGCCGTCCGTGTCCGCGCGCTTCCGTAATGGTCATGCCTTGTACGCCGATCTCGACCAGCGCATCTTTCACCGCGTCCAGCTTCGATGGCTGGATCACCGCTTCAATCTTCTGCATCTCGCGTTCCTTCCTTCTACTGCTCTTCTAAAAGCTCTAGCATAGTAACTCGCACGCCGCTCCAGCGGCTATGTCAGATGCGTGCCTCTCCACACCGGATACCTGCCTCGACAACAGCAGTATCCACACGCAAATCCTTGCGGGCATCCCAGGATCAATGAGCCCATTCGTACCCTTCCTCTCCATGCTGTGAGAGGTCGAGGCCAGTCTGCTCATCCGCCGCACTCACACGCAGCCCGACTGTCTTGTCGACGACAAAGAGGATCACGAGAGTTCCCACAATCGAGAGCGCCCACGCAATGGCCACGCCGCCGATCTGATGCACAACCTGCATCCAGTTGCCTTCGATCAGCCCAGTACCCTTGCCTGCGCCAAAGATGGGGTTCACCGCGCTTGACGCAAAAACTCCCGTCAGCACCGCACCGATCGTTCCCCCTGCGCCATGCACGCCAAAGGCATCCAGCGAGTCGTCATAGCCAAACCATGACTTCACCTTCACCACCATGTAGAAGCAGGCAACGCCGGCGACCAGACCGATCAGGAGCGAACTCATCGGCCCCACGAAGCCGCTCGCCGGCGTAATCGCCACGAGGCCGGCCACCGCGCCGGAGATCGCGCCCAGCGCCGACGGTTTACCATTCCGTATCCACTCCGCCGCGCTCCAGCCGATTGCCGCTGCCGCCGCGCCGAAATGCGTCGCCACAAATGCCGAACTCGCCAGCGATCCCGCCGCCAGGGCCGAGCCGGCATTGAATCCGAACCAGCCTACCCACAAGAGGCATGCGCCGATAAAACTCAGCACCACCGAATGTGGGGCCATCTTCTCCCTGGGATAGCCGATGCGCTTGCCAAGGTACAGCGCTGTCACCAGCGCTGAAACACCTGAGGTGACGTGCACGACCGTACCGCCTGCGAAGTCGAGGCATGGGATCTTTCCGCCTACGGCGTTCAGCAGTCCACCGACGCCCCACACCATGTGTGCCATGGGGCTGTACACCACGATCGTCCACAGCACCATAAACACCAGCATTGCCGAAAATTTCATTCGCTCCGCAAACGCACCCGTTATGAGTGCCGGAGTGATGATTGCAAACATCAGTTGATACACCATGAATGTCTGCAACGGAATCGTCGGCGCATACGGGCTGGGGTCCGCACCGACGCCCCGCAGAAACATATTGTGCAATCCGCCGATAAATGCATTTCCGCTGCCGAAGGCCAGCGAATAGGTCACCAGCGCCCATAACACCGTCACCACCGCCATCATGGCGAAACTCTGCATCATGGTGCCGAGTACATTCTTCTTGCGGACAAGCCCGCCGTAGAACAGCGCCAGCCCTGGACCGGTCATCATCAACACAAGCGCCGCGCTCACCAGCATCCAGGAGTTGTCGCCGGACATCTGCGCCGTGGCAATCGCCTTCTGCTGGTCCGCGACCTGCTTTTCCAGCGCGGCAATCCGGTCCGTACTCGACGCCGGAACCGCCTGGGGGACAGCCGTCGCGGGCGCCTGCGCCTCCACCTTCATCGTTGCCATCGCCATTATGGCGCACGCCACTACCAGCCACTTCGCAAGCCACACACGCATCCTGAACTTAACCTCGCGTCTTTCTAACGGCAGAGTTTTGCAGTTTACGGCTCCCCTGTTCTGCACAGGTTCACGGCCTTAGGGAGTGTACAAGCTCCGACATAAGGAACCCATGAAGATTTTCTTTTTTATTGGGTCGGAGCCCCAGCAGATGCATATCCTCGCTCCCTCATCCACTTGATCAGCAGGTCAGGCCAGACAGCGAGTTGGGGATTCGCAGTAGCCAGCCCCGCCCCATGCGCGCCATGTTGAAAGATATGCAGCTCCGCAGGAACGCCCGCCTTCACCAGCGCTGTGTAGAACATCACGCTGTTCAACACCGGTACGGTCCGGTCGTCTGTCGTCTGGAATAGAAAGGTAGGCGGGGTTTGCGCGGTCACATGCAGTTCCGCCGACATCGCATCCATCTGCGCCTGGGTTGGCGAATCGCCCAGGAGATACTGCCGTG
>DATNAU010000102.1:0-2826 GCA_035572415.1 Acidobacteriaceae bacterium
TGTCAACGAACTTCTTTGCCTGTTCGGGAGACGTCAGACCGGCGGAAAGGTCGGGAATGCTGTCGTGAATCTGCGAACCGGTGCCGATGTCTCCAATCTCGCCTTCGATGAGGATGTCGGGGTTGATCTTTTTGAGAACGCTGAT
This sequence comes from Acidobacteriaceae bacterium, assembly GCA_035572415.1. Lineage (GTDB taxonomy): Bacteria > Acidobacteriota > Terriglobia > Terriglobales > Acidobacteriaceae > Edaphobacter. The sequence continues at coordinate 146 of DATNAU010000102.1, forward strand.
GGCTTCTTTCGTCTGGCGGATATTTTCTTCGAAGGGAAGTGCCGAGAGGTCGAAGACGATGGCGTCGAAGCCTGCCTTGGCTGCGGCAATGGCTGCTTCGAGAGAGTGCGTGTGATCCGCATTAAGAAAGATGCGAAGGCCGGTGTCTTCGCGGAAGCTTCGGACGAGCGCTGCGAGTTGGTGGTCTCCGAGAAATTTGCGCTCGCCTTCAGAGGCTCCGATGATGACGGGGACCTGCAGCTCCTGCGCAGCGGCGACAACGCCCTTTAGCGCTGTCAGGTCTGAGACGTTGAAGTGGCCAACGGCAACGCCGTTTTTCTCCGCATCACGACACGTAGCCAACAGGTTCTTCATGAATCTTCCTTCCTATCCCCGGTTTCAGCGAGCTGCGGCTTGCAACCAGTTCAGCATCTGTTTCGAATCGACGAGCCCAGCCTGTTGTTGCACAAGGCGTCCACCCGAGAAGACGGCGAAGTTAGGGATTCCGCGCACGTTATAACGCGCAGCGAGCTGAGGGTTGGCTTCGGTATCGACTTTCAGAACGATGCCACGGCCCGCAATCTCACGCGCAGTGCGCTCCACGTGCGGCGCGGCCATGCGACAGGGACCGCACCACGCAGCCCAGAAATCTACGAGGACGGGAACGCGCGCGTTCGTGATGATGTCGTCGAAGAGAGCGGTGTCGGCGGCGATAGGTTCGCTGACGGCTGCGAGCGGCTGCTTGCAGTTGCCGCAGCGGCCGGTGTCGCCGAGATGCGAAGAGGGTATGCGGTTTTTGGCTCCGCAATTCGCGCAGCTTCGAATGACCGGCATCGATGACTCCCAAACGTTTGATGATGCTCTGGCCGCTATGGATGCGAGCAGGGAGTTATGCTACCGCAGGTGAATGAAATCGACGCTGTGGCGTGCTGATGAGCGCGATAATGGCTCAGGTCTGCCGGCACATCCGAAAGAGGATCTCGAACGTAGTTCAAACGAGTGGTAGCAGCGTGCGACGGCGAATCGGTCGGGCCCGAAGGCACTTGAATCGGGAGTGGCACTATGGCGAGGCTCGGAGTGTTCTGCTTTCCGGGAACCGGACATCTTTACCCGATGACGGCGCTGGCGCGGCGCCTGGAAGAGCGTGGGCACAAGCTGGTGATCTTCGGCATCGCTGACTCTGCGGCGATTGTGCGTGCATCGGGGATTGAGTTTTCACAAATTGGTGCGGACGATTATCCGCCGGGAACGCTGCGGGCGCTGGACCAGAGGCTGAGCGAGCTGAAGGGGCTGGCAACATTTCGCTTCACCGTGGAGCGCGTGAGGAACACCACGCGCATGGTGTTGCGCGATGGACCGCGCGCAGTCCGCGAAGCAGGTTGCGAGGCGCTGCTGGTGGATGAAGCCGACATGGGCGGCAACGTGGCCGAGCACCTGGGACTGCCGTTTGTTTCGCTGGCGTTCTTTCCTCCTCTCATCCACACCGACCGCATTCCGCCATTCTGCTTTGGATGGAAGGCAGGGCCGGATGTGTTCAGCCGAGTGCGAAACCGCATGGGCTTGCGGCTGCTGAGGCGCGTAGCGAACCCAATCTTTCAAGTGATGAACAGGCAGCGTGCGGCCTGGGGGCTGAAGCCGCTGAAGCGATCGACCGATATGCTTTCGACGCTGGCACAGATTGCACAACTGCCACGGGGCCTCGAGTTCGCCACGGCTCCGCGATCAGAGAACCTGTACTACACCGGGCCATGGGTGGATGCGCGGCAGAGGCCAAGTGTCGAGTTTCCGTGGGAGCGGCTGGACGGGCGGCCGCTGGTGTATGCATCGCTGGGTACGCTGCAGAACGGATCAGAGAAACCGTTCCGCACGATTGCAGAGGCGTGTTGCGGTCTCGATGTGCAACTTGTGCTGTCGCTCGGCGGAGGAATGGAGCCCGAGAGACTGGGACAACTGCAAGGGAATCCGGTCGTGGTGAAGTACGCACCACAATTGGAACTGGTGAAGCGCGCCGCCGCGATCATTACGCATGCGGGTCTCAATACTGTTCTGGAGACGCTGGCCGAGGGCGTGCCCATGGTGGCGCTGCCGCAGGGCAACGATCAGCCGGGTGTGGCGGCGCGGGTGGCGGCGAGCGGAGCGGGCCTCGTGTTGACCCGAAGAAAGGCGACAGTAGCCAACGTCCGCAAAGCAGTGCGCAGCGTGCTCGAAGATCGACGGTATGCCGAAGCGGCAAAGAGGCTGCAGGCGGAGATCAACGCGGTCGATGGGCTGGCGCGCGCGGCGGAGGTGATCGAAGAGGCCTTCGGGATTGCTCCGCGTAACGGATCATTCAATGCAGCCAACGATGAGGAGCAAGCGGCGTATCCCAGGGAAGTATGATGGCCTTGCCAGGAGGGCCTTCATGCTGAACCGCCGCAATTTTCTCAAGAGTGGATTGACTGCAGGTGTTGCGCCGCTGACAACAGGGTTCAGTGATCTGGATACGCTGGCCGCTTCCGCGGAGGAAGTCACATCCACAGGCCTCCTCGTCGAGCTTCCGCAGCGGTTGCCTGCGAACGATTCTGCGAATCCACCGTGGCAGCAGAAGATTCGGCGCGTCGGTCAGACGAACTTCACGGAGTACGATCCCGCGGTCATGAATGTGGACCAGTGGGCGGATTACTGGCATTCGGTGAAGGCGGACATTGTGTATGTGAGCGTCA
>DATNAU010000103.1:0-2227 GCA_035572415.1 Acidobacteriaceae bacterium
GAGCGCGGCGACAGCGGCGTGGATGTTCGTGTCCTCCGGAGTGCGGGGACATCGGGTTTCGAGGGCGAGTGCGCCCTGACCGGGTGCGGGACAGAGCTCGTCGACGGCGAAACGCTGGTGGACGTGCATGGCGCGGTTGAGGCGGTCGAGGCCTGCGGCGGCGAGGACGAGGGCGTCGGCCTGGCCCTCCTGCCATTTGCGGAGGCGGGTGTCGACGTTGCCGCGGAGTTCGACGAAGCGGAGGTCGGGACGGAGGGCGAGGAGCATCGCCTTTCGGCGCGGCGAGGTGGTGCCGACGCGGGCGCCCATGGGCAACATGTGCAGGCCCCAGAAGCTTTCGCAGACGAAGGCGTCGCGGGCGTCGGCGCGCGCGGGGATCGCGGCGAGAGTGAAGCGGGGGTCGAGCTGCGTGGGCAGATCCTTGAGCGAGTGGACGGCGACGTCGATGCGACCGGCTGCTAGCGCGTCCTCAATCTCTTTAATGAAGATGCCCTTGGCGTCGAGGGGCGAGCCGTCTTCGAAGGTGGCAGGCACTTTGAAGGCCGGATCCTGCATGCGGTCGCCGGTGGTGCGGATGATCTCGACGGAGACCTCGTGGCCGCGGGCGCGGAGCTGGTCCGCGATGTGGTTTGCCTGCCAGAGCGCGAGTTCGGAGCCGCGTGTGCCGATGCGTAGGGTGGGGGTGCTCATCTTGGTTAAGGATACGCGCGGGAGCCTGTGCAGGTTCACTGCGCGAGTCCGCAAACGGGGCGTGAGCGATACTGAACGCCATGCCCGGGCGAACGCTTTCGATGTGGGTGATGGCGGGTGCGGCGGCATTCCTGCTGCTGGTGTGGCTACAATCTGCGTTGAAGCTGACCACGCGGGTGCGGGAGCTGGCGGCGCTGGCGGAGCGGTGGGGCATGATGCCGCTGGAGCGCGACATGCTTCCGGCGGGGATGACGCTGAGCGGGACGCAACTGCAGCGCTGGGTGCGGATTGTGAATGTGTATGTGGGCGAGATTGGCGGAGCGCAGATTGCGTTCTTCGACTGCAGCCTGGATATCGGGAACGCGCGCTGGTCGAGGACGGTGATTGCAAGGAAGGGTGAGTCGGCAGCGGGGCTGCTGGGGGCAATCGGCGGCGATTTTGTCGTGGAGCGTGCGGGTGAGTGGCAGGCTGTGTTCCGGCCAAGACAGAAATTCAATATCAATCGACCGTTTACGAGCGTCCAACGGATTGACACATCGTTGATCAATCTCAGCAAACTGGGTGAGCGTTGAGAGTTTTGGTGTTCGGCGCGACGGGCATGGTGGGACAGGGTGTGCTGCGGGAGTGCGAGGCGGCACACGATGTGGGCGAGGTGGTGGCGATTGTGCGGTCGCCGCTGGAGCGGGTTCAGGCGAAGCTGACCGAGGTGCAGCATCGCGATTTTTTCCATTGGAGTGATGTGGACCTGAGCGGGTTCGATGCGTGCTTCTTCTGCCTCGGGATGTCGTCACTGGGCAAGAGCGAGGCGGAGTATCGGCACGTGACGTACGACCTGACGATGAAGCTCGCGGAGGAGTTGGTGAAGCAGTCGCCCCAGGCGGTGTTTGTGTATGTGTCGGGCGCGGGGACGAATGCGAAGGGCAAACAGATGTGGGCGAGGGTGAAGGGCGCGACCGAGAATGCGCTGATGGCGATGCCGTTTCGCGGCGTCTATTGCTTCAGGCCGGCGTATATTCAGCCACTGCATGGAGTGAAGTCGAAGGTGGGCTGGTACAACGCGGCGTACGCGGCAGTGGGATGGGCGGAGCCTCTGCTGATGCGCTTCGCGCCGAGTTATGTGACGACAACGGAGACGGTGGGACGCGCGATGCTGAAGGTGGCGCGTGATGGATGGCCGCAGAAGGTGTTGGAGAGCAAGGAGATCAACGCGGCGGCGTAGCATAGAGGTGTGAGACGATTTTTGATTGTTGCCGGGCTTGTTCTTGTTGGCGCTTCGCTGGGCTGTTTTGCGGGCGCGGCTGAGGCCCAAGGGTATTCGGCGGACAAGCCGCTGGGGATGACCGCGCAGCAGCGGCCGGATTACTTAGCGCACGCGGGGCTGGAGCAGAGGCTGGGGCAGCCGCTGCCGATGCAGGCGCAGTTCACGGATGAGACGGGCAGGACGGGGCCGCTGGCGAGCTGGTTCGACGGCAAGCCGGTTGTGATGGCAGAGGTGTACTACAAGTGCTCGATGCTGTGCCCGCAGGTGTTGCACGGG
>DATNAU010000104.1:0-2613 GCA_035572415.1 Acidobacteriaceae bacterium
AGATCCACGAAACTCGCCGCCATCTTTCCCCAGTCGCGAAACTTCAATGCTCGCTTGCCCAGGCGGCAACCCGTCACCACTGCAATGGCATCCGTCGCACAGCGGTCAATCTCGACAAAGGTGACCAGCCTCTTCCGGTCTGCACGCGTTACTTTCCCGCGCGGATCATCAATGCTCAGAAGCCTGCATCCCAGCATCGCCATGCGCACGCCCAGCACCTGTCCCGCGCACAAATGTCCATGGGCAATCTCAGCTTCGCGCAGCAGCTCGTTGAGTGTCTCCATGCAGCCGATCATACCGCCGCCTCGGGCTGGTCCACGTACTGTGCACTTTCTTTCAGCTCCGCCCGGTGGAAAACATTCTGCGATTTAACGGCAATCTTGTTTGACTCCCACATACAGCGTGGGGAATAATTCACGCTTCGAGGTGATCCATGAGCGAGATGACCACGACCGTAGGCGCAGTGCTCAGGCAGAAGGCCGACGACGTCCTCTGGGTCGCGCCCGATGCCTCCGTCTACGAAGCCATCGAGATGATGGCCGACAAAAGCGTCGGCGCGCTGCTCGTCATGGAACGCGGCGAACTGCTCGGCATCGTGTCAGAGCGCGATTACGCACGCAAGATCATTCTCCAGGGCCGGCACTCCAAGGAAACCCTCGTCTCGGAGATCATGTCCAGCCCCGTCGTCACCGTCTCGCGCCAGCACACCGTCGGTGAGTGCCTGCGCATCATTACGGACCGCCACTTCCGTCACCTCGTCGTCACCGAGGCCGGAAAGGTGGTCGGTGTGGTCTCCATCGGCGACCTCGTCAACTGCATCATCTCCGAGCAGGAGCAGACCATCCGCCACCTGCATGCCTACATCTCCGGCACGATGCACTGATCACTGGTCGTCGCCGGGATCGCCCTCTTCGATCAGCGAAGTTCCACCCACAACATCGAACGTCATTGGCGCACCTCCAGTCAGCTGGAACGTCACGCGCATCGGCTCGCGCTGCCAGACCGCGGGCCTGCATACTGGCGAGGCCGGCGACTGCTGCGGCCATTTGCCCAGGGGCTGCTGCACCACCGCACGCCGCGCCCCAAGTTGCGCCACGATCGCGAACAGCCCGCCCTTCGCGGTTGTGCCTATTCCGCAATACGCCGCATAGTCGCGAAACCACACTGCATCGGAAACCGCGTCGTCGAAATCGGGGAGATGCAGCGCTGTCACATGACCGGTCGTCCGGTCCACCAGCAACCACGGCCCAGGCTGCCAGCTCCACTTCGCCTGCGCATCGCCCGGCAGCGCATCGTTCACCCTCATCACGCGCCGCACCGCAAAGCTGCGGTCCGTCACATCGTGCGCGTCGCCCGTAATCCATTCCTTCTGCCGCCCGTCCACGATCAACGCACGCACTTTCATCGTCGGTGCGTCGTTGCCCTTGGCCGGAATGGCTCCCGGCGCCGTATAAGCCACCTTCTTTGCCGAACCCAGCACGACGGTATGCACTTTGGGTGGCGCGGCGGCGCTGACTTCAGTTGTAAGGAAGAGAATGCAGGCGAGTGCCATCAGCAGCCGCACAACAGCGGAGGAGAAGTTCTGCATGGCTCGCAGCCTAGCGCGTTCCCATGCATTCGCGCAAACGGTACACGTCTATCGCCGAAAAGCCCCGGTCTTTGCACTGTTCCTTGTGCAAATTGCCCTAAAGTGCACCACCCATTACCCCAATCCAGATAACACTCTCGATTCCTGCGGCTTTTTGCCTGGGCCGAATTTCCACGATTCCGCCCGCAGTAGTATGGTGTGTGGAAGGGCGCGGCAGACTGCCCACAGTTTCCTTGGTTATCGCTCCACATATTGCGGCTGATGCGAAGTCTTACGCCTGAGCCGGCAACACGAAACGCAAGCAACCTTCCCAGGCATCTCCCCGAAAGGAACTTAACCGAACCATGTGGAAACCGAACCAGACTGGTCCCAACTCCCCCGCAACCCCTGAGCCAGCTCGCCCAACTCCCCCGGTCTCGACACCCGGCTCGTTCGAAGCCGCTCGCCCAGCCGCTCCCGCCGCCTCTGCCTCCAGCGGCGAACAGGCCACCATCGGTAAATCGCTCGTCATCAAGGGCGAGGTCACCGGTTCCGAGTCGCTCTACGTTGACGGCAAGATCGAGGGCGCAATCAACCTGCCCGGCAATCGCGTCACCGTCGGCCGCAATGGCCAGGTCGCTGCGAACATCACTGCGCGCGAAGTGGTCGTGCTCGGCAAGGTCCGCGGCAATATCTCTGCCAGCGACCGCGTCGACATCCGCAGCGAAGGCTCGCTGACCGGCGATGTCGCCGCCGCACGCATCGCCATCGAAGACGGCGCCTACTTCAAGGGCGGTATCGACATCCGGAAGCCAAATGAAGGCAAGGGCGGCAGCACTTCGTCGTCCTCGTCATCGTCATCCTCTTCTTCGGCATCGACTCCTGAGCCGGTCGCCGTTGAAGCGAAGGCATAGCTTTCTCAGCCGGACTATCGGTGGCCCATCCTTCGCAACGCGACGGGTGGGTTTGCCTTTTTAACTGGATTTCGGCCATCGACCAGCTCTTCCCTGCGAGTGCAAGGTGGCTTGTTAATTTTGCGCTCGCGG
>DATNAU010000105.1:0-3252 GCA_035572415.1 Acidobacteriaceae bacterium
AGCCGCCGGTCAGCTCGCGCATCCATCCCATCCAATACGGCCCCAGGAACCCGCCGATGATGCCGAGCATATTCACCGTTGCGATCGCCAGTGCCGCCTTCTCGCCTCGAAACAGCTCGGTAAACATCGCAACCCACGGAGCCTGCATTGCATAGAACACCACCATAACTACCAGCAGCACCGCCGCCGCAATCCAGCCCCGCAGGTGCAGACCCGCAATCAGCATCAGCAGCGCCAACAGAAGCGCGGGGACAATAACATGCAAGCGGCGCTCGTGTGTCCTGTCAGAGTGGATACCGTACACAATCATCCCCACCGCTCCTGTTGCAGCCGAGATCGCAATCAGATACCCGACGTTCCCCGGCGTCGCCCCGGTCAGCTCGCGAAGAATCTCGGGAAGGAAGAAATTCACCGCATAGATCGCCCCCAGCAGGCATAACGCGCACAGTCCCAGCATCCACACGCGCGGGTCGCGCACTACAACACGCAAGGCATCCCCGCGATTGGAGGGATGATCTGGCGGATACGCTTCCGCGATGTCTAACTCCAGCGCCTCGCGTTCGTCCTTGCGCAGCCAATTCGCAGCTCTGGGTCTCTCCGCGAGCGTGAACCAGATCGCCACACTCAGCAGCACTGCCGGTACGCCTTCGATCAGAAACAGCCACTGCCAGCCATGCAAGCCAAGCCGTCCATCCAGCCGCAGCAGCGCTCCGGCGACGCTTCCCATCATTACGCTGGCCAGAGGCAGCGAAACATAAAAGAAGCCCATGGCACGCGCACGTTCCCTCGCCGGAAACCAGATTGATATGTAGTAGGCCGCTCCCGGGAAATATCCCGCCTCCGCAATACCCAGCAGCAGCCTCATGCCATAGAAGCTCGTGCGCGTGTGAACGAACAGCATCGCCATCGCGAGCACGCCCCACGTAAACATAATCCGCGCCAGCCACCGCCGCGCCCCGAACCTCAACAGCAGCCAGTTCGACGGCACCTCGCAAAGCGCATAGCTGACGAAGAACAACCCCGCGCCCAGCCCATACACATGTGGAGAAAAATGCAGATCGCGGTTCATCGACTCCGCCGCGAAGCTGATGTTCACTCGATCCGTGTATGCAGCCAGGTAACCCAGCGCGAGCAGTGGCAGAATCCGCCACCGCGCCTTGCGCAGAGCACTCTCCAACGGGGCCCGGTCCGCACCAGCGTCCATCCCACCCGCCTCCCCGAAAGCCTGCTCTGCTGTGTGCCGCCAAGCTTACGCCGCGATCATCCCCTCGACTACAACTTTGTTTCACACCAGTCGAGCCACGAGGATGCTACGTTAGCTTTATGCTGCGGCCCTTTCTCCTCGCCCTCGCCTTTTCCATCGCCCTGACCCTCCCTGCCTTCGCCCAGCAGGCTCCTCCGCCAACACCGCCGCAGACCAACCTCCCGCACAGCGCCCCGCTCAACCCCGCGCTCCCCACCGTCTTCATCGTCGGCGACTCCACCGCCCGCAACAGCGCCGACCTCGGCTGGGGCGACCACTTCGCGCAGTTCTTCGATACCTCGCGCATCAACGTCGCCAACCGAGCCATCGCCGGCCGCTCCTCGCGCTCCTACATCGACGAAGGCCACTGGGCCGCCACCCTCGCTGAGATGAAATCCGGCGACTTCCTCCTCCTCCAGATGGGCCACAATGACGGCGGCGACCTCGGCGGCCCCAAACCCCGCGGCGACCTCAAAGGCATCGGTGACGAGACCCAGGACGTCGCCCAGACCACCGGCCCCTACGCCGGCAAAATCGAAACCATCCACACCTTCGGCTGGTACCTGCGCAAGATGATCGACGACGCCAAAGCCAAAGGCGTTCACCCCATCCTTCTCACGCCCACCATCCGCAATATCTGGAAGGCTCCCGACGGTTCACCATGCGGTGCCGCCAATCAACCCGCCTGCCCGGCCGGCGCCCACATCGAGCACGACATGGGCTACAACGACTGGATTCATCAGGTCGCCGCCCAGGAGCAAATCCCTGTCCTCGACCTCGGCAACACCGAGGCCGACAAGCTCGAAGCCCTCGGCCCCGAAAAGACCGCGCCGCTCTTCCCCAAGGACCACACCCACACCAGCCCCGAGGGCGCCAACCTCGTGGCTGAGACCGTCGCGGCCGTCGTTCGCAGTTCCAAAGACCCACTGTCCAGTTACCTCAAACCTCTACCTGCAAACGGCACTAATTCAGCGGCAGAATCATCTAAAACTCAGTAGCAGAATCGTCCAAACTCCGCCGAAAAATCATCTAAACTATAGACATCCTGTGAGTCTGCGCACTCGCCATCTCGCCTGCCTGTTCCTGCTCGTCTCCACTCTCGGAGCCTCGCAGGGGTCGGCGCCGCGCGCCCGTCACGGCTTCTATGGCGACCGCATCACCGCGGTCCTCTATCGCCACGCCATAGACTCCCAGAGCGACCAGCAGGCGCAGAATCTCAAAGCCGGTGTCGCCGCCGACCCTGAAACCCTCCTGATTCCAGCGCCTTCCCGCGCTGCCCTCCGCTCCGCATGGACCATGCGTCCGCCTGCCGCGCACTCCGCTGCTGTCTTCGCGGAAACCAGCTTCGCGCGCGCCTGATCTTTAGCGCTCTGTCTGCGGGCCGCGGTTCATTCCGGCCTGTCCCACACCGCGTAAACTAAAGGTTGCGCCGCCATCCGCCCGGCATCCGTCCGGAGCGCCCCACGCAAGAAAGCGGCGCGCCACCTAAGAAACGAGACATCCGTGTTTGACAAAGCATTAGCCAAAATCTTCGGCACCTCTAACGAACGTGCCGTCAAGCGCATGCTCCCCACGCTCGCCGAGATCAACAGCCACGAGCCCGCGCTCAAGCAGCTCACTGACGAGCAGCTCGCCGCCAAGACACCGGAATTCAAGGCCCGCATCGCCGCCGCCATCGAAGGCCTCACTGACCCTGAAGAGATCGCCGCCGCTGAAAAGCGCGCGCTCGACGAGATCCTGCCCGAAGCCTTCGCCGTCGTCCGCGAGGCCGGCATCCGCACCGTCGGCATGCGCCACTTCGACGTCCAGATGATCGGCGGCATGGTCCTTCACTCCGGCAAAATCTCCGAAATGAAGACCGGCGAAGGCAAAACGCTCGTCGCCACGCTTCCCTGCTATCTCAACGCGCTCGCCGGCCGCGGCGTCCACGTCGTCACCGTCAACGACTATCTCGCCAAGCGCGACGCCGAGTGGATGGGCAAGATCTACGGCTTCCTCGGCCTCTCCGT
>DATNAU010000106.1:0-2373 GCA_035572415.1 Acidobacteriaceae bacterium
GCGGAAGTCGGAATTTCCGAGTCGCGGATGACGGTTTCAACTTCGGGAATTATTCCCGGAATCGAACGTTTCGCGGCAGAGCCGGTGCGGCCGAAGCTGGCCATCTCGCTCAATGCTCCCAACAATCAAATTCGGGAGCAGATCATGCCCATCAATCGCAAGTGGGACATTGATCGGCTGCTGAGGGCTGTGCGGCAGGTTCCTTTACGAGCCAAAGAAAAGTTGACCTTTGAATATGTGCTGTTGGGCGGAGTCAACGATCAGCTCAAGCACGCTGATGAAGTGGGCGCGCTGCTGCGCCGGGTGAATCGACCGCTCAAGGTCAACCTGATCGTTTGGAATCCCGGGCCGGGAATCAAATACGACATGCCGCAGCCGCACCGGGTGATCGAGTTTCAGCACCAGCTCAAGCTGAATGGCGTCCCGGCATTCATTCGCAAGCCGCGGGGGCGGGATATTTTTGCAGCGTGTGGACAGTTGAAGCGAACTGTGAGTATCCAGACCGGCCCTCCTGTCTACCTGCCTCGCATGTCCGATTTTGAATAAACGCGTTAGCGCGCTGGGGAAAAAGAATCCACACCGCCGGTGCAAACGTCTACCTTGATGCTGGCGACCGCAATGAATCATGATCTAGACCACTCAATTGCTCTTCTCACCCGTACTCCCGCCGTGCTCGACGCACTCCTGCGCAACCTACCCGAGGCGTGGACCCTCCAAACTGAGGGCGAACATACCTGGAGCGCGCTCGATATCGTTGGACACCTCATCCATTGCGAGCGCACCGACTGGATGCCTCGCGCAAAATGGCTCCTACAGCATGGCGAGACGAAACCGTTTCCTCCATTCGACCGCTGGGGACATGTCCTCGAATGTGCCGGTAAGGTGCTGCCTCAGCTACTCGATGAATTTTCCGCAATACGCGCCGAAAATCTCGCCGTACTCCGTGCCATGAATCTCCGCCCCGAAGAGCTCAGCGTCCGCGGACGGCATCCCGCCCTGGGATCCGTAACTTTATCGGAGCTACTCGCCGCCTGGGCTGCGCACGATTTGAACCACCTTCACCAGATGTCGCGGGTCATGGCCCACCAGTATCGCGAAGCGGTCGGGCCCTTCAAGCAATATATGGGCGTGATGCAGTGCGCAGCTCACGGCGGGTGAACGAATGTTATACATGGCTCGGCGCCTCAGAAATCAGAGGCTCACAGTGCCCCTGAGCTTGACTCCTTATCTCCTTAAAACGGCATCTGCTCCGGAATCGCTGCGCCGTCGGTGCGTGGATCGCTGCCGCCGAAATGCATGGGCGAGCCGTCGTCCATCTCAACCGCGTTTCCGCGGCCCATGCTCTGGAAGTAGCGCGGCCATACGGTGACTTCGTGTCCCTGCTTGCGCAGGCCGGCAACCACGTCCGGAGCGATTCCGTTCTCCACCCACACGTCGCAGCCGCCGAAGTCCCGCTTCGTCCAGCGCGCTGCCCCGAGCGCGTCCTGGATGTTCATTCCAAAGTCCACTACGTTGGAGACGAACTGCGCGTGGGCCAGCGGTTGGTTGAATCCGCCCATGATTCCGAAAGCGATGTGGCGCTTACCGTTGGTCATAAAGCCCGGAATGATGGTGTGCAGCGGACGGGTGCGGGGACGCAGCGTGTTGCCTCGGTTCGGCCTCATGGTGAAGCCCCCGCCACGGTTTTGCAGCACAAACCCAGTGCCCGGAGCCACCAGCCCGCCGCCAAACGCGCCCGCGTTGCTCTGGATGAGCGAAACTTCGTTGCCGTCGCGGTCAACCGTGCTGAGATAGGTCGTATCGCTCTGCTGATGCTTCAGTTGCTCGGTGATGTCAGACGGCAGCACGTTGCAATTCGCCTGAGGGCCGATCAGCTTGGCGCGTTTCGCGGACAGTTGCTTCGAGATCAGAATCTGCGTCGGAACATCCGTGGCGCGCGGGTCGCCGACGTAGCGCCGCAGGTCGGCGTAGGCCAGCTTCTTGGCCTCGATCTCGACGTGCAAGGCTTTTTCCGAGTTGTGCCCCCATTGCTTGATCGGGAACTGCCCCATGATGTTCAGCATGGCCAGCGCCGCCTCGCCCTGTCCGTTGGGAGGCAGCTCGTACACCGTCCATCCGTGGTATGTGGTGCTGATGGGCTGCACCCACTCGGGCTGCAACTCGGTCAGGTCATCGGCCTGCATAAAGCCGCCCAGCTTGCGTTCGAGTTTCAGGATGGCGTCGGCGGTCGGTCCTTTGTAGAACCCATCCCGTCCGTGGTCGGCGATGCGCTGGAGCGTCACCGCCAGATCAGGATTCTTGAACAATTGCCCCGTAGCGGGAGCCTTTCCGCCCGGCATATACACATGCGCAAACTCAGGGTCGTTCGCGAAC
>DATNAU010000107.1:0-5316 GCA_035572415.1 Acidobacteriaceae bacterium
AGCCACGCCGTCGCCTCAATCCCGTCCGCCGTGTACTGCACGCCCACCATCGTCATCCGGGCGTTCGTATCCACCGGCTTCACCAGCACCACGTCATATGCGGCAAACGATACGCCCGCATCCGCGCCGGCACCCGCCCCCTGCGCGCACGCCACCTGCGCCATCAGCAATCCGCACATCCCCGCGAGCATCCGGATAGTCAGTCTCACAATTCACGTCCTCTCGATTCCGTTCGACCGTCTCCCTTGCACGGCCACAACAGCACGGGTGCCCATCCGTACGCGAAGCGGACGGGTGGGGTGGAACAAACTCCAGAACCGGAATTCATTCTCATCTCACCCCTCGCACCCACCTCGAACCTCGAACCCCGGCCCTCGAACCTCGCCTCAGTTCTCCCCCGGCCGCTCCAGATGGTCGATCACCACCACATCCACCGGCCCCTTCGTCGGCTCCAGCTTCAAGCCCAACTGCTCCTGGATCGCCGTAAACAGGTCCGGCGTCGAAACTGCCCCGTCATCGGCCTCAGCCTCCGCCATCGCCGGCCTGAACTTCAGCGTGAAAGAGTATTTGCCCGTCAAGCCGGTCTGGTTCACAACCGTTCGTCCGGCTTCGTTGGAGAGCAGAGGAATCAGCGGATCGATACGCGCCGCCGACCATTCAATCTTCCTAACCTTCCCATCGCTCCCCCAGCTATACGATCCAGGAGCGCGCTTCATACTTGAGGATGCATCTGGGTTGGCCTTGCCGTCCTCCAGCTTCACTCCGCCCTTGGCCGGCGTCAGCGCATACTCCGGCAGCTCCCTCGTGTCATGGTGGGCTACCAGGCCAAACCGCTCCTTCAACACCTGCTCAAAATAGACGCGCTTCTGGTCCGGCGTAAGTTTCCCCACCAGCGCGGCATCCGGTCCCGTCACCTTGCCCGTAAAGTCGAAGTGTTCCGACTTCGCCCAGTCAGGCTCATCGATCAGCTGATTGTCATTCGCGTGATACGCCTCGACCAGCATCTGGTGCACAGTAAGATTCTTGCCCATCACCCCGTCAGGCGTAGGCCCCCAACTCATTCCTCCGCTGGCCCCGAGCTTATTTGGTCTAACCGAGATCACATCCAGCGCGGGCACTGTCGCCGCCGCACTTACCGATGAGGTGCTTGCCGGCGACACACTTGCCTGCTGCGCCGAAAGGCATCCCATCGAACCGAAAATCGCGGCCGCAAAAACCCTGCTCCATCGACCGAGCATGCCAGCCTTCCTCTCCTTCGCGATAACGTCTCGCTCTAAGCTGAATAGCTATCAGCTTACAGCTCGAGACCCGTTCTTTCGCCCCAGCCCAACCAACCTCCTTGGGATCTCAGTCACGAGTGCAAGCGCCCAAGGCGCGACCCTATACCAACCCAGGGCGAAGCCCTGGGGTATCGAGCCAAAGCATATTCCAAGGGCTGAAAGCCCGCTCTATGGAGAACGCCGAGGCGTCCCACCCACATGCGAAGCGGACGGGAGAGAACCCGCCCTCCACATCTGCCGACCTGGATACTGGCTCTTTTCCCCGATTTTGAGTTGTCAAGCCCCAAAATCGCCTCCGCCACCCCTAACGTCTTCATATTTCGCAACTTAAAAACTCCACCCGAGTGGCATTTCAGTTATGCTCCGCCAGCTACAATAGAAATAGCGACACCATGGAGTGAAAGGACCGGAACGGCGCGAGCCAGGGGATGCGCAACAGGTGCTTCCAAGTCGCTGATTCCAGAAATTTTGTGCGTAAGTTATCTGGAATCTATATTTTGCCGGACCTAAGATCCTGTAAACTGCTGAATCCAGATATTTTGTGCGCCAAGATATCCGATTAAAATATCTACCGTTTCAAGCCCCGAGGCAGCTGAGACCTATGTCCCTTCAGGATGACATCGCCGCGCTGGTAAAGCAGGAGGCCACCCTCACCCTCCCCGCCTTCACGCCGGACACCGCCTGGCAGCTTGGAACCATGCTCCGCGACATGGCCCTCGCCCGCAAGACACCCATCGTCGTTGACATCCGCCGCTTCGGCGCGCCCCACCAGCAGCTCTTCTACACCGCCCTCGCCGGCACCACGCCCGATAACCAGCGCTGGGTCGCCCGCAAGATCGCCACCGTCGCCCGCTTCCATAAATCCAGCTATCACGTCGGCCGCCTGCTCGAGCAGTCAGGCCTCAGCTTCTCCGCCCGCTACAACCTTCCCGAGGAGGACTACGCCGCCCACGGCGGCTGCTTCCCGCTGATCGTCGAGAATGCCGGCATCGTCGGCGCCGTCACCGTCTCGGGCCTGCCCCAGCGCGACGACCACTCGCTCGTCGTCGAGGCCCTCTGCCTCCTCACCGGCCGCGACCACGCCGCCCTCGCCCTCCCACCCGAGTAACAAACCTGGAGTAGCAGCGGGCTTCAGCCCGCGGTAAAACCGCACATGGTTGAACAAGGGCTTTAGCCCCGGGCACAGTCCGACTCAATGCCCGAACAGAAACTTGAAGAAATGCCCCACGATATGCGCCAGATCCCGCTTCGGCGACTGGTCCGGTGAGACATTCTGCGCCCGCTCCGTCTTCGCCGGCTCCTTCGCAACCGGCGGGGCCGATCCCAGCGAAGGTGTCGCAGCCGCCTGTGGCACCGACGCAACCACTACCGGAGGCGAGGCCACTGGAGCCTTGCGAGCCGTCTTCGCCGCCCCACCCGAATTCCCTGGAGCAGGCTGCGCAGACTCCATTGGCGCGTTGTACCGCAGCTCCGCTGTCGCCTGCGGCTGCGCCGGATTTGCAGCCCCCTGAACCGGCACCGTCGGCGCCAGCCCTTCGCTGACCGCCGCCGGGAACGGATGCTGCAGCTCAGTCGCCGCGGGCGGTGTCGCCGTCTTCGCTCCGATCTTCGGTCCGCCCGGTGCCAGCAGCGCATCCGCCACGCTCGCGCCCTTTTCGTCCGGACAGCCGCATGGCTCCGTCTCGTGGTCCACCACCTCGTGCAGGTCGCCATGCTCGAACAGCACGTGCTGCCCAGCCATCAGCTCGTACATTGAAGTTCCGAACGGGTCCGATACCGCCAGCGAGGGCGCCGCGCCGCCATGGTTCTCGACGCATGTATCGCCGTTGCGCGCGACCCGCAGCCGCACGTCCAGCGGGCCGCTGGCCTGCACCGTCATCCGCAGATCCGGAGTCATGATCGAATCGTTCGCCAGCCCGTTCATCCGGATCTCGATCGCGCCGCGGTCCAGCGAAAACAGCAGCGGCGCCGACGTGCCCGCATCCGCCACCTTGCTCTGCGTCATGTGCAGCGCGCTCGTCTGGCAAACCCGCGCCAGCCCGCCGCGCCCCAGCGTGATCACCGCCGTAT
Source organism: Acidobacteriaceae bacterium (assembly GCA_035572415.1). Taxonomy (GTDB): domain Bacteria; phylum Acidobacteriota; class Terriglobia; order Terriglobales; family Acidobacteriaceae; genus Edaphobacter. The sequence continues at coordinate 3,351 of DATNAU010000107.1, forward strand.
GGTCCTTCGCCGTCACGCCCACCGAGCCGGACAGCACCGCCTGACCATCCATGATGTCTGTCGCGCCCGTCACATTGGCGTCATCCGCCTTCACGTAGCCGATCAGCTGCTGCGCGCCAGCGGACCCCGCACATATCGCCGCGCACACCACTGCCGCGGCCTGGATGGCGCAGCGAGATGCCTGGGACGAAGTCATGCAGTACACAGCCTACATCTTGAGGAAGTTCTCGATGATCTTCTTGCCGTGCGTGGTCAGCACGCTCTCCGGATGGAACTGCACGCCCTCGATCGGCAACGTCCGGTGCCGCAGTCCCATAATCGTTCCTGCACCGGAAGCGCCAACAGTTGGGTGCCCCACATCTCGCTTCTGGGATGTGGGAGAACCGGCCGCCTTCTTCTGGCTCCTCTTCGACCTTGCCTCGTATTTTGCAGAAGTTTGACGTTCGGCAACCCGCGCCGTGATCTCCAGCTCCTCCGGCAGACCCTCTTCGGCGACGATGAGCGAGTGGTACCGCGTGCAGGTCATTGCGGATGGGATGTCACGAAATATCGACTTTCCGTCGTGCTCCACCTCGCTGGTCTTGCCGTGCATCAGCTTCTCCGCGCGCACCACGTTGCCGCCGAACGCCGCGCCAATCGCCTGATGGCCCAGGCAGACGCCAAGGATGGGCACGCGAGGCCCGCCTTCCTCCGCCCGCCTCGCAAAGTGCTTGATCAGCGCAATCGAGATGCCCGCCTCCTCCGGCGTGCACGGCCCGGGCGATAGCAGGATGCGGTCCGGGTGCATCGCCTCCACCTCTTCCGGTGTCAGCTCGTCGTTGCGACGCACGACCACTTCAGCGCCCAGCTCGCCCATGTACTGGACGAGGTTGTAGGTGAACGAGTCGTAGTTGTCGAGCACGAAGACCATGGCTGAGATCAATTTTACGCCGCCGTCTCCGCGCGTTGCCGCATGCAGGGCAACGGCGGGCATCGCGCCTCCATCACACCGATAGAGGTGATGCAATGTCCACTCCTCCGCAACGCTGGAAGCACTTCGCAGCCATGGCCCTGATCGGTGACGGAGTGATGGCTCTGGTCTGCCCGCGTCACGACGCCGCGGTCTGGGCGACAGGCGGACCGCGCGCGTGGCGTCGCATGATGCACAAACTTGAAGATCGCCCATGGCTGACCCGTGCGATCGGCGCGGCCCAGATCACCGCCGGCATCTGCTGGGCGATGTACGAAGAGAAGGACTGACTTCGGCGCCGCGGCTCAATCGACGCTTTGAACGGCCCTCATCCGATCAAGCCGAGGTGCTGTTCCGCCAGAGCCGCGGCCTTCGATTGAACTTCCGGATCGAAGCCGAAACCGGAAAGCCATTGAAGAGCGCTGTCGCTCCGGAACCACGTGAGCTGGCGTTTAGCGTAGTTGCGATGTCCCTGCGCGCAGAGCGCAACCGCCTGCTCCCGTGTGATCTCGCCACGCAGTTCCTGAACCGCCTGTGCGTAGCCTAGTGATCCAAGCGGGCGGCAATCGTAACCGTACTCCTCAACCAGCCGCTCAGTCTCTTCCACCAGGCCACGGTCAAACATCTCCGCGGCGCGGCGATTGATGCGGTCATAGAGCGCGGCGCGCGGCGGGTCGAGACCAATGCGAAGGATGCGATAACCGGTGAGTGGTTCGCGCACATGCGCTCGCCAGTGCTCTGTGATCGGCCGGCGCGCGACAACTGTGACTTCAATCGCGCGGATGACTTTGGGCAGATCGTTGGCGTGGATGGCGCGCGCAGCCGCAGGGTCGAGACGCGCGAGGATGCGATGCAGGCGGGCCGGGTTTTTCTCTGCACGAAATCGAAGCTGCGAGCGTAGAGCTTCATCGCGCTGCGGCGCAGGCGAGAGTCCATCGAGCAGCGCGCGCAGATAAAGGCCGGTGCCGCCGGCGAGGATCGGCAGCTTGCCTCGTCCGGCGATGCCCGCAATCGCCT
>DATNAU010000108.1:0-9223 GCA_035572415.1 Acidobacteriaceae bacterium
AATCGTCTGGAAGCGGTCGGCGATTCCGAGAATCTGCCCTTCCGCAGTCAGAGGAATCGGATCATCCATGCCCGCCGGCGAATACTGCCAGTAAACCGCCTGGGCCACCGCGTCGCCCAGCCCCTGCGCCCGCGCGTACAGCCCGCCCACCTCACCCTGCAGCTCGGTAAACTCCTTCACCATGTCGGTGGTCAGATCGGTCTTCGCCAGCCGCGCCGCCTCATCCAAGGCCTTTGCATCGACCGCCCTGTTCCCTGCTCCCTGTTCCCTGTTCCCTGCCAACTCGACGAGCTTCTTCGCCACCGCGCGCACCCGATCGCTCTTCGCCGCATAGCTGCCCAGTTCCTTCTGGAACGTGACTTTCTCCAGCAGCGCAACGCGCTCCGTCAGCGGCATGCGCTGATCGAACTCCCAGAAAAATTTCGCATCGGTAAACCGCGCGCGCAACACCTTCTCATTGCCATGACGGATCACCGCCTCGCCCTTCGCATCCGTCTCCGTGTTAAGAACGGTCAAAAAATGCGCCGCCAACTTGGCCTTGTCCTGTTCCCTGTTCCCTGATCCCTGTTCCCTCGCTTCTGCCGTTCCCTGCTCTACCGCAAAATACTTCTGGTGATCGCGCATCACCGTCACCAGGACCTCTTCCGGCAGCGCCAGGAACTCCGGCTCAAAGCCGCCCATCACCACCGTCGGCCACTCGGTCAGGTGCGTCACGGTATCCACCAGCCCGTGATCCTCGCGCCAGCGCAATCCATCTCCCCCCGCCCGCGTGACATGATCGAGCGCCTTGCGGATCTTGTGCCGCCGCGCCTCCACATCCGCCATCACCTTCGCGGTCATCAGCGCCGGCTCATACTCGCCCGGCGCCACAATCAGCACCGGCTCGTCGCCATGCAGCACGCGATGCCCGCGCGACTCGCGTCCCGCCGTCTTGCCGGCGAAACTCACCGGCACCGTGTCATTCCCCAGCAGGCACACCAGCCACTTCACCGGCCGCACAAACCGCTCCGGCCTGCCCGCGCGCCACACCATGTTCTTCGCCCAGTAGATCCCCGCCAGCTCCTTCGGCATCTCCTCGGCGATCACCTCCGCCGCCGCGCGCCCTGCCTTCACCGCCGTCGCCGCCAGGTATTCGCCCTTCGGCGTCTGGATCGTCTTCAGCGCGCCCACCGCCACGCCCGCCTTCTTCGCAAACGCCAGCGCCGCCGGCGTCGCCACTCCGTCCTTATACGCGATCTTCACCGCCGGTCCGGTCAACTCTTCGGACACATCCGCCTGCCGCGCGGCGACCTCACCCACCCACACCGCCAGCCGCCGCGGCGTCGAAAAGCTCTTGGCGGCCGTGCCCGCGCCGACCAGCCGCTCGCGCTCCAGCATCGCCACCACGCGCTCGCGCAACTCCTTCTCGGCGCCAGCGATCATCCGCGCCGGCACCTCCTCCAACCCAATCTCAAAAAGAAATTCCATGTCTTCCTATCGTGTAGCTCTTGTTTCCGACGACATCTTCTTCACCAGACCTGAGATCATCTTGCGCACTTCCAACAGCTCCGCACTGAGTTCGTCGTGCAGCTCACAGGGCATGAAACCAAGATCGCGACTCAACAGTAGGTTGTAGTCAAGCTCATGACCCGCTGCGCCTGCCCTCTTTAGCTCGGACGCAAACTCAACATCCGAGTCGCGCCCAGCACCTTCCGCGATGCTGCGTGCAATCGTCACCGCACTACGCCGCAGATTGAGAACCAGCCCAAAGTTCTCGCTCGCAGGAAGCTCATTGGAGGCCTTGTATATCTTCAGCACCAGCTCATGGGCCTTCTTCCAGACATTCAATTGATGGAAGTCCTGCATCAATGCTCCAAAGCAAGGTATCTAGAGCTATAAGCTTAAAGCTATTCAGCTTATAGCTCTCGATTCGTTCCTTTCGACAAACACCGTCTCGTCCGCTGCGTGCCTCAAGCTATCAGCTTAAAGCTGGATAGCTTATAGCTCTCGATTCGTTTTTTTTAAACACATCCACCTGCCAGCGCTTCGCCCTGCGCCGCATACGCCTTCGCCACGCCGATCACCAGCGCCCGAATCCGTGCCATCACAACCACGCGCTCCGTCACGCTGATCGCGCCTCGCGCATCCAGCAGATTGAACATATGCGAGCACTTCAGCGCCAGCTCATACGCACCCAAGGTCGGGAAGCGCTGCATGCTTACTCGCTCTTCCGCGGTAATGCCTCCACTTTCTTCAATTGCCGCTTTGTCGAACAAATCCTTCGACCGCGCCAGCAGCTCCAGACACTCCGCCTCATACAGCCGCAGGTGCTCCCATAGCTTCGGCACATCCGCATAGTCAAAGCTGTACGCCGACCACTGCTGCTCGCCCGCAAGCTGAATCTCGCCGTACGTCACCTTGCCACCCGTATCCGGTTCCACGGCCCACACCACTTCATAGATCGACGGCGCGTCCTGCAGGAACTGCGCGATGCGCTCCATGCCGTACGTAATCTCCCCGCAGATCGGGTCCAGGTCCATGCCGCCGCATTGTTGGAAGTACGTGAACTGCGTGATCTCCAGGCCGTCCAGCATCACCTGCCAGCCCACGCCCCACGCGCCGCCCACCGGCCACTCCCAGTTGTCCTCTTCAAACTTGATGTCGTGCTCGCGCAGGTCGATCCCCATCGCCTCCAGCGACTCCAGATACAGCTCCTGGATATTCTCCGGCGGCGGCTTCAGGATCAGTTGCAACTGCGTATGCCGATACAGCCGGTTCGGGTTCTCGCCATAGCGCCCGTCCGCCGGCCTGCGGCTCGGCTGCGTGTAGGCAATGCGCACCGGCTTTGGCCCCAGCACGCGCAAAAACGTGTCCGGCGACATCGTCCCCGCGCCCACCTCCACGTCATACGGCTGCTGCAGTACGCAGCCCCGGTCCGCCCAGAACCTGCTCAGCCGAAACACCAGCTCCTGAAACGTCAGCGCCTTCTTCTCGCTTGCCACAGCTTGCATTGCGCGATTCCCCGCCCCAATTTCACAAATATCGATTTCTCCTGATTCTAACCGGCTCACGGCGATCCGCCCGTCGTTCGCCCGGCCGGTGGCTCTCAGTCTGGGCCCTGCTACCCCTTGGGCACCCACAGCCCATAGTGATAGTTTTGTTCACTCGCTGGCTCCGCCAGAACATAGTGCAATGCAATGTAGTCGCAGAGCGGCTGGTGCACACTCACAGGATGCGCCACCTTTGCCGTATACGGAGCAAAGAAATCGACCATCAGGATCGCCCGCTCAAGTTGGTCACGGACTCCGCATGAGGCCGCGGCATCCTCCGGCACCAGCACCCCGCGGGCAGGATGAGCAACAAGCTCCTCGATCTTCTGCTGAACAGCGTTCGGGGTATTCGCGTTTTCCAGCGCCTCATAATGACCATAGTCCACGCTCTCGGAGCGGTAGGTGCTCCACCGGCCCGGCTTGTACCCAAAGGGCGCATTCAGCCTTTCGTGCAAAACGCCTGGTGGCGCATGCGGGTAAATCCTTGCAAATTCGATTGTCTCCGGCGGTGCAGCCGCGCGCAGCGTTGCCACCGCTTTCTCACTCCTTGGACGCAGCCGGACCGCAAACCGCAGAAACACCGCCTTCATGCCAGGCATACCCGGCGCGGATTCACGCGCGATATTGTCCTTTGCAGCCTGCGCTGTCAGGTGGCTGACGTAGCGCACAATCACAAAACTGGGCAACACAACCGTTCCTGCCAAAAATGCGTTTCTTGACCAGCGCCATGCGCGCTCGGATTTGGAAGCATATAGAAATGTCGCCAGAAAAAATCCCATCCCATCCGAGAGCATGTGCCCCGGATCGCACCGTCCCAGGGCGGCAGCCATCAACGGCACTGCAGTCACAATAAGGGCGATTGAATTGTCCGTGCGCCACGGTTCTCGGAAACGCTGCGCCACTGCGCCGGCACACACCAGAACGGCACTGAAAAAGCATAGCGCCGGCGCCGAAAAAACGACAGGAAAACTGTCCGCTCCTCCTCCCGAGGCCAGCAGAGTGTTCAGCAGATGGCCATGCAGCGCATAGGCAAATTCAGCGCAAAGTCCCAGCAACATGGCCGTGTACGCCACCGGACCGATCGCCGCCGGGCTAATGCAAGAGCGCTTCGGAAACAGTAGGACTACGCAGGCAAATATATGGGCAATCGCCATTTCTGGAGATATGAGCCACAGCAGCCCCGTAAAACTCACCCCTTTCGCTGCCGCAATCCAGTCCCGGCGCTCTATGCCCCCGCGAAACACCTGAAGAATGCAATACAACGGCCCGACGAAGCGCAACAAAGTATAGTGTGTGCCAATGTTCAAAGTAGATGGCACAGATGCCGCAAACAGGATGGCGAAAATTGCGGTCTTCCTCTTCGCCGGATAATCAGTTTGCTGAATCGTTGCATAAAGCAGTGCCACGCCAGCGAGTGACGCGGCAGCCCAGAAAAGGTCGTACGCGTCGATCCAGCGGAGATGGAACAGGCGGGTCAGCCACTGCGGCCCATAAAGAAAGGACGGGCCAAATGGCCATTCAAAATCCACATACGGTCGCAGGCCCCGCGAAAGAAGATCGATGCGGTCCAGCTCATAGTTAGACTCCGCGAAACCGCCAAGACCGCCAACTAAAAAGATCATCACGCCGCATGCCGTGGCCTGTATCCCAAGGGCGATGGCCAGCGCCTTCTTCGAAATCTTCTCGCTCTGCTCCACTGCCGTGTCCGTCAGTGGCCGCAGACGGAAGAGGACTGCCAAACCTACCGATACCGCCAGCAGCAGCACGACAGCCGCCCTGTTGTTGTAACCGAACACATAGGAATCGGAAGCAGTCGCGGCCTGCGGAACATAGTAAGGGAGGTACAGCACGGCGGCGAAAGATAATGTGGCTGCCAGCAGAAACGTGCGTGGCCTGGCGGACACGCTCACTGCATCATTTGCGTTCATGCGATGCTTCTCTGAACTGGCGTTTCGTCTTTCTTCACTTCAAAGCGATACGTCACCGCGCACCCAAACAGCACGATCAGAACGACCGCCTGGATCAAGCCGGAAAATAGAATCACCTGCGGAAACGTCATCACCGTGAACGCGAGAGATAGCGGCACAAAGAGCAGGATCGTCTTCTTCAGCCCCTGCACAATCACCCCTCTGCGCGCAGCCTCCAGAGACACGCCGAACAGCACCGCCAGCGGCGCATACAGGTGCACCAGCGTGTGGTAGTAGGAGATCGACGGAAACGTCACCATAAACACTGACAGCGCAAGCAGTTGGTTGGCCTCCGGCATCTTCCACAGCCTGCCGAAGAACGCCCAGGCCAGGATCGCCGCACCCAGGGCAAAATACGGCAGCGTCAGATGGTCCAGCGGAAACCGCGTCATCATGGCCACCATCTTCGCCAGGTTAATCGCCGAGTGGTTCGCCACCAGTTCGCGCAGCGTCCACTCGCCCATGCGCTGTCCCTGGTAGCCGAACACGTTCTGCATCGATCCGCGCCACGCCACGCCAATTGTTGGCCCAACCCACCACGTCGCCCACAGAGTCGCCAGCACAAACGCCGCAATCCCTTCCGCGAATGCCCGCCACTTCTTCCTCGGCAGCAACATCCCCAGCAGCACCAGCGGAAACAGCTTCATCGCCGCGGCCAATCCCCACAGCACCGCCGCGGCATCGTTCTTTCCGCGCCAGAACGACCACACGCCCAGCGCGGTAAACATCCACACCACCAGTTCGATGTTCCCTTCGTGGATCATCCGCACAATCGGAAAGCTCGCCAGCGCGATCGTTACCGGAAACGCAATCGCCGGCAGTGCCGCGATACCCGCATGCATCAATCTCCGCGCCGCCCACACTGCTCCTACAATCACCCACACAACGGACACAACCAGGTAAAGCAGCTCGGGAACACGAAATGCATACAGCGGCGCCATCACCGCCACCGCGAAGGGCGGATACGCCACCGGGTTCCACATGGGGTATTGGAACGGATAGGCCGCGGAGCTGAAAAAGAATCCGCTGGTGTGCAGCAGAGAATAGTGCGCCCGGTACTCCATCAGATCGCCGAACAGCAGATCGCTCAGCGGGTCCCAGTTGTAGATCGACATCCCAACGCGGTACTTCAGCCACCCAATCACAACCGCCAGCAGCACGCCGATCAGCGTCGCCCACCAGAACGCTCGCATCTCCACCGGCAGCCGCAATTGCGCAACCTTCACGCTCTCACCCGCGCACGCGCATCGACCCGCCGGGCTGATCTGGCCCACCCCCGCGCTCGCCTTTTCGCCTGCGGCATGCGTCGCTTCTACCTGTTCGGCTGCAATCAATCGGGCTCCTCAGCGATCTATCGGCTCACTGCACGCACCCCGGCCTCACTCGGCCGCAGGCTCACGCACCTCTTCAGGATTACCAGCCGCTCTGCCCTTCGCAATTCCACCAAAGTCTACCGTCGGATCGTCGCCCGAAGTCATTACCCGAACCACCAACCACACCGGATCCCCCAGTCCCGAGTCCCCAGTCCACCGTCCCTGAAAACCTACCGCAGCGCCCTCGCCGACCGCAGCCTTCCCTCCAGATGCCGCTCCAGCAGCTCGATCGCAAACCGGCGCAGGTCCGCCGCGCGCTCCTTCGGCCAATCCTCACCCGCCAGCTCCGCCACTGGCGACCGGAACATCCTCCCGGCCACATCCACCGACGCCGCGCTCACCGCAATGCTGTCCGGCCGGCTGTCATCCCCGCACGTCACTCCATATCCCGCAGCCGAATACCACGCCGTACCCCCAACCAGCCCCGCCCCGCAAACTCCACAGCGCGCCAGCTCCGGCATCCATCCCATCAGCCGGCTCATCCACAACGCAAAGTAGGTCGCCGGCATCCACACCCGCCCCACCTGCATCTGCTCCAGCACCGCCAGCGCCAGCCGGAACACCGCGTCCTCCGGCGCGCCATCCGGCATCGCCTCCTCCATCACTTCGGCCACAAATTCCAGCGCCGCCACGCGTGCATAGTCCACCGGCTGCAACATCGGCGACGACAGAATCTCGAACGCGTCCAGCCGCACCAACTCCTGCTTCGGCCGCTCGGAATACGTCGCCCGCACATGCGTCATCGGCTCCAGCGCCCCGCCGAACCGCCTCCTGCTGCGCATCGCGTGCCGCGCCACACCCTTCACCCGTCCCTGCTCGCGCGTAAACAGGCTCACCAGCAGGTCGGCCTCCTGGAACGGCCACGTCCGCAGCACGATCGCCTCACCAACCCGCTGAATCATCCACCACCTCAACCGCCGTCATCCTGAGCGTAGGCGCAGCCGCAGCGAAGGACCCCTGTATTTGTATTTTGCCTTTTCATCCCGAGCGAAGCCGCGTAGCGGCGAAATCGACGGACCCGCATTTGCCGTGATTCCGCCACAAAAGCAAAACGCGCAGCCACAGCCGCGCGCGTTGCCACTCTCGAACCTCGAACCTTGTCCCTTGAACCTGCGCGAAGCGCGTGAACCTGCGCGTTAGCGCCCGAAGTGCGTCGCGTTCTTCGCCTGGAAGTCCGCCCACTTCTCCGGCAGGTCATCGGCCGCATAGATCGCGCTCACCGGGCACACCGGCACGCACGCGCCGCAATCGATGCACTCCACCGGGTCGATGAAAAGCTGATCGGCCTCGGCATGTCCCGCCTCATCCTTCTTCGGATGAATGCAATCCACCGGGCACGCATCCACACACGCTGCATCCTTGGTCCCAATGCACGGTTCCGCAATCACATACGCCATCGTCCGTCTCCCCTGCTCACTTCAAAATGTGGTGATCGTTCTTCGGCCATAATTCTAGCAGCACTCGCCGCCCTGCCTGCAAATCTCCCGCCCGTTATTCGCCCGCAAAACTGAGGCCCGCAACTCTCACCCAAGCTGCTGCTTCCCGATATGCTTGCCATCATGCTGGTACTGCTCAGCGTACTCGTCGGAGTGGCCGCCCTGTTCGGCTGGGCCAGCGAACGTGTGCTCCGCCTGCCCACCACCATCGGAACCATGCTGCTGACGGCCGTGGCTTCGCTCGCCCTCGCGCTGCTCGCCCCGGCATTCCCCGCTCCGCACCGCCGGGCCATCGAGATCCTCAGCCAGATTGACTTTGAGCGCCTCATCCTCCACGGCATGCTCGCGCTGCTCCTCTTCGCCGGCGCCTTTCTGCTCGACCTCGAGGCTCTCCGGCAGCAGAAGCTCATCGTCTCCCTCCTCTCAGTGGCCGCAACCATCCTCTCGGCACTCGCGGTCAGTGCGCTCACCTACGCCGCCGTTCGCCTCTTCCATCTCTCCGGCACACCCACCGAATGCCTTCTCTTCGGCGCGCTCATCTCACCCACCGATCCCGTCGCCGTCCTCGAAATGCTGCGCCGGGTTCACGCGCCCAGACACCTGGAAGCCCAGCTCGCCGGCGAATCCCTCTTCAACGACGGCGTCGGCGCCGTCCTCTTCATCTCTCTGCTGGCCGCCGCTCGCGGAGCGTCGCTCTCTCCCGGCCATGTCGCCCTTCAGGTCCTCATCACAGGCGGCGGCGGACTCCTCCTCGGTGTCCTGCTCGCGCTTCCCATCTCGTATCTCATGCGCAGCGTGGACAGCGCCTCCGTCGACATCCTTCTTTCGCTCTCCCTCGCCCTCGGCGGCTACGCGCTCGCGGAAAAATTTGGCGTCTCAGCGCCGCTCGAAGCCGTTGCCGCCGCGCTCGCTTTGCGCGTCTTCATCGGTCCGCTGCCCACGCACCAGATCGCCCACGAAGACCTCAGGCATTTTTGGACCAACCTTGATGAAATCCAGAACGCCGTCCTCTTCGTTCTTCTCGGCTGCGAGTTCCTCATGGTTGCATTCCATCGCCAGGGCGTTATCCTCGGCCTGTCCGAGATCGTCATCGTCAATCTCGTCCGCATCGCCACCGTCGCGTCCGTCCTGCTGCTGCTCAGGATCACGCGGCGTCCGTGCGGCACTTCGCTCGCGGTCCTCAGTTGGGGAGGACTGCGCGGCGGACTCTCCATCGCCCTCGCGCTCTCGATCCCCGCCGCCTTCACCGGCGGATGGATCGTCACCACAACCTACGTCCTCGTGGTCTTTTCGATCCTCGTCCAGGGCAGCACCATGGGCCTCTTCCTGCGCCGTATGAAACCGGCCTCAGCACCTCGCGTCGGTGAGATCGACCGGCCAGCCTAAAGCTCCCAGCCTAAAGCTCCGCAATTCCTACC
>DATNAU010000109.1:0-12282 GCA_035572415.1 Acidobacteriaceae bacterium
TGAGTGCGCCGAGCAGGTGGCCGCGGTTCAGTGTGCGGAGGCGATAGGCCAGGGTGAAGTCGTAGACGGTGCGCGCCCAGAGCGTGTCGGGCATGCGGAAGGTGTCAGGCGGCATGAGGGAGAGCTTCTTGAGGCCGAGCAGTGAATTGGGCGGCAGGACGAGCGACCAGATCTCATGCAGGTTGGCGTAGGCGAGCCGGAAAGACTCGAGCATGGGAGTGACGTCCGGAGGTTGAGAGGAGTCATCGACGGCGGGCGTGGACTGTGGTGCGGACGGTGGCGTCGCGGCGGCGTTGCGTAGTGCGTAGGCCAGGCGCGCGCGCTGCCAGAAGGCCGCGCGAGCCTCGACCTCGGCGAAGAGCGAGCCGGCGACCTGCGCGAGCACGGTATTGAGGTCTGCGGTGCCGGGAGGCGGAAGTGCGCGATGGCCCGCGGGGACTTCAGTGATGGAGAGAGAGGCGACAGCGGCTTCAGCCACAGGCCAGAGCAGCGCGACGTTTCCGCCGGATGCGGTATGACGCTGGGCGAGCGTGGCGAGGCGCTCGGCGAGGCGCGCGGAGAAGGCGAGGTCGACGGCGAGGGGATAGCGCGAGCGCGCGGCGAATAGCGCCCGGGTGAGGGGATAGAGGATCGCGGAATTGACGAGGCCCTCCCGAGGGCTGAGATCGTAGCGGGGAGTGGCAAGGTCAGCTTGCTGTACGAGCACAGCATCGGCGAGAGCGCGCAGGGCGTCCGGGTGGAGCGATTGTGCTTCGGGACCGAGGAGCAGGCAGGCGGAGGCGTGGTGTTCGTCGATGAGCTTCCAGCAGTTGAGGAAGTCGGCGGCGGAGAGCAGCCAACTGGGAGGTCCAGGCGCGGGGGGATTGTAGGAGACGAGCTGGAGTTGAGCGCCGTATATGGTGTCGACAGGAACGGAGCCGGGTGTGGCGACGATGAGCGGCGCATCGGGAAAGGCGTGTGCGAGATTTGCGATCACAGCGGTGAGCGCGTCGGGCGCGAGCGCACCGAGGCTGACCAGCAGGCCGGCGGTGTTGGAGGCTCCGGGCGATGGGTTTGTGTGTTCTTCGGTTGTGATCGTATCGGCCATCGGCGATCGGGGAATGGCTTAAGTCTAGTCCGGCAGACTAAGCATGCCCGCGAGGGGGATGCGGACCCAGGCCGGGCGGTTGTTGAGCTCATAGAGGAGCTCGTAGAGCGCCTTCTCGAGCAGGTATGCGTTGAGCAGACGGTGTGCCTGCAGGGGCTGTGGAGTGAGATGCGGAGCGCCGGTTTCGCGTTCTGCTTCTGCCATGCGCGCGCGCCATGCGTGAAGGAATTCGGTCGAGACCGCGTTTTGCCAGAGTTGCGCCCAGGGTTCGAGTGTGCGTGCGGCGGCGGGGTTGCGCTGCGCGAAGCGGTCGAGCGCGGAGTAGGCGGCGTAGCTGAAGGAGCGGATCATTCCGGCGACATCGCGGAGCGGCGAGTGCTTGGCGCGACGCTCGGGGAGAGGGCGTGCGGGTTCGCCCTCGAAGTCAAGGATGACGTAATCGTTGCGCGCGCGGAGGAGCTGGCCGAGGTGATAGTCGCCGTGGATGCGAATGCGCAGGCCGGCGCCTTCGGGTGGGGCTTCGGTGATGGCATGCGCGCGGGCGACGAGCTGGGCGCGGCGAGAAAGGATGAGCGCGGCGGAGTCGGTCGCCAGTTCATCGGGCAGCGTATTGAAGGCGCGCTTGAGGGCGTCGAGTGAGAGGGCGATCTGTGCGCGGATGCGGGTGACTTCCTCGATGAGGATATCGGCCGTGAAAAGCTCCGGGGTGAACGCCGGATTGTTGCTGGGGGTAGCGAGCGCGAGATGCATTTCGGCGGTGCGACGGCCGAGGAGTGCGGCAGCGTCGAGATAGAGGCCTGCGTGTTCGCGCGCGTCGGCGGAGATGGCGCTGGTAGAGTTTGCCGATGCGGACAAAATGCGGGGGTCCCTCGACTCGCCGCTTTGCGGCTCGCTCGGGATGACGCCACCATTTTCCTGGTGGGGAAGCTGCGCGAGAAACGAGGGAGGCGAGCCGGTGTCGGAGGGGAGAGGAAGGGTGGCGATGGATTCGTAGTAGCGCGTGAGCTCGTCGAGGGTGAACTCCCATCCGTCGCCTTCGTTTTCGACGAGGCCCTGCAGCATCGCGAGGGTGGTGGGGTCGTCGCGACGAATCTCACCGAGGAAGGGAGCGATACGTGGGAAGTGAGCGACTTCGGTGAGAAATCGGCCGATTTCGACGTCGGGATTTTCGCCGGGCTGGAGGCGGCGGAAGAGTTTGAGGATGAGTTTCTGGTCGTAGAGGATGGAGGTGTTGGATTGTTCGGCGGAGCCGACGCGGGAGGGAAGAGTCGCAGTTCCGCGGCTGGCGGCGAAGGCGGAGGAGGGGATTCCGGTGAGGGTGGCGGTGTCAGGCTGCGATCCATCGTAAGAACGGTTCGAGCCGTGCGTGGCAACGTTGAGTTCTTCGGGATCCTTCGACTGCGGCGCTCGCTGTACGCGAGCGCCTTCGCCCGGGATGACATCTTTTGCAGAGGCCGAAAGGGTGGCGTGCGATTCGATCAGCGAAAGCAGGGCTTGGCGAACGTCCTCGCGGGCGGTAGCGTCGTGCAGAATCGTGGGGCCATCGGCGGTGGTAAGCGAGGCGAGGATAGAGGCGGATGAGTTGGTGCGAATGGCTTCTGCTTCAGAGCCTGATGTGAGGGCGAGCGGGAGCTGGTAGAGGTCGGGTGCAGTGTCAGGTTGCGCGTCGGCGTAGGTGATAGCGAGGAAGACGATGGCAGCAAGCGGCGGTATCGAAGAAATGCGGGGGTCCCTCGACTCGGCGCTCGCCCCATTCGACTCGCTTCGCTCGCTCAGGGTCGGGATGACGGCTTCCTTTACATCGCCGGAAATGAGCGATGCAGGAAGCTTGACCCAGTCCTGGATGCGGACAGACGCGATGGCGCGGGACTTGGCGCCGAACCAGCGCTGGCGCGCGAGGTATGCGGGCAGCAGATCGTGGAGGAGAGAGAGTCCAGGGCCGGTGAGAAGATCGCGCCAGATGTCGCCGGAAGATCTGGTGACGAGATCGAGTGTGGATTCTCCGGATTCCATCGAGGGCGGCTCGGGAGCCTGCGGCGCGGGCTGGAGCTCAAGCCACAGGAAAGAATACGGCGCAAGCGAGAGCGCGTAGGGCGTCTTGTCGATCGGTGGAAAGGGAACGTAGCCGAGCAGCTCGACGGGCACCATTCCGGCGAAGCGGGAAAGGTCGAGCGCGACGGGCTGGTTGAAGCGGGACAGGTTGGCCACGCACAGGACGGTCTCGCAGCTGCCGCTGTCCTCGTCCTTGTATTCGCGGATGTAGGCGAGGATTTTGCGGTTCTCGGGCGCGAGGAACTCCTGTGTGCCGCGCCCGAAGACTTTGAAGAGCTTGCGCAGTGCGATCATGTTGCGCGTCCAGTGCAGCAGCGAGGACTGATCGGCGAGCTGCGCCTCGACGTTGATGGCTTCGTAGCCCCAGATGGGGTCCATGATGACGGGGGCGTAGAGGCGGGCAGGCACGGCGCGGGAGAAGCCGGCGTTGCGGTCGGAGGTCCACTGCATGGGCGTGCGGACGCCGTTGCGGTCGCCGAGGTAGATGTTGTCGCCCATGCCAATCTCGTCGCCGTAATAGAGGATGGGGGTGCCGGGGAAGCTGAAGAGGAGAGAGTTGAGGAGCTCGATGCGGCGGCGGTTGTTGTCCACCAGCGGCGCGAGTCGGCGGCGGATGCCGACGTTGATCCTCATGCGCGGATCGGCGGAGTAGGCGAAGTACATATAGTCGCGCTCGTCGTTGGTGACCATCTCGAGCGTGAGCTCGTCGTGGTTGCGCAGGAAGAGGCCCCATTGGCTGGTTTCGGGGATGGGCGGCGTCTGCGCCATGATGTCGGTGATGGGCAGGCGGTCTTCCTGGCGCAGCGCCATGTAGATGCGCGGCATCAGCGGAAAGTGGAAGGCCATGTGGCACTCGTCGCCGTCGCCGAAGTAAGGGCGGACATCGGCGGGCCACATATTGGCTTCGGCGAGGATGAGGCGGTTGGAGTATTCGGCGTCGATCACGGCGCGAATTTCCTTGATCTTGTCGTGAGTCTCGGGGACGTTCTCGCAGGATGTGCCGTCGCGTTCGACGAGATATGGAATGGCGTCGAGGCGGAGCGCGTCCACGCCGAGATCCAGCCAGAACCGCATGGCGGAGAGGACTTCCTGCATGACGCGAGGATTATCGAAGTTGAGATCGGGCTGGTGGGAGAAGAAGCGGTGCCAGTAATACTGCTGGGCGGTTTCGTCCCAGGTCCAGTTGGACTTTTCCGTGTCGGTGAAGATGATGCGGACGCCTTCGTAGAGCCTGTCGGTATCGCTCCAGACGTACATCTCTCGTTCCGGGGAGCCTTTGGGCGCGTGGATGGCGGCCTTGAACCATGGATGCTGATCGGAGGTGTGATTGATGACGAGCTCGACCATCACCTGCATGCCGCGGCGGTGGGCCGCGTCAAGGAACTGCTTGAAATCGTCCAGTGTGCCGTAAGAAGGATGGACATCGATATAGTTTGCGATGTCGTAGCCGTCGTCGCGCAGAGGAGAGGGAAAAAATGGGAGCAGCCAAAGACAGGTGACGCCCAGGTCCTGGAGGTAATCGAGGCGTGAGAGCAGACCAGGAAAGTCGCCGATACCGTCGCCGTTCGAATCCTGGAAGGCGCGTACATGCAACTCATATATAACGGCGTCTTTGTACCAGAGGGGATCGGTGGCGCTTCCGGCCTTCTTCACACATGCGGTCTCCGCATAGTTCGATGCTGAAATTCACAGGCACGTCGAGAATTTTCTAAGCAACCCCGCGATTGGAGGCGGTTCTCTAACAAGCACGTACGAACGCGGCAGATTATGTCGCCGCGGCTTCCTGCGCATCGGCCCCAATTTTAGCGAAGTGGTTGCTGGAGTCGCGCGAGACCGTCCGCCCTTCTCTGCCTGCCAGAACCAAGTTCCGGGGAACACATGCCGAAGATACCTACATCGAGCTACCGGCTGCAGCTGCACAAAGGGTTCACCTTTGAAGACGCGGCCCGGATTGCGGATTATCTGCATAGGCTGGGTATTTCGCATGTGTACAGCTCTCCCTATTTGCAGGCGGCGCCAGGCAGTATGCACGGGTATGACGTGGTCGACCACTCGCGGGTGAACGAGGAGCTGGGCGGCCAGGATGCGCATGAACGGTTCTGCACCCGGCTGGGCGAAGCGGGTCTGGGCCAAGTTCTGGATATCGTGCCGAATCATATGTCTCTGAGCCGGGAGAACCGGTATTGGTGGGACGTTCTGGAGAATGGAGTATCGAGCCGCTACGCGTCGTTCTTCGATATCGATTGGCAACCATATGAGGAGCGGCTACGGGACAAGGTGCTGGTGCCGGTGCTTCCGGACCAATACGGACGCGTGCTCGAGGCTGGAGGCATCTGCGCGGTGCGCCATGGGACGGATTTTACGGTGGAGACATCGGGGCAGGTGCTGCCGGTTGCGCCGCAATCGCTGGCACAGCCATTGATGCGCGCGGCCGAGATTGCCAAGTCGGATACGTTGCATTTCCTGGCCTCGTCATTCGGGAGGCTGCCATCACCGGATTATGCCGACCGCGCTGCGATTCTTTCGCGCCATCGGGACAAGCTGGTGCTGAAGGGCCTGTTGGCACGGCTGTGTCTGGAAGACCCATCGGTTGTCGACGGTCTTTACCAGGCGATGGCGGAGTTGAACGAGAACAAGGATGCGCTGGACGGATTTCTGAACCAGCAGAACTACCGCCTGGCGTATTGGAAGGCTGCGGATGAGCAGTTGGGGTATCGCCGATTCTTCGATATCAATTCATTGATCGGGTTACGCGTGGAGCGGGACCACGTGTTTGAAGAGACGCATGCGCTGGTGCTGGACTGGTTGCATCGAGGCGTGCTGGACGGCGTTCGCATCGATCACCCTGACGGCCTGCGCGATCCGGCGCAATATTTCCGGCGGCTGCGCGAGCACGCTCCGGAGGCCTGGATTGTCGCGGAGAAGATTCTGGCGCGCGGCGAGGAACTTCCGCAGGATTGGCCGATGGACGGGACCACCGGCTACGACTTTATGAACGCGGCGCTGGGCGTGCTGGTGAGGCCGGAGGGCATGCGCGCGCTGACCGATATTTACGAGGAGTTTACGGGAGAGCCGGTAAACTTTCGCGAGATCGCGCATGAAAAGAAATTAAATGTTGGCCAGGAGGCGTTGGGTTCGGATGTAAACCGCCTGGCGTCACTGCTGGTGGAGATCTGCGAGGCGAATCGAGATCAGCGGGACTACACACGGGCCGAGATGCGACGCGCCATCCGGGAGCTTGCGGCATGCACGACGATCTATCGCAGCTACGTGGAGCCAAGCCGCGGCGAGATCAGCGATGAAGACCGTGCGCAGATCGCGCGAGCGACGGAATGCGCCAAGCAGAAACGGCCAGACATAGGGGCGGGCCTTTTCGACTTCATGCGCGACATCCTGACGCTGAAGGTGACAGGTAAAAAAGAGGGCGAATTTGTGCTGCGCTTCCAGCAGTTCACTCCGCCGGTGATGGCGAAGGGCGTGGAGGACACGGCCTTCTACTGCTTCAACCGGCTGGCTGCGATGTGTGAGGTCGGCGGCGATCCCGCAAGCGACGGCATCAGCGTCGCGGAGTTTCACGCTTATAACGCGCGCATGCAGGCAACGCACCCGCTGACGATGACGGCGCTTTCGACACATGACACCAAGCGGAGCGACGATATGCGCGCGCGGCTGGCGGTGCTGAGCGAGATGCCGGATGAATTTCACAAGACGCTGATCCGGTGGTCGCGGCGCAACAATGAGCTGCGTGCGCATCTTCGCCTGGGAGACAGTCCCGACCGGAACATTGAATATCTGTTTTACCAGACGCTGATTGGCGCGTGGCCGCTGCCGGTGGATCGAGCGCAGGCATACATGCTGAAGGCGGCGCGTGAGGCCAAGCAGCACACTTCATGGACGCAACAAGATGGGCAGTATGAAGATGCGCTGCACCGGTTTGTTGAAGCGGTGTTGAAGGATGAAGGATTTGTAACCGATCTTGAGCAATTCGTTGTGGAGGTGAGGGAGGCGGGCCGGGTGAACTCGCTGGCGCAGACGCTGATGAAATGCACAGCTCCGGGCGTGCCTGATCTTTATCAGGGCGCTGAGTTGTGGGACCTGAGCCTGGTGGATCCGGACAACCGGCGGCCAGTGGATTATGCCTTGCGCGAACGCCGGTTGCGGGACGTTGAAGAACTGCCTCCGGAGAAGGCTGTGGCAGAGGCCATGAGGCGAGTGGAGGAGGGACTGCCGAAGCTGTGGACGATCCATCGGGCGCTGATGTTGCGGCGCGAAAGACCGCACAGCTTTGGCGCGGAAGCGGCGTACAGGCCGCTTGCAATTACGGGTGCGAAGGCGTGCCACGCGATCGCGTATTTGCGCGGCACCGATGTGGCGACGATTGTGCCGCGGCTGGTGAAATCGCTGGGCGGAAGCTGGGAGCAGACCGCGGTGGAACTGCCGAGGGGCCATTGGGCGAACCTGCTCACCGGAGCGCAAGTGCAAGGCGGACGGATTGAGATTGACGAGGCGCTGCGCGACTTCCCTGTCGCGCTGCTGGCGCGGAACCAACAAGAGATGCGGAGCGGTGATGCATGAATTTGCGGTATGGGCGCCTGCGCGGAACCGAGTGCAGGTGAAAGTGGGAGATGCGCTGCATGCCATGCGCGGTCCGGATGACAAGGGCTGGTGGCGTGCGAAGGTGGAGGATGCGGGGCCGGGCTCGGATTACGGATTTGTACTGGATGACGATCCTACCGTGCTGGCCGATCCGCGCAGCTTGTGGCAGCCGGCGCGCGTGCATGGCATGTCGCGCCTGTACGATCACAGCGCGTTTGCGTGGACCGACGAGGGCTGGCAGGCGCCTTCACTTGCCAGTTCGATCCATTACGAGATGCATATCGGCACGTTCACGGTGGCCGGCACTTTCGACGCGGCGATCGAGAAGCTGGACTTTCTTGCGGAACTTGGGATCACGCATCTGGAGCTGATGCCGGTGGCGGAGTTCGCGGGCGATCGCGGGTGGGGGTATGACGGCGTCGACCTGTTCGCCGTGACGGAAGATTACGGCGGTCCCGACGCACTGAAGCGGTTCGTGGATGCGTGCCATGGACGGCGGCTGGCAGTGGTGCTCGACGTGGTCTACAACCACTTCGGCCCGGTGGGGAACTACACGGGAAGGTTTGGGCCGTATACGAGCGATGTGCATCGCACGCCCTGGGGCGATGCGATCAATTTCGAAGGGCCGGGGAGCGACGAGGTGCGCCGCTTCTTTTGCGATAACGCGCTGATGTGGATGCGCGACTACCACATCGACGGTCTAAGGCTGGACGCGATCCATGAGATCTTCGACCGGTCGGCGGTGCATTTTCTCGAGCAACTGGCGGCGGAGACGGAGGTGCTGGCGGCGACGTTGAGCCGGCCGCTGATTCTGATCGCTGAAAGCGACCTGAACGATCCACGCATTGTGCGGCCGCGGGAGGCCGGCGGCTGGGGCATTGACGCGCAGTGGAGCGACGACTTTCATCATGCGCTGTTCACCGTGCTGCACTCGGAGCCGGGCGGTTACTATTCGGATTTCGGCAGCATAGAGTGCGTTGCGAAGGCGATGCGCGACGTCTTCGTCTATGACGGAGGGTATTCGGAGTACCGCAGCCGGCATCATGGCAGGCCGGTAGAAGGCCTCTCCGCGCATCACTTCCTTTGCTTTCTGCAGAACCATGACCAGGTTGGGAACCGTGCGCAGGGCGAACGGATCGAGCATCTCATCGGCATGGAGCGGGCGAAGGTTGCAGCGGGCATTGTGCTGACCGCGGCGTTCGTGCCGCTGCTCTTTATGGGGGAGGAGTTTGCCGCGTCCACTCCTTTCCTCTACTTTGCGGATCATGAGGATCCGGAGATGGCGAAAGCCGTGAGCCAAGGGCGCAAGAAGGAATTCGCTGCATTCGGATTCGCAGAGAAGGATGTTCCGGACCCGGAGGCGCGCGAGACGTTCGATCGGTCCAAGCTGAACTGGTACGAGGTGGACGAGGACAAACACAAGGAGATGCTGGCCTGGTATCGCTCGCTCATTCAACTGCGGCGGCGGCTGCCTGCGCTGAACGACGGCGACCTTGGGCATCTGCGCGTGGAATGCGATGAACAGGCCAAGTGGCTGGAGATCACGCGGCCCGGGCTGGGGCGGGGCGATGTTCGCATCCTGGCCAACCTGGGGACGGATCCGGCCTGCTTCGCAACGGATGCAGGCCATCGCATGGAGCTCGCATCGCATGCTGGAATTGAGCTGCGTGCCGATGAGATCATTCTGCCGCCGGACTCGCTGGCGATTCTGGTTTGCGACACGGTGTAGTACCCGCAAGGAGTGATGGAAGGATGGCCGAGGATTGGCCGGTCTGCGTCCATCTTCCTTTGCAATGCGTCAGTAGTAGCAAACACCCAGAGAGGCCGAGTTCGGCTCGCGGCAGAGCGGCGGCCCCGTCGGTTGTGGTAGCTGCTATGCGAATGAACTGCCTAGTATTCCGTTCGAGCGTGATGCTGACTCTTTGCCTGGTGTCAGTGGGAAGGGCCGCTGCGGCGGACGCCGTGACGCTTGTCAAAACGCCAACCGGCTACACGCTGGCCAATGGCGTCGTCTCCGCGGAAATTGATGCGCAGTCGGCGGCGGTTCTTGCGCTGAAGTACAAGGGCATTGCGATGCTGGGCGTTGGCGACAAGGAGAACGGCTATTGGTCGCTGCCGGGCACGCAGATGCACTTCGGAGCGAACCCGGTTGTTACCGTTATGGATGATCCGGCAGCGAACCACGGGGAGCGGGCGACGATCTCCTGCAGATTTGCGTATGACGGAGGCAGGAACACAGTGCCGGCGGATGTGGATATCCACTATTCGCTGGCGAGGGGCAGCTCGGCGATTTATCTGGAGGCGATCTGGGAGCATAAGCCGGAGTACCCGGAGCTGAGTTTCCCTGTGGGGCGGTTTGCGGCGAAGCTGAATGATCAGGTCTTCGACTGGATGACCGTGGATGCGCGGCGCAACATGATGATGATTACCGCGTACGACTGGGACCACGGCACGGTGATGAACATGAAAGAAGCGCGCCAGATGAACAGCGGCATCCTGAAAGGGCAGGTGGAACACAAGTACGACTACAGCGCGGTGCAGTTCGACACGCCGGCATACGGATGGAGCAGCACGTCGGACCATGTTGGATTGTGGGTGGTGACAGCGAACTTCGACTATATGAGCGGAGGCCCGACGAAGCTGGAGCTGATCACGCACCGGGATGCGACGTTTACGACAAGCCTTACCGCTCCGGCGGCGCCGACACTGCTGTACGTGTGGAAAGGACCGCACTACGGAGGAACGGAGCTTGTAGTTTCCAAAGGCGAGGAGTGGACAAAGACAATAGGGCCATTTCTGCTGTACTGCAACTCAGGTCCATCGCCGGATGCGATGTGGCACGACGCGCTGGCGAAGGCGTCGAGTGAAGCGAAGCAGTGGCCATATGCGTGGGCGGCGGCTCCGGGCTATCCGGCGGCGGCGCAACTGGGAGGAGTCGCTGGACGGATTCTGCTGCACGATCCGCAGGCCCCGGCCGAGAAAATGCAGCATCTTCTTGTGGGCCTTGCGCACCCCGATTACACACTGGCCAATGGGCGGACGGTGGACTGGCAGCATGACGGCAAGTATTACCAGTACTGGGTGCGGGCTGACGCGCAGGGAAACTTTAAGATTGCCGGCGTTCGTCCGGGCACATACACGCTGCACGCGTTTGCGGATGGAGTGCTGGGGGAATATGCGAAGGCCGATGTGACGGTGCCGCCGGGAAAAACGATCCAGGCAGGCCAGCTGGTATGGACGCCGGTCCGTTATGGACGGCAGATATGGCAGATTGGTTATCCGGACCGCACGTCGGGTGAGTTTTTCAACGGGGATCACTACTGGCGCTGGGGCATCTATAACGAGTATCCGAAACAGTTTCCCAAGGATGTGAACTATACGATAGGCAAGAGCGACTTCCACAAAGACTGGAACATGATGCAGGTGCCGCATGCGACGGACGACAGCGGCAGCTCGCGCGGTACGGCGACAACGTGGACGGTAAACTTCAATCTGCCGAAGGACGAACACGGAAAGGCGACGTTGCGGCTCGCGTTCGCGGGGACAGAGGCGCGGAGCCTCACGATTGCGGTGAATGGGAAGGAGGCCGGCGTGATTACCGGGCTTCCCAATACCAGCGCGATCCATCGCGATTCCGACCGCGGCTACTGGGAAGAGCGGGATGTATCCTTCGACGCCGCACTCCTGAAGAAGGGCGGCAACAGCCTGCAGCTTACTGTGCCCGCGGGCCCGGTGATGAACGGGGTGCAATATGATTACCTGCGGCTGGAGGTAGACGAAAAGGCTTCGGCAGCCCGGTAATAAGATCGGGCATCGCCGCCGGATTCGCGTACTCTGTCCTATACACAGTGAGGGGTGAGGTCGATGGAACATGCGTCGGCGGGTGGGCGCTTTCGCGCAGCCATCCAGGAAGAACGTCCGCTGCAGATTGTCGGCGCGATCAACGCGTATCACGCGCGCATGGCGGAGCGAAGCGGATATCGCGCACTGTATGTTTCGGGCGGCGGTGTGGCCGCAGGATCGCTCGGCTTGCCGGACCTCGGCATTTCTTCGCTGGACGATGTGCTGGTCGATGTGCGAAGGATTACCGACGCGACTTCGCTGCCGGTGCTGGTGGATATCGACACGGGCTTCGGCGGCGCGTTCAATCTGGCGCGGAGCGTGCGGTCGCTGATCAAGGCAGGCGCGGGGGCTTGCCATATCGAAGATCAGGTTCAGGCCAAGCGATGCGGACACAGACCGGGCAAGGCGATCGTGCCGAGCAGTGAGATGGAGGACCGCATTAAGGCGGCGGTGGATGCACGCACGGATGAAAGCTTCGTCATTATGGCGCGCACGGATGCGCTGGCGAATGAGGGACTGAATGCCGCGCTGGATCGCACCGCGGCGTGTGTCGAAGCCGGCGCCGACATGGTTTTCCCCGAGGCAGTGACAGAGCTGCAGCAGTACCGGGCGTTTGTGGAACGCACAGGCGTGCCCGTGCTGGCCAACATCACGGAGTTCGGGGTAACACCGCTGTTCACGCTGGAGGAGCTGCGCGGCGCGGG
>DATNAU010000110.1:0-9638 GCA_035572415.1 Acidobacteriaceae bacterium
CGCGATCATGGTCCCAGTCATGATGATCGCCATGGTCGTCGTGGTCCCAGTGGCCTTCATGGTAGTGCCAGCCGTCGTTGTAGTGGTCCCAGTGGCCATGGCTCCAGTACGCGCCGACATACGGTGGCCGCTGCCACACTCCTGGCACCCACACATAGCGGCCGCGGTCCCAGTTCCAGTAACCGTCCACCCACACATATCCAGGCCCTGGCATCCGCGGGCGCGCCTCATACCGCAGCGGCGGCGGCTCTCGACGGCCGATCACCACGCCCAACCGCACCTGCGCCGAAGCCGGAATTGCCATGCCGGCCGCCAATGCCGCACCGCACATAACCCTCTTCCAAATCGTTCCTTGATCCATCTCGTTCTCCATTCTTTTGCGGGAGGACTGGACAAAAGTCCGGCGCCCGCTTGGTGTTCTATAAAACACTTGGATGCCCTTTTTGCCTCGGTGGAAGCGCTATTTTTTGCGCAATAGAGGTCGAACCAGACCCAGCACGTTGCGTGCAACTACCTCATTCCCCTTGGCTGTTGCGTGCGTCTGATCCCGCTGCATCATCCCCGGCACGCCATACACATGCTCCAGCAAAAACGGCAGCATCGACACCCCATTTTTCTTCGCGGTCGCCGTATACATCGCATCAAATCGCCCGATGTAATCTTCTCCGTAATCTGGAGGCAATGTAATGCCCGCCAGCACCACCTTTACGCCGGCTGCCTTCAGCCTTCCAACGATCTCATCTAGATTCGCTTGTGTTGTCTCGATCGGCAATCCACGCAACCCGTCGTTTCCGCCGAACTCCACCACCGCAATTTGCGGATGCAGCCTCAGAATTTCCGGCAACCGCATTACGCCATCCTTGGTGGTATTCCCGCTGATTCCCTCGTTCACGACGCGGTATTGATACCCCAGCGCGTCGAGGTCCTTCTGCAGATAATCCGGGTAACTCTGCCCAGCGCCGGTTCCGAGACCAGCCGTCAAGCTGTCCCCAAAACAAACCAGCACGGGCCGCCCATCATTTTTCTTCGCAAGTTCGTCCTGCGCCCGCTGCTCGTCTGAAGACGCCGCGTCCTCGACCGAGGAATCGTCGCCGCTCCTCGCCGGCCCTCGTGGCGCAGCCGGACTCTCCGCCACACCCGCACCATTGCTCTGCACTGGCGCCGGCGCCGCGCTTCCATGGCAACCCACCAACCCCAGTGCCGCAACCGCTACAATCGCAAGCGAAGGAACCATCCGCATCCTTCCAACGTATCAATAATCAGCGGACGTCTGCGCACGCATACTCGCGCCCATCGTCCGAAGGAGCCGCCTCCGCTTGCCGCAGAATTCTTCCGAGCCTCCCGCCAACTCCTCACAGCCCATGATCGCCGTCTCCGGCTTGCGCAAATCCATCCGCAACGGCCCGCGCACCGTTGACATCCTCAAGGGCCTCGACTTCTCCATCGCGCGCGGCGAATTTGTCGCCATCATGGGCGCCTCCGGCTCCGGAAAATCCACACTGCTCGGCCTGCTCGCCGGGCTCGACACGCCCACCGCCGGCGATGTTCATCTCGACGGCACTGCCATCTCCTACCTTCCCGAAGACAAGCTCGCCCAGGTCCGCGGACGCACCGTCGGCTTCGTCTTCCAGTCGTACCAGCTCATCCCTACACTCACCGCGCTCGAAAACGTGCTGCTCCCACACGAACTCAACGCCACCGGCGACGGGCTTCCCCGCGCGCGTCAGCTTCTCGCGTCCGTCGGCCTCGCCGACCGCATGTCGCACTACCCCGTCCAGCTCTCCGGCGGCGAGCAGCAGCGCGTCGCCCTCGCCCGCGCCTTCATCCTGCGCCCGCCCATCGTCCTCGCCGACGAGCCCACCGGCAACCTCGATACCGCCAACGGCTCACACGTCCTCCAGCTGCTCCTCGATCTCAACCGCAGCGAGGGCACCACACTCGTCCTCGTCACGCACGATCCCGCGCTGGCCGCATACGCCTCTCGCATCGTCACCCTGCGCGACGGCCTTATCATCTCCGACCAGCGCAAGACACCGCCGCCCATGCCCGCGCCCAGCGCAACCGCGCAGGCCGTCTAGCCGATGCCCTCCCTCTCCTACGCCACCGCCGCACGCATCGCCGCACGCGAGATGCGCTCTTCGCGCGCGAAGTTCTTCTTCGTCCTGCTCTCCGTCGCCGTCGGAGTAGCCGCGCTCACCGGCGTCCGCGGCTTCTCCGCATCCTTCCGCACCACGCTGCTGCTGCGCGCGCGCTCCATCATGGCCGGCGACCTCTCCGCCCGCAGCTTCCAGCAGTTCACGCCCGGCGACCTCCGCGCCATCGACCAGGTACGCGATGCCAACCATCTTCAGACCACCACCGTCGTCGAGATGCTCTCCATGGCATCCTCGCCCTCAGCGCCCGATCCCGTCCTCGTCTCCATCAAGGCCGTCGATCCCGCCGCATATCCCTTCTACGGCTCGGTCGACCTCGCCCCCGCGCAATCCCTTCGTAGTGCACTCACGCCCGACACCGTCGCTGTCGGCGACGACCTGCTGCTACGCATGAATCTCCACGTCGGCGATCCCCTCAAGCTCGGCACGCAGACCTTCCGCATCGCCGCTACGGTCGAGAACGAACCTGATCGACTCTCCGGCTCTTTCACCGTCGGGCCACGTGTATTGCTGTCGCGCGTCGCGCTCGACTCCACCGGCCTGCTCGCTCCCGGCAACCGCGCCAACGAACGCGTCCTCTTCAAACTTCCTCCCACGACCTCCGGCCAGCCCGTGCCTGACTCCACCGTCGCTGCGTTGAAGTCGCAACTCGTCGCCGCTCTTCCGGACGCGCAGGTTACCGACTACCGCGAATCCTCGCCCGCCATCACCAACGGACTGGACGGCGCCACCAGCCTGCTCTCGCTCATGAGCCTCGTCGCGCTCGTGCTCGGCGCGGTCGGCGTCGCCATGGCCATGCGCGCCCACCTGCAGCAGCGGCTGGACACCATCGCCATCATGAAGTCTCTCGGCGCCCGCAGCTCGCAGATCATCAAAATCTATCTGCTGCAGACGCTCTTCCTCGGTCTGCTCGGCGGACTGCTCGGCATCGCCGGCGGCATCGGCGTGCAGCTTGCCTTCCCCGCCTTCCTCGCCAAACTCATCAACGTCCCGCCGGAGTTCCACGTACAACCGCACGCCATCCTCACCGGCCTCGCCGCCGGGGTCCTCATCACGCTCCTCTTCACGCTGCCGCCGCTGCTCGATATCCGCGGCGTCCGCCCCATCCTCATCCTCCGCCGCGCCGTCGAAGACTCCGACGATCCTTTCCTGCACGCCGCCGCAAAAAAAGTCTCACGCAATCTGGCCCAGATCCTCGCCACCGCGCTTATCCTCCTCGGCCTCGCGCTCATCGCCACCACCCTGTCCGACTCTGTCCAGGTCGGCAAGTGGTTCTCCATCGGCCTCGTCACCGTCCTCCTCATTCTGCTGGGCGCCTCCGCCGCGCTGCTCGCCATCCTCAAACTCTTTCTCAACGAAACACGTCTGCATCTGCCCTCCTCGCTGCGCCACGGCCTCGCCAACCTCTACCGCCCCGGCAATCCCTCCGCCGCGCTGCTGGCCGCGCTTGGCCTCGGCATCATGCAGATCATGACGGTCTACCTCGTGCAGAAGGACGCCGTGCAGGAGATGAACATCTCCGCCGCGCCCACGCTGCCTAACGTCTTCCTTATCGACATCGCCGACTCCGAAATCGCCGGCGTGAAAGCCCTCCTCCATTCGCAGCACTCGGTCACTGCCGAACCCGAACTCGTTCCCGTCGTCACTGCGCGCATCGACTCGGTCGATGGCATCTCTGCCGCCGACCTCAAGCTGAAAAACTTCTCGCGCCGAGCGCTCCGCTCCGTCAATCTCACCTGGAATGACGCGCTGCCCCCCGGCTCCACCATCGTCGACGGGGCGTGGTGGAACGCAAAAGAAACCAAACCTGAAGTTGCCATCTCGCAGGGCATGGCCAATCGCCTCGGCGTCCACGTCGGCTCGCAGATCACCTTCAATGCGCAGGACAAGCCCATCCCCGCCACGGTGGCCGCTACCATTCGCTCCAACGGCCAGCATGCCTACTCACGCGCCGAATACACCCTCAACCATGCCGCGCTCGCCGGTATTCCCGTCGTCTGGTATGGCGGCATCCATGTTGTCCCGAACCAGGTTCCGCAGCTCGAGCGCGCGCTCAACACCGCCTATCCCACCATCACACTCATCAACGTCGCCCAGGTCGTCGAAAGCGTCCGCGCCGTCCTCATCCAGATCATCTACGTGATTCAGTTCCTCTCCGGCTTCTCCATCTTCGCCGGAATCATCATCCTCGCCTCCGCCATCGCCGGTACACGATACCGCCGCATCCGCGAAGTGGTCGTTCTCAAAACCCTCGGCGCCACCCGCGCGCGTATCGCCACCATCTTTTCGATCGAGTTCGCGGTCCTCGGCCTCGTCGCAGGAGCCGTCGGCCTGTTGTTCGCCAATTTCATCGCCTGGGCCTTGGAACGCTTCACGCCGATGAACCTCACCTTCAAGGCCAATATCCCCGTCAACCTCGCGGCGCTCGCCATCGCCGCCGCTCTTACCATCTTCACCGGCTGGATCGCCTCCCACCGCACCCTCGGCCAGAAGCCCCTCGAAGTCCTCCGCGAGGAGTAGTCATCACTACTTGCGTCATTCTGGACCGCGCAGTGTGTCCAGAATCCCCGTATTGCTGTCCAGATAGTCCGTTCAAACCGTTTGCATCCGTATGAGACCTCTTCCGCACCTTGTCCCTCGAACCTCGAACGAACTATCATCCTCCTGCGATTCACACTGATTTCACGAGGTCCCGAATGTTCTTTCGCTGCTCTGCTCTGCTCGCGCTCGCTTTGAGCGCTCCTCTTGCACTCGCCCAGCCTCCTGTCCCCACCGCGCCCGGCCTCACGGATACTCCCACCGCCCCCCCAAACACCGAGGCCACCCGCATCGCATCCATCGCCCGCGATGACGCCCGCATGTTCGGCTCCGACCCCGACAACCCCGGCCCGCTCGCTAAAGACCTTTCTCCGGCCATCAAGCCGGCCGCCATCGAAAAAGCCGTCCTCAAGGTCGCCGACTGGCAGCTCGCCCAGACCGGCCAGTACTTCGGCGTCGCTGACCGCGCGCGCCAGCTCGATGGCCGCATCTGGACCTGGGCCGCGCTCTATGACGGCTACCTCGCCGCCGCCGATGAGTTCCACCAAACCAAATACCGAGACGCTATGGAGGCCATGGGCAAGGCCTACAACTGGCAGCTCATCACCCGCCCGCCCGCTCTGCCCAACGGCGACAACATGTCCGTCGCCCAATCCTGGCTTGAGCTCTACTTCAAGGACAAGCAGCCCATCCAGATCGCCGACACCCAGCGTGCCCTGGACGGCATCCTCGCCGCGCCGCGCGTGCCGCTCACGCCGGACACCTCCACCGTACGCCCCGGCCACCGCATCGAGTGGTGGTGGTGCGATGCCCTCTTCATGGCGCCGCCCACGTGGGTCCGCATGTACCACGCCACCGGCGACCGCAAGTACGTCACCTACCTCGACGAGGAATGGGCAAAAACCTACGCTCTTCTCTATGACAAGGACGCGCACCTCTACGCGCGTGACGCCAGTTACATCGGCAAGACGGAGAAAAACGGCCAGAAGGTCTTCTGGGGACGCGGCGAAGGCTGGGTGATGGGCGGCCTCGCCCGCACACTCGAATATCTTCCCAAGGACGATCCCGCCGCCGCCAACTACAAACAGCAGATGCGCGAGATGGCCGCCGCTCTCGCAAAAATTCAGCGCCCCGACGGCACGTGGACCTCAAGCCTGCTGGACCCCACCGACTTCCCCGCGCCCGAGATGTCCGGTACCACGCTCATCACCTTCGGCATGGCCTGGGGCATCAACAACGGCGTGCTCGATCGCAAAACCTATCTGCCCGTCGTCACCAAAGCCTGGGCCGGCATCCTGCAGCACGTCTATGCCGATGGCCGTCTCGGCGATATTCAGCAGACCGGCGCCGCGCCCTCCTATTACAAACCTTCCGCCAGCTATAACTACGGCGTCGGCGGATTCCTCCTCGCCGGCACGGAGCTCCACAAGCTCGCCAGCCACAAATAACAAAGCGGGTGCCCCACTCAAGCTCTGCTTGGGTGGGAATTCCTGCGACAGCTCTGGCCCGCTCGATCCAGAAGACATAGGAGCCGATCAGGTCCGTCTGCTGCTTTTGGGCTGTGAGCTTAATAGCTGTCAGCTTATAGCTCTCGAACCATGTCTTTTCTTCGGCCCACCCTTCGCAGCCGCACCGCGAAGGGTGGGTTTTCCTTTCCTCGAACCTCGACCCCTCTAACCTGGTCTACTTCACATCTCCGCCAATCTGCACCACGAAGTACCGAGCCGGCGTCATCCCCACATTGCTCGCCGCGTGCTTCGTTCCATACGCAACGTAAAAGACGCCACCCGGCCCGACGGTTTCGCTCACCACTCTGCCGTCCACCTCGTGGTCGACCTTGAGCGTCCCCTCCCGCACCATGATCATCTCTGAGTGATGCACTACATGCAGCGCGGGCGCAGGCGTTCCCGGCATCTGGGTGGATTGGTGCAACTCAACCTTCTCGCCGGTCTCCAATGAGCCGCGCAGCATCACGCGGCGATCTCCGCCATTGGCCGTCGGCGTCGCAGCCACGGAATCGAATGGAATCGCCCGCGCTGGCCCCAGCGTCCCCCGGCCGACCGCCGGCGTTGCGCTCGCCTCATTCGAACTCTGCCCCGCCGTCTGCTCTGCGCAAGCAGAGGAGGCAACGACCAGCGCTCCGGTCAGAATGGGCAATGCCGTCAATAAATCGCGTCGGTTGGAATGGCTCATGCCCAGCATCCTACACTGCGCGTGAGCTCTTCGGGTCGAGCGGCTATGCAGCCGGGGAGTGCACTGTCTCCTTCACCGTTTCCCGCGTGCCGATCTGAGGTTGCAAGGCTCTCTCCGCTCCCTCCGCCATGCCAAGCGATGCAAGAATTCCGTCGCGTATCTGTCGCAGCGCACTTAGGTTCTCCTCCATCGCTGCTTCGCTCTCTCCGTACGGGTGCGGCGCCGCGCGGAATTCGCAGTCAATCACGCCATCCTTCGCCAGCTTCGCCCAAGGAAAGATAAGCGGAATACGCATGCGAGACGCCAGTCGCATCGGATTGGCGTTGAATCGTTCGTCCAGGTAGTCGCGGTCGGCGAGGCATGCAACAGAAGTGCCCTGCAAAAGCAGCGTCCGCACCCGCGCCAGAGCATGAGGACCGGCGGCCACAGCCGGGATGGCCAGATCCATTCCCATCACCGGATACCGGTCCACGCCCACCATCCGGCCCCCGTCTGCAACCGGAACGGGCACCGGATACCCATGTTCGGCCAGAAACCGCAGAGGAATATCGCTCATTCCGACGTGTATCGGGCAGTACAGTACCGGTCCACGCGGAAGAAACTCCTCCAGCACTTCGCGCCCCGTCAGCCGTATCGGAACCGGAAACCGTCCACGGTCCGTAAACTCACGCAGCCAGTGATCGCGCATCACCAGTTCGGTCAGCTTCCTGTTACCGCCAATCTTCTCTGCAACTCGTCCTTGGAGCTTGCTGGAAACCAGAGCGCAGCGAAACCAGAGCATGGGTGGAATAAGCCGAGCCAAAATTCTCACTTGTCGCGAGAGCGGCAACATCTGCTTCAGCCGGGAGATTGCGCTCGACATACGGCTCCAAACCCTTGCAACATCGAACCTAAAGGCAAGGACCCCACAGCTTTGCGTCTCAGAACCCGCACAGAATGCTGTCTTTGTTCAGATTCAGGGCGGCATGGCAAGGTTGTAACTTCCCAACCCCAGTCCTACTCTCGCCGCCCCGCGCAGTCAAGACCCCGTGTGCCTTCTCCCATAACCAGTTACCCTTGAAGCTGAGCATGCATCTCATTGACTCCCACGCTCACCTCGATATGTACTCCGCCGAAGAGTTGCCGGAGGTGCTCGTCCGCGCAAAGGCTGCCGGTGTAGGCGCCATCCTCGCCATCGGCATCGGCGATGGACCCCACCAGATGCACCGCGCGCTGGATGTCGCCGAGGCGACAGATGCGTCCGCCATTCCCGCCATCTTTGCCACCGCCGGAATCCATCCGCAGGAAGGAGCGCACGCCACACCCGATGCTCTCGCCCGCCTCGCCGAACTCGCCGCGAACCCGCGCTGCATCGCAGTCGGCGAGATCGGCCTCGACTACTATCACGTCGACAACCCACCAATCGACATCCAGAAGCAAGCCTTCCTCACCCAGCTTCGCATCGCCGCCGCAGCGCGTAAACCCATCGTCATCCACTGCCGCACATCCGAACTCGCCACACCGCAGGCCAAAGCGAAGTTCGGCCCGGCAGACGCATGGGAAGACCTGCTCGTTCTTCTGACCCAGCACTGGGAGCCCCATTCCATTCCCGGAATCATGCACTGCTTCTCCGGCACGGTCGATCACGCCCGCCGCTCGGTCGATCTCGGCTTTTACATCTCCTTCGCCGGCAATCTCACCTATCCCGCCGCAAAGACCATCCGCGAAGCCGCTGCGTTCGCGCCCGCTGGCCGCATTCTCGTCGAAACCGATGCACCCTTCCTCGCGCCCATTCCCTTCCGCGGCCAGCGCAACGAGCCCGCCTTCGTCGCCCACGCTGCGGCCGCCCTCGCCGAACTCCGCGGCATCTCAGCCGCCCAACTCGCCGCCCTCACCACCACCAACTTCCACGCGCTCTTCCCATCCACCGCCCCGGCCGCCTGCCCTTGAACCTTGAACCGTGCCCCTTGTACCTTACTGAGATGGCCTCCGAATACAGCTTCGACGTCGTCAGCAAAGTCGATCTCCAGGAAGTAAAGAACGCGATCGAGCAAGCCTCGAAAGAGGTCCACGCACGCTTCGATCTTAAGGACTCAAAGTCAAAGATCGAACTCGAAGGCAATGAGGCCCTCCAACTCGCCAGCGCCAGCGACTACTCGCTCAAAGCCGTCAACGAAATCCTCTCGCAGAAGCTCGTCAAGCGCGGCGTCTCGCTCAAGAACCTCGAATACGGCAAGGTCGAACCCGCCGCCGGCCAGTCCGTCCGCCAGAAGATCACGCTCAAGCAGGGCGTCAACTCCGACGCCGCAAAAAAGATCGTCGCGCAGATCAAGGAGTCCAAGGTCAAGGCGCAGGCCTCCATCCAGGGCGACACCGTCCGCGTCGTCTCCAAGGACAAGGACACCCTGCAGCAGATCATGGGCAAGCTGCGCGCCGGCGACTTCGGCGTCGCCCTCCAGTTCACCAACTACCGCGGCTGATCACATCGATTGCCGTCATCCTGAGCGAAGCGAAGGACCCCTGTATTTGTTTTTTAGACAGCGGGCCCTTGATCTGCCCGAACAGGAGCCGATATTCGCGCACACTTCCGACGAATTCCCGGCGGCTCGCAACCGCTTTGCTACTCTAAACTCCAGTGAGCGCCATCTCCATCGCGACCGCAAAGGAGGTCTTCGACCTTCTGCGCGACGATCTCGCGGCCATCGAGCAGGAGTTCACGCGCCACTCCTCCTCCGACGTCGCCGTCATCACGGACATCGCGCGCTATCTGATCTC
>DATNAU010000111.1:0-19613 GCA_035572415.1 Acidobacteriaceae bacterium
TTGCGCATGTCCTGATTGACGACCCCGCCCAGCGAGCTGCCGAAGAGTTGCCGGTACAGCAGAGAGGGGCGCGACTCGACCGTGATAACTGCCGGAGCCGAAGGCGGCTGGCCTGTCTCCCAGTCGATGGTGTCGAGCGTGGAAGCAAAGGGTAGACGGAAGTCGCAGAAATTGACCGGCAACGGCTGAACACCGCCATAGACGGACACTTCGCTGTAAACCTTGCCTCCGATGTGCGGCGAGGTCCTCCTGCGCCGGCTCCCCGCTTCAGAACTGACGGTAGAGTTCACAATCGTTGCGTGCGTGGTTTCAGGCCGCAGTCCCGCCAGTTCTACCTGGCCCAACCCTCTTGCGAGCAGATCCATCAGCGCACCATCGACCGGCAGGCTCGTGACCGACGTGAGCGTCCCTTTTCCGTCAATGTGCCGCTGAGCGATCGCGACAAGATAAAGGTCCTCGCCATCGAGCACAAGGCCATGAAACTCCTTCCCATGAAGATCGGCTGCCCACACAGGTAGCCCCAGCAGGTCGCTCCCCTCAACAGTTGGAGCACCTGCAGGACGACTGCCCGGTGGATTCCAGGGCACTCCATTGAGGAATGTTCGCGTGCGCGGACGAAGACGCGCGCGAAGCACATCTGGCAATGCCTCGGTGGTTGGCGTCGCTTCCGCGAGCCCCTCCGCGGCAGTCTGGGCCTGTTCGACATCGCTCGCCGCTCCAGTGCGCTCTGCGCCGGGAGCGGTTGGGGTTTGCTGATCGCTCGCTGGACGGTTCTGGCGTCTCGATACGAAAGGCGGTCTGGGTCGTGGGGGCCCGATAACCCCTGACTCCATAAGCCTCATAATGCGTCCTGCTCCGGATACACGAGCCGCATTCTGCGCGCTCAGCTCATCCAGTTCCTGATGCATACGTGCGTCCGCCAGATGAATGGAGAACTGACCGGTCGCGAAATACGCCAGCACTACCGCGAGAGTCACCAGCATTACGACAGGCGCCAATCCGATCAACAGGTAGGTGAGAATCAGCTTGTTGCGAAGGCTCCAGAGGAAGTGACGCCGGATGAGGCGCACCGCGAGCAGCAGCGCCAGGGAAACGAGGGTCGCGCCAACCAGCACCTCCATCCACCCAAAGAACGTCTGGCCCGGCAGCGAGGTATGGCGCAGTAACCATAGCAGCGCAAACCAGAGCGCAAGCCAGAGCACGCCGCCTGCCAGCCCGGTGGGAATGCGGCGCCGGACGCGATCCAGCATGCCTGCTTGTCTTAGGTCAGGCACGGATGGTCTCCCCCTCCGCGGTTCGGCCATTCCGCTGCCTGCTCTCTTCGTCCCGTGCGACGGCAAGCGCGTGCCGCGTCGCGGAAAAGTGCGCGCCGGCCAGTAACAACAGACCCGAAAGAAACGCCCAGATCATCAATGTGACGGAGACATAGAAAGGGCCATATACCGCATAAAAGTCCAACCGCGGAAGCAGGAATATATAGAGAAGCCGCGCACCTTCCCACAGCACGCCAACCACGATCGCGGTCGGCAGCACCGCGCGGGCTGGGACCTTCCGGTTCGGCAGCGCCCAGTAAATGAGGAAGAAGATCAGAATGCTCGCGACGAGAGACAGAATCCGCAGCAGACCGCCATCGAGCACAATGTCCAGAAACCGGAAAACGGAGTTGTTGGTGTGCTCGAAAAATATCCATCCCAGTGCGCTGCGCTGCCATGCCGTCAGCGCGACCGAAGCCATCGCCAGCAAGCCAATCGCAAACGCCAGGCACAGCGCGACGAACTGGTTGTGCAAGTAGGACCGGTTCTTGCTGCTGCCCCATACCTGGTTCAATGCAACCTCGAGCGGCAGAAAAATTCCCGTAGAGCTGATGAGCAGCATCGCGATCGAATAAATCTCCGTCGTCTTATGCGGATGCGCCAGCAGATCCATATTGTGCAGGATGAAGTATTGGTTGGACGGCAGAAAATGCGTCATCATCTCGATCACAACATTGGCCATCGCCGTGGAATGAAACACCGATCGCGACAGCATCAGCATCATGACGATGAAGGGGAACAGCGAGAGGATTACGTTGGCCGCCACGCTGAAAGCGTATGTGTGCACCTCCGTGCGCGTCATATACTTCGCCAGCGCAATCACCTGCGCGCCGAACCCCGTGCCGCGCACCACTGGTTTTACCTGCGCGATCGGGACTGCGGACGCTTTCGGCTGATTCTCCTGCACGTCAAGTGCGGTCATGGCAGTTCACTCTAGGCTAGCAGACGGATTCAGGCTCCCCGGAGCCGCAATTTGGGCCGCTTTCCTGCGCGGGCTGCCGCCCCCTGACATCCTGGCGCGCAAGAATCTGCTCTCGCGCCCACAGGACAGCATTACGGATAGCAAGGTCATTGGGATGCGCCGCTCTGTGTTCTTCAGTCAGTTTGTCCAGGATTGGAAGAAAGCGCGCCTCGCCGCTGTTACCCATGGCGATCGCGATATTGCGCAGCAGGCGTTTGCGCCCGGTACGCTCAAGCGGAGAACCACGGAACCACCGGCGAAATTCACGTGAATTCATCCGGACAAGCCACTCGAACTCAGGATTGACAAGCTCGTCCCGCGGTCGCATCGCCGGCAACTTCATCGTCTCAGAGCGTGATGATTGTGCGATGGCATTTACCGCAGGCCTCGCTGCAGCCTTCGCATTCCATGGACAAACCTCCTGGCAGATATCGCAGCCAAATATGTTACGGCCAATCGGCGCACGAAGTTCCTCCGCTATCTCCCCTTTCTTCTCAATGGTCAGATAAGCGATGCAGCGAGACGCGTCCATCTCGCGTGCCGCCATAGCTGAATGAGAGCCAAGCAGCGCGCCCGTCGGGCAGGCATCGATGCAACGCGTGCAGCTGCCGCAGCGATCGGCCGCCGGAACCGCGAACAGAGAGGCTGCTCCTTCAGCATTCATACTCTCCGCCTGCACCGGCAGTGACGTGAGAATCACCCCAAGCAACAGCCATGAGCCGAGTTGCTGGTTGATCAAGCACGTATTCTTGCCAATCCAGCCGATTCCCGCATCGCTGGCGACCGCCCGCTCCACCAGAGGTCCGGTATCCACATAGCAGCGTGTCTCGCAGGCGGCTTGCCCCAACAGCCCCGATTCGATGCGGCGTAGTCGCGAAATCATGTCCTCGTGATAATCCGCTGGATCGGTTTCTCCATTTTCTGTCGCATATCCCGACCACGCATAGCGTGCGATCCAGCCGGCCGTGGACGGAGCCGAATCGATCGAGCGGGCTGAAACGGAACTGTAGTCGATCGCGCAGACAATGACAGACCGCGCCCACGGGAAGGCTGTGGAGACAGAACCGCGAACAAGTGCGCCCGACTCGTCTCGCCGCTTCAGATATTCCATCTCTCCGGCGCGGCCACGGTCGACCCAGTCGGAAAAGCGCTGCGCGGCGGCCCGATCCCGGAGATCAGGAACCGAAGCGATCCCCGCCACAACGAAGCCCGCCTCGCGCGAAGCCACGTCAAGCCATGAACGCAGCTCCGGCGTCCACCATGTGATCTCCGGCGATGCTGGAGTACTCATCTCTTCAAGGGTAAATCGCTAGAATCAAGCAAATGGATTCTCAAGCGAATGAACCAGCAAGTCACCGCAGCGCTTCCGGCGTGGACCTCGTGCTGTTCGACTACGGACAGGTCCTCTCCACGCCCCCGGACCCCGCAGCCTGGTCGCACATGCAAACCATCAGTCACATGAACGCCGACAAACTCCACGACGCCTACTGGGCCCTTCGCCACGACTACGATCGCGGCGTCTTCAACGGCCCCGATTACTGGCGGGCAGTCGCCCAACATGCAACGATCTCCTTCGATGATGCGCAGATCAACGCCCTTCTGTCGGCCGACATCGATCTCTGGGCACAACCGAATCGTCCGATGATTGCCTGGGCTGCGCGTCTGCAGCGCGCCGGCGTCCGTACTGCCATTCTCTCCAACATCGGCGACGCGATGGCCGAAGGTTTGACGAGGCGGCTCGCCTGGCTTCCATCGTTCGAGCGCTGCATCTGGTCTTACGAATTGCGCATGGCAAAACCCGAGCCGGCAATCTTCCGCGCCGCCTCAGAACTGTTGCGCATCGAACTCGATCGAATTCTGTTCATCGACGACAAGCAGGAGAACATTTCCGCGGCGCAATGTTTGGGCATGCAGGCAATTCGCTACGCAGACCACGCCACACTTGAGAGATCGATGCGCGACCGCGGCCTTGACTGGCTCTGGCATCCCCGTGTCGCCGCGGCGCAAATCCCACCGAAGCAATCGCCCTTTTAACCTCGCCACACATACGATCCCAGGACCGTCGACCAACACACAGGCATGAAGCATGCCATCCGTCGCGCGGAACTTCCCAAAGTAACAGTACCCATTCCCGAATCTGCACTGTATAGTTACCTTTCGCTGCTAATTCCCCGGCGAGAACGTTCAAGCACGCTGGTTTCCATGGATATTGAGGGCAGGCTGCTACCTCGAGCAACGCCGCAGCCAGATGACCATGAGGGACTTCCTACATACCGTGCGGTGCGCAGTCGCACAATGCTGCGCTCAATCTTTTTATCTTCCGCCCAAACCTGGTACACGCTTCGGCGCATATCGCGCATGGACTGTCGCGATCTTTGCCGTCATGTGGTCTGCCGGAATGGAGACACGCGCCCAGCAGCCGCCGCAAACCGGTCCGCAGACGCTTGCATTCGCTGGGCTGCGATCAGCGCTCTCGAATCAGAACGTCCCTGTCGGCCAGATCAACGCCGTGCAAGTGGACGCGCAGGGCGATCTTGTCTTACTGCTGGACCAGAAAGACGGCGTGCGCCTGCTGAAGACTGACGCGACCGCCGCGAATCTTCTGGCCCAGGCGCTCATCGGCGCGCAGGGCGACATCGGACTGGCGATGGCGCTCGATCCGGCCGGCAACATTTACGTCACAGGAACCAGCACGTCGGGCGCGATGATTGGAACGACGGGAACCCCATTTCCAGCCTCAATCGCAAATGCGACCAATGCCTTTGTCGCGAAGTTCGATAGCGGACTCAACCCGCAATGGATCTCTTTCGGGGGCGCCAGCGCAATTGCACCCGATGCAATTGCGGCCACCGGCGACAGTGTCTTCATTACCGGCAGTATTTTTTCGTCGACGCTCCCGGTCACGCCGTCTGCAATCGGTCAATTCCCTGCCACAGGCAGTACGCAAAACGGCTTCGTCGAGAATTTCTCGGCTGATGGAACCAACCTCAAGTACGCGACCTATCTCAGCGCCTTCAACGGCAATGTCATGCCGGCCGGGATCGCCGCCGATGCTTCAGACAACGCGTACGTCGTAGGTGCAACCACCTCGTCCGGTTTTCCCACCGTCGCTGCGCTCGTGCCTGCGATCCTCGGATCGACGTCGGGTTTTCTGACGCGGCTGAATTCCGCCGGCAGCGGCATCGTGTTTTCCACCTACGTGCCCGGCGCCGGCGTGACCTCCATCGCGATTGATGCTGGCACTGCCAACCTCTTACTCTCCGGCGCCATTTCGCTGGGACAGTTTGCTGTCACCACCGTCACCGAACCACTGGCCCCGACAACCTATCAAACGCTCATAAGGATGCCGCTCGACGGAAGCGCTGTACTGCAATCGACACTGCTTGCGCCCGGGACCCAATCCTATGTTGCGCCAGGACCTTCGGGCACAGCATGGGTCGTCGGCAATCTTACCCTGCCACTCTTCCCCCTTCAGCCACTGCAGGAGTTCGGCAGCAGTTTCGCCGTCCACGTAAATTCATCGGGGCTCATAGACGAGACCGCCCGCTTCGGCGGAACACCAACCACAAGCCCCTCCAACGCGAGCGCTCCCGTGACGCTCACCGGAGTAGCACCGGATGCAAGCGGCAACGCGGTTCTCGCCGGCAGCTTTCAGCCATCCTCCAGCGAGGCACTCCTCCCGGCCATAACTTACGATCTGCCCCTGGAAAACGCCCCGACAAACGCGTTTCCTTCCACCGTTCGCTCCGCGGTCATCTCGCCGGCGGCGTGCAATGGCGGCCTCTGCTCAGGATCGGCGGCATATCTTGCCAGGCTCACGGTGCCCGCCAACGCGAGCGCCGCCACCGCATCCCTCGCGCTCTCTATCGATGATTCGCCGAACCTTACCCTGCGCAACCTGGGCTCCGCCGAAGCCGCTGGCGTTCAGATTGCCGTAACCGGCTTCACCTCCGCCTCAAACTGCGAAACCACACTGCCCGCGGGAGCTGAATGTGCAATCGAACTGAGCGGCAGCGGCCCCGGCACCATCACCGTCTCCGCGGCAAACGCCTCCACCCAGACACAAAGCCTGCCCGCCCTGGCCTCCGGAATTACGCCACTCCCTGTTGTCTTTGCACCCAAAGAGCTCGACTTCGGAATCGTCAGTTCCGTCTCCGGACCTGTCACTCAAACCATCACCGTCACAAACCTCTCGCAGCAGGCGCAGACCTTCGCCTCCGCACTCGATGCCAATCCCAAAGCCACACTGCCCTACACCATCGCTGAAACGGCCAGCGATTGCGCCGCGGCTGGCGACGGACTTAAAACCCTTCCCGCGGGCGCAACCTGCCACATCACACTCGGGATCACGGCATCAAGCAGCCCCTCCAACGATGGGGCCGTCCACACAGACTGGCTCATCGGCACGCACGATGTCCTGCTCACCGCATACTCCCAGGCAGCGCAGCTCTCCGTATCCTCACCCCAGGTCGATTTCGGAACGCAATACGTCGGCGGTCTGAAACTGCAGCGTTATCTCTATCTCTCCAACAACTCCACCGAAACTGCCTTACACACCGCCGTAGAGCTCCCCTACAGCTCCCCCTTCTCGGTCACCGACGGATGTCCGGGCGTTCTGGAACCGCTCTCAGTGTGCCAGTTGAAGCTCGCATACCAGAGCGCGCAATCGCCGTCATCGGACTCGGTCACCCTAGCCCTGGATCAGGGACTCACCACGCTACTCACTGGCACAACTCTTCCGCAGCCATCGGCCAACGGGGCCAGCGCAAACCCCAACCTCAGCGTCTCGGCCGAAGCCCTCAATTTCCCAACTCCCGTAGTAGTGACCGGCATCTCTTCCACAACCCAGTCCATCACATTGACCAATACCGGCGCATCGCCTTTCTCGCTGGCGCTCACGCTTGCCGGAGACTTCACCGATACCACCAACTGCGGCGCCTCACTTTCCGGCCATACTTCCTGCAACGTGGTTCTCGCCTTCGCTCCATCGCAGCCGGGAACGCGGCAAGGCCTTCTCGCCGTCACCGCCGGCGCAAACACCACGCCGGCCTACGTAACGCTCTCAGGAGTCGGCACCGCGATTCTCTCGCCGCCAAATAACGGCAGCATCGCATTCGGCGAGGCGATCGTGGAACAGCCGATCGTCACCTGGATCAAAGTGACGCAACCATTTACGACGCTCACTGCAACCGTTACGGGCCCATCGTTCGGTCTTGTCCGCGTAGAAGACATCGGCTACGGCCATGGTCAGCCCTCCATCGCGTCCTTCGGAACCACCGCGACCGGCACCTGCTATAACTGCTGGCTCGGCGTCGTCTTCGAGCCGACAGCGATCGGCCTGCAAACGGGCACCCTGACCCTGACCTCGTCCGCAGGCGGCAACGCTTACGTTCTGTCATTGACCGGCACAGGCCTGCCGCAGACAGGCCTGCTGCTGACACCCGCAACTGTGGACTTCGGGCCGGTTCCACTGCACAGCAGCAGCGATGCGCAGTGGTTTACTGTGACGAACCTTGTCCAGGGCGGGGCCTCTGTCACTCTCAGTGCGCCGGCGACGACCGGCGATTTCACAATTTCGAACCCTGTCACCGGCGGTTCGGCCTGCGGCGGCTCACTGCCGTATACCGCTTCATGCGTAATTGCCGTCGCCTTCACTCCCACCACCCTGGGAACTCGTGCCGGAACGCTGACGCTCCAGACGGGATCAACAACCTCAACCGCCTCGCTGCTTGGCTATGGACAAGCGGACCCCGGCGTCGCCCTCAGTCCAACAGCCCTCACCTTCAGGAACGTTCCCGACGCCAGTGCAACTCGACAAACGGTCACGGTGACCAACACCTCCGCCGCAGCCGAGCAGATCGGCATCCCAGTCGCAACCACGGCCGGCACCGGCCCGCAAAGTTTCAGCGTGACAACGAACTGCAGCACGCTGGCGGTCGCGGCGAGTTGCACAGTCACGGCGATCTTCACCCCCGTAACCGGCCCTGCCTCCGGCACACTGACCATCCCGGTCACGCAGACCAGCAGCGGCGGCGACCAGTTGCTCACCAATCTGACTGTGCAGCTTACGGGCGCTTACACCACCCAGAACGCCGGCCTCGAAATCGTGCCCGGCACCGCCGAGTATGGCCCGCAAACGATCGGCTCTGCCGGCCTCACGCGACAATTCACCATCAATAATCTGACGACCAAAACGCTGGCGCTCAATGTCGCACTTCCACGCCAGTTCGCGCTCACCGGCGCTCCCTGCACTACCGTAATGCCGAACGGCAACTGCAGCTTCTCCGTCACCTTCCTGCCGCTCACTAACGGCGACATCACCGGCACCATCACCGCGCAAGGCACACCCACCGACAACAGCGCCGCGGTAAACGGTCTGGCATATGTCGAAGGCTACGGCGCCGGCACAGCAATGCTCGCGATCTCCGGAGGCCTCCAACCAGGCGAGGTGCTCAACTTCGGACAAGTGCCATCGGG
The DNA here is from genome assembly GCA_035572415.1 of Acidobacteriaceae bacterium. Classification (GTDB taxonomy): domain Bacteria; phylum Acidobacteriota; class Terriglobia; order Terriglobales; family Acidobacteriaceae; genus Edaphobacter. The sequence goes on from DATNAU010000111.1 coordinate 8,752, forward strand.
ACAATCGGCCACTCGCATACTGACACTGACCAACGCCGCCACCGCAACGCCGCTGACGGTACGCCGCGTCACCAGCAATTGGCCCTTCCTTTCAACAACTACCTGCGGCGCCACCATGCTCCCCGGCGGCAGTTGCACCGTCACGCTCAACTACACACCGGTGAACCAGGCCGCAACCGGATCAAATCCGCCGCCCACAAGCACGGACAACGGCTTGCTCACCATTGAGAGCGATGCGGTCTCCAGTCCAGATCTTGTAAATCTCACTGGAACATCCACACCGGTGCTTGTCGGATCGCCTTCAAACGCAGGTCCCGTGATGACGCTCACGGCGTCGCCTGCCTCCATCAGCTTCGCGGATACTGCCGTCGGCACCGCATCCGCACCGCAGGCCATCACGCTTACCAACACCGGCACCGCCTCCATAACCGTCTCAGGCGTCCAAAGTTCTCCCGATTTTGCCGCCACCACCAACTGCGCTACGCTCATCGCCGGTGCAACCTGCTCAATCTCCGTAGTCTTTACGCCTCAGCCGGACAGCGGCCGAAGCGTCCGCCCGGGTGCAATCGAAATCTCCTCAAACGCGAATACCTCCCTCGACTTCGCATCTCTCACCGGCTTGTCCAGCCCATCTACGATCTCTCTCAGTTCAGGCACGCTGGACTTCAGTACGGTGCTGGTCGGCGCCACTGCAATGTTGCCTGTCACCATCACCAACAATGCAACTTCCTCGGCATCGCTCAATTCGTATACCGCGACAGGAGATTATTCTGTCGCCGCAGGCACATGCCCTCAGCCCAGCGGCACGCTGGCTGCAGGCGCAAGCTGCACGCTGCAAGTGACCTTCGCGCCATCGCAGGGCGGCACACGCACCGGAACGCTGTCGATCGCAACCTCCGCAGCACCTCTGCCTCTGGGCGTCGCCCTCACCGGCGTGGGCGCGCAGTCGCAGTTGCAGATTACCCCCTCTGCGCTGGCATTCGGGTCAGTGAATCTTGGCTCCTCCGCAAGCCTTTCGTTGACGCTTAAGAACGCAGGAGCGACATCGATCACCGGCATCGCGCTCACCACAACCGGCGACTACGCAATCACCGCGCCCTGCGGCACAACCGTGCTCGCCGTCGGCGCAAGCTGTTCCGTCACGATCGCATTCACGCCGATCGCCCCGGGCGGCCGCCAGGGCACGCTCACCGTAACCAGTTCCGATCCAGGGTCGCCCGCCGCCATTCCCTTAAGCGGTACGGCACTGCCCGCCGGCAGCTTCACGCTTACCGTAAACGGCGCCAACACCGGCTCCGCGACGGTCGCGAGCGGCTCACCCGCAAGCTACAGCCTCGTTGTGACGCCTGCAAACGGATTCGCCGGGAACGTGGTCCTCAACTGCACACCCGTTACACCGGCACAATATGCCACCTGCTCTCTGCTGCCTTCCAGCGTCATGCTCACAACTGGTGCCCAGAACTCCGCCGCGACCATCAATACGGTTACTACGACAGCGACTAACGCACCGGGTCCACTGGATCGGCGTAACGTCAGTCAGACCGCGCTGGCGCTTCTCTTTCCTGCTCTCCTCTTTACATGGAAGGTGCGCCCCTCACAATCCCGCGCCAGGCGGCGGATCGGCCTCGCAATGTTGGCAATCTTCGCGACGGCATTGCTCATGACATCCAGCGCCTGCGGCGGACACCCATCGAGCCCCGGCATCAGCGGCCCAACCAATCTGCGCTACACGCCGGCCGGAAGCTATCAATACCAGGTAACAGCCAGCGGCACGAGCGGTGGCAACCAGATCACGCAGACGGTCACGCTGAACCTCATCGTGCACTAGCAGCGCGCTCGCGTCCGCTCAGCGGGATCGGCACCTGCGCCACGATCTCTATGCCGAAGCCCTGCAGCGCAGGCACATGTGTGGGCGTATTGGTCAGCAGCCGGATGTGGCGGATGCCCAGGTCGGAAAGTATCTGCCCGCCCAGTCCCACCTGCCGCAGCGTACGCTGGGTGCGATGTCCGCGCTCATCGCACGGCTCCGCGGCGCGCGGCACGCGGTTGGCATCGCGATGCAGAATCAGGCGGTGCGGCGCGGCAACGCTGGCAACGGTCCGGCCGGAGTGTTCGGATCGATCCGAATCTTCAGCCCTGCCGGACCGATCGATCCCGAATCCGCGGCTGCCGTTATGCAGATACACCAGCGCGCCCCGGCCGGCTTCCGCAATCATGCGCAATGAATTGTCCATCAGTGCATGGCAGTCGCATAGCGTCGTCCCGAACACGTCTCCCGCAAGGCAGTGCGTGTGGACTCGAACCAGCATCGGGTCGCCGGCAGTAGTCTCGCGCTGGCTCGCCTCTTCGCCCGGCGTCTCCCGGTTGTACACCAGCGCAACATGCGATTCCGCTCCGTCCACCTCGCTCTCATACGCGATCATGCGGAAATCCCCATAGCGCGTAGGCAGCACAGCCTCGGCCACCCGGTGGATGTATCGCTCGTTTTGCAGCCGATAGCGGATCAGCGAGGCCACGGTCAGCATCTTCAGGCCATGCTCGGCGCAGAAGTTCACCAGGTCCGGAATGCGCGCCATGGTGCCGTCTTCGTTCATCACCTCGCAGATGACGCCGGCCGGAACCACGCCCGCCAGCCGCGCGAGATCGACCGACGCCTCCGTCTGTCCCGCCCGCACCAGCACGCCGCCGCGTCGTGCGCGAAGCGGAAACACGTGCCCCGGCCGCGCGAGATCATTCGCAGTGGAGCGCGGATCGACCGCAACGCGGATCGTATGCGCACGGTCTGCCGCCGAGATCCCCGTCGTCACTCCTTCGCGTGCCTCAATGGTTTCTGTAAACGCCGTACCGAAACGCGAAGTGTTTTCCTGCGTCATCGGCGCAAGCCGCAGATAGTCCGCGCGCTCTTCGGTCAGGGTCAGGCAGATCAGGCCGCGGCCAAAGCGCGCCATAAAGTTGATCGCCTCGGGTGTAACGAACTCCGCCGCCAGCGTAAGATCACCCTCGTTCTCGCGGTCTTCATCGTCTACCACCACCACCATCCGCCCCGCACGAATCTCCGCCACAGCCTCTTCCACCGTGGCAAAGTTCGATGCAGCCTGCGAATTGACGTCGGAAGCCATCGCCCTATTCCTCGACCTCGCTCGGCGGGATCAGCCGCGTGAATCCGGCAGCGATAATCTCATATACGCCATAAGCCAGCACCGCCAGAATGATGCCGGCGATGATCATCGTCATGCTGGAGTGATACCTCGATACATTGTCGAACCACTGGGACTCCGCCGCCAGATAAGCGTCCCGTCCACGCCCAAGCCAGCGCATCTGGCGGAAATGAAGATAAATCCCCCCGATTACTCCGATGAAGAGTATCGCCAGCACGCGTCCAGTTCCTGAGGTCTTCATAATGCTCTCGATGATACTTGCGGCTCCGGCCGCGTGAACGGAATGAACTCTTGAGGCATCACGCTTGCAAAATGGAAACGCCGCCCTCATGGAGCGGCGCTCGAATCGGATTTGCTCACACCACTAGAGGGTCGATTCGATCTCGAAGCCCCAGGCCTCCAGCAGCGCCTCCGGAATGTACTTCGAGTTCTTGTTCCGCCGCGCCCATTCGCGCAGGCGTGTGGAGCGAACATACTGATCGGGTGTGAGCTTGTATTCCTTCACCACCTGCTCGAATGAGGTGACAGTAGGGACAACCGGCCCGATCGGCTCCGGCTTGCCCCAGTTGGGATTTCCACGACGCTTTGCCATCGGTCTCAATACCTCTTTAACAATTGATTCAGGATTCTGTGCGTTGGGATCGCTTCGTCGCGCCTGCCAGAACCGGCCAACGTCATCAACGATCCAGATGCGTTCAACTCATTCTAAGGGATTTAGCCGCGGAAATCAAGCCGGCGAACCCGCCCAAGCCCTGCATTTTGCGGTGTTTAGTAAGTCATTGCGAATCCGGCGGTCCATGGAGCGAAGCGGATGCGACGATGCCCAGGCGTCCATCGTCCAGGCGTGCAATGGTAGGCGAGTACGTCCCTAACTCCTTCCGTGTCCACCAGACGCCCTCCATACGTTTCTCCTCCCGGTTTGAGAACCAGTACTGCCATAGGACCGTCCGCACATACTTCGGCGGCGCATCCCCAAATGGATTTCCGTCAAACAGCCCCAAAACGTCTTGGTCATTCTTGAGCAGCAGCACCTGCGTGCGTGGCACAAGAGGATTCTCCATCCATGAACCCAGCGAGGCGAACCACAGGTTCCAGTCGAAGCGCGGCTGATAGGGCGCATAGATGCGCGGCCGCTCATGTGGATCCTGCGGCTTGTAGCGGAAAGGGTACGCAGTCCATGTGGCGCCGTCGTTCGATCCCTGAAACTCAATCTCGTAACGGTGCGGCGTCATCACCGCAAACAGCCCATACTGGTTCGCGATGCGAAAGGGCTCAAGCGCTGCAACCGGGGACGCGGGCAGCGGAACCTCGTGCACCACAATGCCGAGCATCTCTACCGTCGTAGCATAGAAAATCCAGATCATCGCCACCGCTGTGACAGCAATGCCGGCGGAGTGAAACATCCCCGGCCAACGGAATGCGCGTACTTCCCCGTCGGGCTCTACGCGATCCTCCGGCTGCTCATCCCTTGGCCGCTCCCCTCTTTCTTGCTGCGCTGCACCCAGATTCATGCTCACGAACTCGGGTTTCGGTCCCAATTCAAGCGGCGGCGAGATTCGTTCCTTGAGTCCTGACCTCCATCGTTGCGGCACAACCCTCCGGAGAAATTCGTCATCGAGCAGCAGGATCGCAAGGAAGAGCACAAGATAGTTGAGGAAGGCGTAGTTGGCCGTCAGGATCACGCCCACCTGCCAGACCGTAACGATAAAGAAGCATGCTATGCGCCAGCGACGCGGCAAAAATGCCATCCACACCAGAACAAGTTCCATGAAGAGCGTCGCGCCGGCGGTCCCGCGCTGGAACCAGTGGGGCAACTGCTCGGCATACCAGCCGATCCACGTAGGTAGCGGGCCGTTCTGGTAGTACTCGTACATCGCGGTCAGGTTGCGCCACGTTGGATCGCCACTCGCGAGCTTCACAACGCCGGATTCGAAGTAGATGCGAAACCATTCGTAAAGCAGCAGCAAAATGGCCGCTCGCGCGGGCGGATGCGTTGCGCCCCATCCCGGCAGAATCCCCGGCGGCGCGAGGAAGAGCGAGAGAAACCCGGCTTCCAGCAACATGCCATCGGACTGATAGCCGGAAAACTCCTGCGCTGCGCTGACGAACGACAAAAAGCACACGAAGCAAATCAGGAGCATCGCCCGCGGCCACACATTCGCGATCAGCAGAACGGACGCGATAAGACCAATCCACATCAACGCCATCAGCATGTGGTCTGACGATGAAATCCAGAGCAGCGATGGCACATACCAGAAGCGCAGCACACCGGCCCTCTGCGCCTGGTCAAGCAAATCGCCGGCAGGCAGGATGCCATCCGTCCCGATCAGGCCCTTCACCTGAAACAGCAGTGCAAAAAAGGCCGAGAAGTAAACGATGCCGAGCGCACGCAGAAACAGCCATCGCGCGATCAGGTGACCGCGCGCGCCATGCACAGAGTCGAAGAGGCACAGGTAGATGCGCCGGCCTGTGTCCATCGCTCGACTCCTTGCAAATCCCAATCTTAAGACGCTCGCTGGACGACGGCCGGTCAGCTTCTCCTTGACCTATCCGGGGCGCAAGACAAGAATGGCGAGATGCTCGCAATGCTGGTGCCGATGATCCTGTTTCTGTTCCTCATTATCGGAGCAGCGGTCTTTGTCGTCTGTGCCGCACTGCCGCCCCTTCGCAGATTCGCGCTCAGCTCGGCGCTCTGGTGTGCGATGTGGGGGCCGTCCATCGCGGGCCTGATCGTACTCGCCGGCTCCGCGCTTGTGGCCGGCGTATCGCTCGCGCAGCACAATGGCGTGAGCAATTTCCATTTGCCCCCTCTCTCCCATTCGATTGGGTGGACCTTGGCTCTGTGCGTGGTTCTAGCCATCGCAGTTCTCGCCTCATTCATTGCCTGGCTGCATCAGGCGGCAATCCATCGGCTCACCTTTGCGTTGTTTCGCCTGTATGCCGCAGTGGTTAGTGCCGGATTGGGCAGTGTAGTCGGCATATGGCTCGCATGGTGGCTCATCGGTCGGCAGATTGAATTTGCTCCCGTTCTCGCGCTCGCCTGCATCGTTGCCCTCACCATCGGCTTTGGTATGGCTGCCTTTCGCGGAGCTCGATCGCTGCGCGGCAACCCTCCCACAGCATTTACTTGGATCACCGAAGAGGAGTTCAACGGCATCTAGTCCGTTTAGCTCGCATGCGCTCATCTCACCCAGCGGCGAGAAGTGGCACAGCCTGCGTGATCGGCGCAGGGCCGAACGGCCTGGCCGCGGCCATCGTCCTCGCCCAGGCAGGAATGCGCGTCGAACTATTCGAAGCGCAGCCGACCCTTGGCGGCGCCGCGCGCACCATGGAGCTGACGCTGCCCGGTTTCCGGCATGACTTCGGCTCCGCCGTGCATCCCATGGCCGCGGGCTCCCCGTTCTTTAATTCCCTTCCCCTCCCTCAGTTTGGCGTGGAATGGATTCGCTGTCCCGCCCCGCTCGCACATCCGCTGGACAATGGACGCGCCGTCGTGCTGGAGCGTGACCTGGCTGCGGCTGAGGCTGCCCTGCGCGAAGACGGACGCGCGTGGCGGCGTATGATGCAGCCGCTGGTTTCGCGATGGAGCGACCTGACCGAAGACATCCTGCAGCCTGTTGTGCATCTGCCACGGCATCCGCTGCTGCTCGCGCGTTTCGGGATGAGGGCGCTGCTGCCCGCCACGATGCTGGCCAGACGATTTCGCGGCGAGCCCGCCAAAGCTCTCTTCGCCGGAATCGCGGCGCATTCCTTCCTCGCGCTCGACGCTCCCCTGAGCGCCTCGTTCGCACTCGTCCTGGCGGCAGCCGCGCACGCTGTCGGGTGGCCCATTCCACGCGGAGGCGCGCAGGCCATCACCGATGCACTCGCAGCCTATCTCGCCAGTCTTGGCGGCACCATCAGGACCTCGGCGCGAATCGACCGCCTCAGCGATCTGCCGGCGTACGACGTCATCCTGTGCGACGTAACCCCGCGTCAATTGCTCGCCATGACCGAACCATATCGCAGCCAGGTGAACGCACAACGCAACACGCTGTCCGACAGCTATCGACACAGCCTCAAGCAGTACAAATATGGTCCGGCCGCCTTCAAAGTCGACTATGCTCTCTCCCAGCCCGTTCCATGGAACTCGCCTGACTGCGCGCGGGCAGCGACGGTGCATCTCGGCGGCACACTCGAAGAGATCGTCGCGTCCGAGAAGGCCATGTCTTCCGGAGAAATTTCGCCGCGGCCCTTTGTCCTTCTCTCGCAGCCCACGCTGTTCGACCCCACGCGCGCTCCCCAGGGCAAACACATCGCATGGGCATACTGCCATGTGCCCAACGCAACAAATCGGCCGATCGAAGACATCCTGGACCGCATCGAGTCCCAGATCGAGCGCTTCGCCGCTGGTTTCCGCGCATGCGTGCTCGCGCGCCACGTTTCCACGCCGGCCGATCTGGAAGCGCACGACGCAAACCTCGTTGGCGGCGACATCATGGGCGGCGCCGCCGGCCCGATGCAACTTGCGTTGCGTCCGACCTCGCGCCTCTACCGCACCTCATCGCCTACCATCTATCTCTGCTCAGCCTCCACACCGCCGGGCGGAGGCGTGCACGGCATGTGCGGCTACAACGCGGCGCGGCTCGCCCTCCGAAACCTTCCATCTTGAACCAAAAAGAAAGGCCGCCGCTTGCCCGCGACGGCCCCGAGAGGTACGTTCGACCTTCGCTTACATTCCGCTCTGCGCGGACTCCGGGTGCACGACGCGATAGCTGTCGTTCCCCTTCGACCACACCAGCAGCAGGATGTCCTTCCCCGCCGGTGTGGCATGCACCGCGCTCACGAACTGGTCGGCCGATGTGACCGGCTTCCGGTTCACCTCGACCACCACATCGCCCGGCTGCAGGCCCGCATCGTCCGCGGGTGAGCCCGGCCGCACATTCGCGATCGCCGCGCCCTTCACATCCGCGGGGATCTGCAGTTGCTGTCGCGCGTCCTGGTCCAGATCGTCCACCGCGAGGCCCAGCTTGCCGGTGTTGCCCTGGCCGGATGCGCCGCTGTTGTTGTCGGCAACCTCCGTGCCCGGCTTGTGGTACTCGCCAACCTTCACGCTGATCTGCATCGGCGTGCCGTTCCGTACGATGCCGAGCTGGATCGTCTGGCCCGGCGCCTCTTCGCTCACCGCGATCTGCAGAGAGCCGCTGTCCTCCACCTTGTGGCCGTTCAACTCGGTAATTACGTCGCCGTGCTGCAGGCCGGCGCGAGCCGCGGGCGAATCCGGAGTGACCTGGGAAATGATCGCCCCGCTCGCGTCCTTCAGGTTGAAGAAGCTGACGTTCGCCGGCGTCACGCTCTCGATGTTTACGCCGAGATACCCATGCGCCACCTTTCCGTGAGCGATCAGCTGATCCGCAACCGTCTTGGCCATCTTCGACGGAATCGCGAAGCCGGCGCCGGCAAAGGACCCCGTCTCCGAGATGATGAACGTGTTGATGCCCACCAGCTCGCCGTGTGCGTTCACCAGCGCGCCGCCGGAGTTACCCGGATTGATCGCCGCATCGGTCTGGATATATCCGCCCGGCTTGCGCGCATCGTCACTATAGGGATTCTGACGGTTCACGGCGCTCACGATGCCGCGCGTCACCGAGTCCTGGAAGTAGCCGAACGGGCTGCCGAACGCGAGCACGGTCTGTCCCGGGTGCAGGGAGCTTGAGTCGCCCCAGTTGAGGTAGGGCAAATCATGTCCCTCAATCTTGATCACGGCCAGATCGGTCAGCTTGTCCGTGCCGATCACCTTCGCATCCAGCACGCGGCGGTCATGCAAAGTGACCTTCACATTGATCGCTCCATCCACCACATGATTGTTGGTAACGATGTAGCCGTCCGGCGAGATGATGACTCCGGAACCGATGCCGCGCTCCAGCGGCTGCTGCTGTTGACGCTGGAACCGGCGGAACTGCCCCTGCCCCTGGCCGTTGCCATCACCGACCCCCCCGAAGGGACCATCCGGGCCAAAGAACTGCGCAAACCCGGGAGGCAGTTGCTGCTCGCCGCCCTGCTGCGAGATCTCTTCCTGATTGCCTCGCGATGTCACCTGCACATTGACCACCGCTGGCTCTACCCACGCCGTCACCTGCTCCATGGCGCGATCCAACGCCGTAAGAGCCGCGATCGAGTTGTCGTCAATCGGAGACTGCACGCTCGCCGCATGGATCGGTCCATCGTGGAAAATCAGGCTGACCGCAAGCGCTCCAGTCAGCAAAAGGCCGGCCGAAAGGCTGAGCCGTTTCTTGCCCGCAGCCTTTGCCGCTTCTACTAAATGATTAGTTACTTGAGACATAAGTGCACCTCTTTGAGGGAGTTGAATTGAACATCTAAAGCTGGAAAATAAGCCAGCCGCCCGGAACTGCAACGGCTGCATACGGAGAAACTGTTTGCGAAATCTGGCGAACCTGCGTGCGCTGGGACGGAGTCCCCGGAGCTGTTGGATCGGCCCCAGTGGAACTCGAAATTCCGGAATCTGAGCTGACATTGCCGGCCGGCGCATTTGTGAATACAGCCCGGGTGCGGACGATGCGACCGCCATCATCGTATTGCCACGCCGTAACGGTCCACCGCGTGATGACGAGGCTCTCTTGCGGAACTGACTCCTGGACCGCACGATCTGCGATCATCCGCGGCGCCGGAGACTGCTGCGTATAGTCCCTGCGTACCGCGACGGCCTGGGCCTTGGCTGTAGCCTGCGCGATCACCGGAACACTGGCCAGATGCGCTGCGGAATCGCCGGACCGCACCTGCTGCCGGGCGGCGGGCAGGGTGACGCGAGTGGCCACCGCACGATATCCGGGAAGAATTGCCGCCTGTGCGCTCCCCGCGTCGGAAAGATTCGCAACCTGCGGTGCAGTCGCTTGCGAAATAAGATTCACGGGCGCGAAGGAAACAATCTGCGGGCAGCGCTCCAGTTGCGTTGCCGCGAAAAGCAGCGTCACCACCGAAGCCCCCACAGCCAGCCGCGCATGCGCCGGGCGCATACGCGCCGCCGGACGCAGAATGCGAGCGACGCGGCGGCCGAGTTGCGACTCGCGCCCCAGCGCTCCAAGCGCAAGTGCCAGGTTGCGGACCAGACCGCGGCGCTCCAGCCTGTACCCGGCGAGCGTCGCCAGGCAGGACGCATAATCGGTCGCGGCCCGGTCGCTGGCAGCGCGCGTATTCAGCACATGCTCGTCGCAGGCAAGCTCGCGTTCGAAGCACAGCCGCCGCTCCACCCACGCGAGCGCCGGGTTGAGCGGAAAGAGAACCAGGGCAACCTTCTGCAGTAAATTCAACCAATCGTCGGAACGGTTCAGATGACCCGCCTCGTGCAGCACAATCTGCTCCAGCTCAGCCGCTGTCAGCTTTTCCAGCAGCCACGCCGGAATCAGTATTCTCGGTGAGAAGAAGCCGATGACCGTAGGCCGGTCAACATCCGTGGACGAGCATATCTGTGCACGTCGTGAAATCGCGGCAGCTTCTAGACCGCTTGTGAGAGCAATCGGTGTGGCCCGGCGGGAAAGCGTGCGCACGCGCAACGCGGCCGCAATCAGCGTTATGCCACGGAGCAGCGACGCGGCAGCCCAGATCCCTGCGATGGCGAAGGTCCAGCGTGCGTCCACGTGGAACCACGCGCCGCGCACGGAACCCCCAATGCTATCGGCCATGCCATGCGATGCCAGCCCCAAAAAT
>DATNAU010000112.1:0-27795 GCA_035572415.1 Acidobacteriaceae bacterium
CCACCGCGCGCATCCCGTCCCACGCAAAATATCGCGCCACCGCATCGCCAATCAGCGTCGGCTGCAAACCCGCCTCGCCGTGCTCTCCCGTCGCGCGCGAAGCCAGGTCCACACCCGGATGCGCCGGATCGAGATACTCAATCCGCTCGCCCTGCCCGATCGGGTCATAGCTCAGCACGGCCAGCCCATTGCGCGCAAACGTCGCCGCCATCTGGTAGTCGCCCGCCTTGCCGCCGGGGCCATGCCCCGGCGCCATCACCACCGCAGCAAACTTCGGGTGCCTCGCATCTCGATTCTGAGATGTGGGAGAGTCCGGCAGATACAGCAGCGCCGTCACCGGAAAGTTCGGTTGCGACTCATACAGCACCTTAATAATGCGGAACCCGCCGCCGAGCGGGCCTGCATCCACGTGCGTCTCGCCCATCGTCTTCGCATTCAGCGGAGTCTTCTCCGGCAGCCCGCCCAGCAGCGTCAGAATCTTCGCGCGCACTTCCTTCTGCCGTGCCTCCGCCTGCGCGCGCGTCGTGATCTTCGCAATCGTCTCGCGCCGCGCCGCCTCATCCTTCGCTGCAATGTCGTCGAGATATTTGTAGACCGCCTCGCGTCCCGCCTGCGCGGGACTGTTCTTTTCCGGCCGCGCCAGTTGGCCCGATACCTGCCGCATCGGCGCAGGCCCGTGGCTTGGCGTCGCACGATTCGCCGGAGGCATTGGCCTCGCATTCTGCGCCGCAACCGCCGCAGCAAAAAAAGTAATCGCAAGAGAGAAAGAAGAGGCGCGCGCAATTCGCATGGCAAATGCCTTCTTACTCTAACCGCCGCGCGACAGTCAAAGAGTGGTCACACCAATCTGGCAAGCAGAAACTTTCGGTGCCACTTCTGCGCGCCTGTAGGGTCGTCGGGTGCTCCATCCGTACGCGCAGCGGACGGGTGAGCATAGTGCATGGGTGCCCCATCCGTACGCGCACTTTGCGCACCGGCAGGGTTGTCGGGTGCCCCATCCGTACGCGCTTTCTGCGGACGGGTGGGAAGAAGAAATTTCACCTGCCCCGCTTCTGCCTTTCGCCTCCGCTCGGGTGCCCCATCCGTACGCGCACTTTGCGGACGGGTGGGGTAGAACAAATCCTCTGCTGTGAGCTTAAAGCTGTGAGCTGACAGCTCGAGAATCCATCTTTCCTTCAACCTCGGAAACATAGAACGTAGAACGAACAACATCCCCGCGTCCGCCGAAGCTCGATCACGTCGCCGGCGGCGCCGCCTCATCCGCCGCCGTCCCCTTCGGCCTCCTGAACTGCACCCAGATCAGGTAAAGCGCAAGTGGCGTGTATATCGCCGGAGTCATCCAGTTCTCATGCGGATGCTGTTTGTGGTGCAACGTCGTACGCACCCAAAGAAAGCCATAGCTCACCAGAATGGTTGCCGTGGTCATTAGCTTGGACCGCAGCGGCTTCTCATGCTCGCGCTTTCTCCACGCCGCTCGCTGCGCGCGCAGCCCATCCAGATCCTCGCGGCTCACGCGCATCTGTCCCGCACGCTCGCGCTTCACCAGCGCGATCACGGCCTTGCCGGGAAGAAAGAAAAGAAGCAGTCCCAACCCAGCCACCAGAATCTTGCTCACGCCCGTCACGGAAGGATCGAAGCTCGCTCCAATGGCAATCACACCAAACGCAGTCACCGCCAGCATCACCAGCGCCTCGCCCGCCAGTACTGTCCACGCCGCAGCCCGCTGCCACCACCCGCACGCCGGCGCAAACGCCGTATACCCCGCCCACGCCAGCGCATACCGCCACGGGGCCCACGGCCGCCCGCGATTCAGCGCCAGCTTCTCTTTGTTTCGCGCGTGCGTCGCCTGCCGCGTCTTCGCGTCCTCAGTCCACTTGCCCGTCTTGATCCGCGTCTTCAGCGCAAACCAGATCAAAAACCCCAGCGGCAGCAACAACCCCAGCGCAATATCCAGGTTGTCCCACCCGCCAGGCTTATGCAGCGACGAGCGAAGAATATAAATGCCGCCCGCCGCCATCCCCACGATTGCCCCAACAAACAGCCAGATCATCGTCCACGCGCGCACCCGCTTCGCGACAGGCGCACGCGGCGGCGCAGGCTCCGTCGTCGTACCCGCAATTCGCGGGTCATGGTCGGATCGGAACTCAGGCTGCTCCAGCATGTGCGGGCAGTATACCGCTGCACAGAATATCCACCGCCTCCCCTTATCTATAGTGGCGACATGGCGACGCACTTCTCCCCAGAGGCCCTCAAATTCCTTCGCGGCCTCGCCCGCCACAACGACCGCGCGTGGTTCGATCCGCGTAAGCCGATCTACGAGCGCGAAGTACGCCAGCCCATGCTCGCGCTCATCGATGAGATCAACCACGCCTTCGCCAGCTTCGCGCCCGATCACATCCGCCCGCCGCACAAGATCATGATGCGTATCTACCGCGACACGCGGTTCGACGCCTCGCGCGGCCTGCCCTCGCGTCCCTACAAGACCAACGCCGCCGCCTGGTGGCTGCGCACCGGTCTCGAGAAAACCTCCGGCGCGGGCTTCTACTTCCACTTCAGCCCCAAGGAAACCATCGTCGCCGCCGGCGCCTACATGCCCAGCCCGGACCAGTTGCTCGCCATCCGCCGCCACATCGAGCGCCACCACAAAGAGCTCCGCGCCATCCTCGCCGACAAGAAGCTCAAATCCGCGATGAACGAGTTCGACGGCCACAAGCTCACCCGGGCCCCGCGCGGCTTCCCCGCCAACTCACCCGCGCTCGATCTCCTCGTCCATCGCCAGTGGGGCGTCAGCGCCACCCTCCCCGCTGACTTCGCCACGCAACCGAAGCTCCTCAAAGAAATAGTCCGCCGCTTCCAACTCGCTGCCCCGCTCGTCCACTTCCTCAATGCCGGCATCCTCGGCACTGAGAACTGACAACTGTGAACTGACAACTAATCAAAATCCCGCCGAAAATCGCCCGTTTTCAACCGCGCGACCGATAAAAACCGGAAAAACCCGCAAAAAACCTGTGGAAACCAAAGAAAACCCATTGACAAGCTGCCCCGAAAGCCTGATTGTGAATTGCGGTACGTTTTTCCGCACCCGCATCAACACTGGCGATTTCGCGATTCTCACCCTCGCGGAAGGGCGCCGGACCTGAACGACGGGCGCCGCGAACCGGCACCACATTGCAACAGGAAAAGGAGCAACACAATGGCAAAAGGAATGACCAAGACCCAGCTGGTACGCACCATGGCGGAGAAGCTCGAGATCACCAACAAGCAGGCGGCCGCGGGCCTGGAACTGCTCGCTGATCTCGCCGTGAAGGAAACCAAGAAGAGCGGCGAGTTCACCATCCCCGGCATCGGCAAGCTCGTCAAGGCGGAGCGCAAGGCGCGCATGGGCCGCAACCCCCAGACCGGTGAGCCCATCAAGATCAAGGCCAAGACCGTCGTGAAGTTCCGTGTCGCCAAGGTCGCCAAGGACACCATCGCTCCACCCAAAAAGTAGTTTCGGCAGAGCACAAGGCCCTCCCCACCAAGTCTGGGGGAAAGCAATCCGGGGCCAGCGGTTGCATTCCAGCAAGAAATCGAGCAGTTTCGGCGACCCCGGAGCTGCTCTTTTTCATGCAGCCGGCAAACCCGGCCCGAGGGCTCGCATCCATACAAGCAGGAGCAGTCTCGCGGCAGCGTAAGGCGAGGCATAAGATCGGGAGCTGATTGTTGCAGACCTGATGATTGCCTGGCATTAGCCGCCAGAGGCTGCTCCTCTGGTTTTCTGTCCTTCTATTGGTTGCGCTGGGACTTTCTCGAACCTCGACCCCTGAACCTGGAACCTGGAACCTGATCTACGACATGTTCCACTTCGGCAGACTTCATACTCCGGGCGACTGGATCGTCCACCTCATCGGCGCGCTCATCGCCCTTTTCCTCATCTGGTGGATGCTCCACGCCTTCCTCGGCATCTGACGCTTCTCTCCGAACCCCACCCCTCAACTGGCAACTCCCCTCGCCACCAGCGCCAGCCCCAGCGACACCAGCACACACTGAATCAGCAGGTGCGCGTTGTACTGCCACCCCAGAGCCGCAAACGACACCGCCGTCCCCCACAGAAAAATCTCCGCCAGCGCCGCCTTCCCCCACCGCGCGGGGTGCCCCATCCAAGCTCCGCTTGGGTGGGATGATGGCGCGACTCTCGTTCGTAGCTTCGGCAACAATCGCGGCACCCTCGCGCAATACTCCGCATACGCTGCGCCCAGCCTCTCCCCCAGCCACGCCTCTTCGGCCAGCATCAATCGCACCTGAAACACCACCAGCAGCACCAGCGTAAAGATCGCGCCGCTCGGCGGCATCAGCATAGCCAGCGCCACCGCGTTCAACCACAACCCCACATACAGCGGATTCCGCAGATACCTGTACGGCCCACTCACCACCAGCCCTGGGTGCCCCACATCTCGATTTTGAGATGTGGGAACCGAACCGCCGCGCAGCGTCTCTCCGCGCATCACCTCAGGCCCTAAATTCGCCGTCGCCCACGTGCGCAGCGCCGCGCCCGCAAATGCGAACACGATCCCGATCGCCAGAATCACGTTGAACGCAGCCGATATATTTACACCTGCGCGTGACAACTCGATCGCCAGCCGCCCCCACACATGCGTGTTTGGACCCGTGCCGTCCAGACGCAGCGCGCGGTCCCACGGTGCGGTAAACCCCAGCGCAAAAATCGCAACCAGAATCCAGAATCGAAAACGAAATTCAAAAGGAGTGGCTTTCATCGGTCAACTTCAAGTGTAAGCCGCACTGCGCATGTCACAGACCGCGTGGCCCATCCTTCGCGTACGCGAAGGGTGGGTTGCCCTTATCTCCACTCACCACAAAGCAGCCTGCCCTGAGCGAGGTCGAAGACCGAGTCGAACGGGTGCCCCATTCATCGCGGTATCATCGCGATGAGTGGGATCGCGCGCCACCACTCCAATCCCTCCGATCGCCGTCATCCTGAGCGCAGCGAAGGACCCCTGTATTTGCTTTCGCCCGAACCGGGTTGCCTTTTTGGCTTTGTCATTCCCGCAGGGAATCTGCGTTTGCCTTTCGTCCATCTACAAACCCAACACCGCCGTCATCCTGAGCGAAGCGAAGGACCCCTGTATTTGCCTTTCGCCCGACTCACCACAACGCCCTCGCTCCTCACCCCTGCCGCCCCTCACCTCTTCTTCGGAATGATCCAGCAGCTCGGACGCTGCTGCATCCCGATATGCGGGTAATAGCTCTCCGCCGCCGGCGCAGCCACCAGGATCAGCGTCGTCTCCTCACCCGCAGCCCGATGTGTCTCCTCAATCAGCCGCCTCCCAATTCCCTGCCGCTGATACTTCACATCCACCGCCAGGTCGGACAGATAGCAGCAATACGAAAAGTCCGTCACCGCGCGCGAAATCCCCACCAGCGCTCCGCCATCGCGCGCCGTCACCACCAGGTCCGCCTCGCGCAGCATCTTCGCCAGCCGGTCCAGATCACTCACCGGCCTCCGCTGCCCCAGCGTGGACGTCACCAGCACCGCCTGGAACTCCTCCGCCGACAGATGCGGCTCAACTGTGTAGTTAATCGGCATAATCTCAATCTACTGCGTGCACGGGCTCGCCACGTGCATGTGAACTCCAGCCTGACAACCTTGGAATGGTTCACTGCAACATCTTCGCGTCATGCTGGATGGCGTAATTTGCCGTCCAGAATCTCCGTATCTGATTTTGCCCCGGGATTTGTGTCTGCGCTTAGGATGTGTTTCTGCGTTCAAGATAGGTCCGGACTTCAGTCCGGACATCACCTGCATACAGGAATTGAAAGGGGCTTCAGCCCCGGGACGATTTTTCCTGGCCTGCGTTGCGGCACGTTCGCGGTTGGCACTGGTTGAAAGTTCCGCCAGCAACAGACGCTGAGAACCGGGAACTATCAACTACGACGCATCCGCGGGTCCACCCTCCACTCCGCCTTCGCTCCAGGGTCCGCCAGCGGCCCCGGCGCTCTCGCCCCGCGCACATCCTTCCCAAAGAAATCGTCCTCAATCCCGCCCACCGCTGCCATCTTCGGCCACGCTTTCGCGCCGCTGATCGTCAGCTCCAGCGTGTCCGGATTGAAGTCGATCTGCGCATCCGCCACGACGCTGTTCTTGTCCCAGCCATACGTGTCGCGCCAGGCGGCCAGATCCACAAACTTCTTGTTGTCCCCGTTGAAGAACCCCAGAAAGTCCGCCGGCATCCCTGCATACACATTGCCGTCCGCCTGGTTCTTCTGGTTCAGGAACACGATCGCCGTCTTGCCGCACTTCGTAAAAACATTGTTGCTGATGTTGTTTTCTTGCGCCAGCCCGCTGCCCGCGCGGTCCGGCCGCACAATCGCAAACACGCCGGAGTTGTCCACGCGCCCAATCAGGTTCTGCGCAATCGTGATCTGGTCGCTCGCGTTGATAAAAATTCCCGACCCCGCGCATCCGCGTTGCCCCGGAGTGCCCGGCTCCGCGTTCCGCACATCCCAGATCACGTTGTTGTCGATCAGGTTCGGCTGCCGGTTCATCTCCATGTGAATCGCCGCGCTGACGCTCACCGTATCCCCAAACACATTGCTCGTAATCCGGCAATTTCTGTTCCCGCTGTCCAGCCAGATGCCATTGGCATGCCGCATGTGGCGCACCACGTTGCGCCGGAACAGCATGTTCTGCGCCGAGTGGAACTTCGCTCCCGCCGACTCCCACTCCCGCTCCGCATCCGCCCAGCCGCACCACTCAATCAGGTTGCTCTCCACCACCACGTCGCGCGTTCCCATCCCCGCGATCCCGCAGATCCCGCAGTAGCGAACGGTGTTATTGCGAACGATGTGGTTCGACGTCGCAGCCTGCTGGCCGCCGCCAGCGCCGCCGCCTCCAAATCCGCCAAACCCGCCGCCGCCAATCTCCAGCCCGATCGCGTTCGCCCATTCAAACGTGTTGTCCTCGATGATCCAGCGCGCCCCACCCACGGTGTCCACCATCGACCCGCGCTGCGGCAGCGGAAACCCGTTCCCCGCGTGCGCAAACGTCAGCCCCTTCAGCCGCACGTAGTTCACCCCTCGTTCCGTCGGCGCAAACACCTGCTCCCGCGTGGTGATCTCGATGGTATGGTCGGCCGGAGTCCCATCTTGCAGCCGGATATGGATCGACTGCCCATTGGCATCCGTATAGAACCTGCCGTTCACCGTGCCGCCAATCTCCTGCATGATCGGGCCGGGCCGAACCCGCGGCGGAGTCCCCGCCATCGAAACCGGCGCTCCCGGCGGCGGAGGTCCCGGCAGCGCAGCCGCCGTCAACTCCCGCTGCTGCTCCACCGGCTCCAGCGGCTTGCCGTCCACAAACACCAGTCCGCGCCGCCGGAAGTACGGCCCCATGTCCACCGCCTTCGTATCCAGCCATACCCGGTCGCCCGCCACGCTCGCCAGCGCGAACGGATTGTAGGCATCCGGGAACATTGCGCCGGTCAGCTTGTACCCCCATGTCGCAACCGTTGCCGGCGGCGGCGTGGCCGGTGCAGCGCCATTCGCACCGCCCCCACGCCGGAAACCCGCAATCGCCGGGTCCTGCGTCCACTCCTTCGCAATCTCCGAACCCTTGATGTAGACCTTCGCCCCCGGCGCCGCCTCGTAGCTGATCATCTTGTCCGCGCCCGACCCGCCCCGCGCCGGACGCACGCACTCGCGGTACGTCCCCGCTGCAATCACTACCCGCTCGCCCGGCTGCAGCACCTGCGCCGCCTGGTTGATCGTGCGGAATGGCCGCTCCTTCGTCCCCGGTCCCGCGTCATCCGCCTTCGCCGAGCCGTTGTCCACGTAATACGTCTTCGAGAAGCTCAGCGGCTGTTCCCACGACGTGTGCTCGCTGCCGTCCGGCATTCGCAGATCGGCCGCTCCCGCCGAACCTGCCGCCCCCTGGCCAAACATACGGCCGCCAAAGGCAGCCATTGCTCCCGCGCCCGCCGCGTATTCAAGAAACCGCCGCCGATCGACGGAAACACTGGAAATCTTCTTCATGCATTCGCTCCGAATCCATTTGCGCGCCGCTCTCCCGAAAGAAGCGCACGCCATCCTGTATACGCCTCAGCCGCCTTCCGGGCCGCCGCTGTGGTGCATCTGCACTAAGCCCCTCCTCAACACCGCCGTCATCCTGAGCGAAGCGAAGGACCCCTGTATTTGCTTTCGCCCGAACCGGGTTGCCTTTTTTTGGCTTTGTCATTCCCGCAGGGAATCTGCGTTTGCCTTTCGCCCATCTACAAACTCAACACCGCCGTCATCCTGAGCGAAGCGAAAGGACCCCTGTATTTGCCTTTCGCCCGAACCGGGTTGCCTTTTTTTGGCCTTGTCATTCCCGCAGGGAATCTGCGTTTGCCTTTCGTCCATCTACAAACTCAACACCGCCGTCATCCTGAGCGAGGCGCTTTAGCCGCCGGTTGTTTTCCTGCCGAGTAGTCGCACTTTTTCAGCATCTTCTGAAAGCCTGCGATAAATGAGATCGACTGCACACCTCGCCGCCCAAACCTCTCCTCATATATCCTCGGAATGTGACAGCAAATTCTGTCTCCAAGCGTCGAACCTAAGAACCGCAATCCGGGAGAATAAGCCTCAGCATGACCATTCAGAAGCAATCGGGCGCACACGCCGCGCTCCCGGCTCGCACGCATTCCAGGATCACCATCCTCACTCTCGCGCTCATCGCCGCCTTCGCCCCGGTCGCCGCGATCCGCGCCTCGGCCCAGCGCATCGGTCCGCCCGCACCCATCACCTATGACAACAAGTGGGAGCTCTACGGCGGCCTCAACTACTTCAACTTCAAGGCCGGCGAGAACCTGACCCACCGCATGAACCTCGGCGGCGCCGAGATCTCCGGCACCTACTGGCTCAACAAAAAATGGGGCGCAACCGCCGAGTACCGCGGCGGCGCCGGCACCACCGAAGTCAATCGCAACTCCGTCGTCTATGGCATCCACCGCCCGCTCGTCTTCATGAACGATGCGCTCTTCGGCGTGCAGTACCGCTGGCTCTACAACCAGCATGCGGCTCTCACTCCCCACGCCTACGGCGGCATCGCCATGGGCGTCTTCGACGATGGCACCCAGGGCGCTGGCCCCGGCGACATAGGCCGCACCGCCACTCAGAACGCCTGCGACGGCCTCACCGGCGTTGGCCTCTACTGCAACCACTCCGCGCCGCTCATCGCTCTCGGCACCGGCATTGACTTCGAGCGCTCCCGCAACTGGGCCTTCCGCCTCTCCCCCGACCTCATCCTCGAACGCTTCGGCAACGAAGAACGCGAGTTCTTCTCCATCTCCGGCGGCGTCGTATACCGCTTCCCGCTCCATCGCGCGAAGAAGAAGTAGGCTAAGAGCAAGTTCGTAGTTGTCAGTTCTCAGTTGTCAGTGAGAGGCGCCGGCGTTCGCGGACGCAACTGAGAACTGAGAACTGTGAACTAACAACTGAGAACTCTCCATGCAGCCCGCCCGCGACTTCATCCGCACCCACCTCGCCCGCTCGCTCTCCACCGCCAGCCCCGAGGCGCGGCTTGAGGCCGCATGGACCGCCGCTGCCGGACGCGCGATGGCCGCCCGCGGCTCCATCGCTGGCTACGACGCTGCCACCGCGACCGTCCGCATCCGCGTCGCCGACTCCGTCTGGCTTGAGCCCCTCACCGCCCTCCGAGCGAGACTCACCCGCGACCTCGCCTCGCTCTCCGGCCTGCCCGTCCGCGATATCCATCTCGAGCTGGAAAAGAAATCCGGCGCGCGTCGCTAAGTCCCGCGAGAGAGCCACGTACCCCACCCCTCGTCGCCGTCCGCTAAAAAAGTTGCTTCGAGCCAGGCGCATAGGCGGCAAACAATTGCATCTCATGCCCTTCTGAATCGCGTATCGACAAAGTAGCGACCCGAATGGTGCGTCGGACCCGCCCGGAAGACCTAAGCCATGCTCAAACGCAACTGGTTGCCAATCGCAGCAATAGCCGCCGCCCTCGCAGCGGTTCCCGTATTTACACTCGCGCAGGCCATGGCTCCCGCCACTCCCCCAGGCCCCGCCGCGCTGCCGGAGTGGGATGTGGTCTCAGTGCATCCCGACGATCCCGCGTCATGCACCGGCGACGCAGGAATGAGGACGAACAAGGATGGCATCAGCATCTTCTGTGTCCCGCTGCTCTTCGCCATCTCGCAGGCATACCAGATTCCCGAGCAGGCTCGTATCCTCAATGCCCCCGATTGGGTAAAGAACGTCAGGTATGACATTGATGCCAAGGTCGCGGGCGAAGACGTGCCGGCCTTCAGCAAACTGGACCGCGAAGCCCGTGGCCGTATGCTCCAGCCGCTGCTCGCCGACCGCTTCCACCTGAAAGTGCACATGGAGCAACGCGAGATGCCCGTCTACGAACTCGTCGTCGCCAAAGGCGGAAGCAAGCTGAAGGACACCGCTCCGGACGATGCAGGTAAGGGTGGACATTTGACGACGAACACACACGGAAAGATTGATGCCGCGAACGTATTACTGGCCGGGCTGCCGGGCCTTCTGAACAACGAAGTAGGCCGCCCCGTGGTGGACAAGACTGGCCTTACCGGCAGATACACCTTCACCCTGAACTATGTGCCAATGTCAAAGGCAGCAACGGATGAGTCCGGCGGCCCATCCATCTTTACAGCGCTCGAAGAGCAGCTTGGCCTCAAGCTACAGCCGGGGAAAGCATCGATGGATGTTCTCGTCATAGACTCCATCGACCAACCTCCGGCAAACTAGTGACTCCGCAGTCGTTCTTTCATCTTTCATCAGTGACGCCGTGTAAATCCGCGGTTGCTTTTGCCTTGGTTCTTTAAAATCCGTGCCATCTGTGTAAATCCGTGTTAAGCCTTTAGTCTTTAACCATGTCCGAAGCAGTCACCCGCGAAGATGTCCTCCGCGTCGCTGAGCTCGCCAACCTCGAACTCACCGCCGACGAAGTCCCCCGCATGGCCCACGATCTCTCCGCCATCCTCGGCCACATCGCCCAGCTCAGCGAACTCGATACCGCCAGCGTCCCGCCCATGGCCCAGGTTGCCGACGTGCTCAACCCCGCGCTCGGCATCGCACCCAACGCCGATGGCGCCAGCCTTCGCCCGGACGACGTCCGCCCCTCGCTTGATCGCAAGACCGTCATGTCCCAGGCCCCCGAAACCGACGGCCGCTTCTTCAAAGTCCCCAAAGTCATCGAGCGATAAAGCTGTCAGCTTATAGCTGTCAGCTGACAGCTCGAGATTCGGTCTTTCGGCTCGCGCGGCCCATTCCTTCTCGTTCTCCGCGAATGCATGATGGGCACTTCGTTCACCACATGGATCGTCGCCTGAAGCGAAGCCCCTCGCCCATCTTTGAAATCGCCGTGCCGCTGCTCCCTTTAAATCAGTTTTCCGGCGGCCGGTCGATGTGGTCCAGAATGATTCCGCCCGTAAGCTCCCTGGCAGACACGAGGTTCAGTCCCAGCGCCTTGACGGCATCGAACGTCTTCGGCACAGGCGAGTCGGCGGCATCGGTATTGGGATTGTAGTGCGCCAGCGGCAGAGTCGTGGTGAAGTCGTAGCGGCCTGGCAGGCCCGTCTTGTCGATGACCTGCCGGTCGACGCGCACCGAAATCGCTTCGGCAAACTGGTTCATCGCCTCGCCCTGATAGTGGATCGTGCCGTCGTCGTCGGCCATCATCAGGCCCTGACCCTCCATCTTGCGGCCGTCGGGAAGGGTATTGGTTTCGCCCACCTTGAATGGAGTGAGTTTCAGGTCGCCCTTGCCGAGCACGAGGTCGTAAACCGCGTGAGGCGCGGGATCGAGATGGACTTTCAGGTGAAGTTCATCGGCGAGGATGCCGCGGATCATCATGCGGCGCGTCGCCAGCGGCAGTTTGTGGAACGCCGCGATGTCTTCCGGCGCAACCTTGGCAGTGAATTCGTAAAGGTCATTCTCCACCCAGTCGGGATCGCCCGTCATGATGAAGGGATGCTCGAATGTGGTGTAGGCGTAGTAGATCAGCGTCTGGATCGGCCGGCAGTGATAGCCGAACGAGTCGCCGCTGGAAGACTGGATGGGCTTGTTGGGCCCGCGCCGCGCGCCCTCCGGGCAGCGCTTGAAAGAGATGATGTCGAACTTCAGCGCCGGCATCTCGCCACGAACGCCATTGTCGTCAGTGCCGGGCGGTACCTCGCCGGATTGTGCGCAGACCGGTGCGGCGATCACAGCCACCAGCCCCAATGCAAGAAGCAGGAAAAACCCGGAACCGCATTCTCGCCGCCGCACCATGATTGCCTCCTGGACTATAGCGGACCATGATATCCATACGGGGAACAAACCGTTCGGCTAATATCTCGCCACCAAACCAGTTATCATCCTGAGCGCGCAGCGCGAAAGACCCTGTATTTGCCTTTCGCTCGAACCTCGCACAAATCCAGCCTGTGCGAGGCCGAGGCCGAGTCGAATGCGTGCCCCAACCATCGCGATGAGTGGAATTCCGCTACCAAATTGGGACCGTCATTATGGAGCGCAGCACCAGAATCCCCGTATTTGCCTTTGCTTCTGAGATAGGGCGGGACTTCAGTCCCGCCATTACCGCACAAAATTCGCCGGGGGGCTTCAGCCCCCGGGACGCTCATATTTGCGCCTCCACAATCTCCCCGTTTTTCTCGTGTCAAGACCCTCGCGACGGCCAAATCTCCCTAACTGCCTGATGCAGCATCGACTTAAATCTTCCCGCGAAGTGGCAGTTTAGTTTTGCTCCGCGCTCTATACTGGAATAGGGGAAAGCTCGGAGACGATTGCGCCGTGAAGGTGAGGGGGGCAAAGCTCACCCAACTTGCTGATTTCAGATAATTTGTGCATAAGTGATCTGGAATCTATATTTTGCGACACCCTGCACCTCGGCAACTCCAACAATCCACGTAGTTTAGCCGCCAAGATATCAAATTAAAAATTGTGAGCATGCCCATCACAAGCATCGATCAAGTCCGCGACTCCATCGCCGCTCGCACCGCCACCGCGACCGGGCTCGCGGAAGAACACTACGCCCGCATTGCCGAAGGCGACAAGCAGATCAACAGCTTCCTCGCACTCTCCCGCGAGCGAGCGCTCGCCCAGGCGGCCAAGATCGACACCCTCGCGCAAAAGGGCGACCCGCTGCCGCCCCTCGCAGGCGTCCCCATCGGCATTAAAGATGTGCTCACCATGACCGGCTCGCCCGCGACCGCCGGCTCCAAAATCCTCGAAGGCTATCACCCGCCCTACGACGCCACCTCCATCGCAAAGCTTGAGGCCGCCGGCGCCGTCCTGCTCGGCAAGATCAACTGCGATGAGTTCGCCATGGGCTCCTCCAACGAGAACTCCGCATACGGCCCCGTGCGCAACCCGCGCGCTCTGGACCGCGTCCCCGGCGGCTCCAGCGGCGGTTCGGCCGCTGCAGTCGCCGCCAACTTCGCCGTCGCCACCCTTGGCACAGACACCGGCGGCTCCATCCGCCAGCCCGCAGCCTTCTGCGGCGTCGTCGGCCTGCTGCCCACCTACGGCCGCGTCTCCCGCTATGGCCTCATCGCATTCGCAAGCTCGCTCGACCGCGTCGGCCCGTTCGCCAACACCGTGCGCGACGCCGCGACCATGCTCTCCGTGCTCGCCGGCAAGGATGCGATGGACGCCACCTCGTCCGACCGCCCCCTCGGCGACTACGTTGGCGCGCTCGCAAAGCCTGTATCTGGCCTGCGCATCGGAGTTCCGTCGGAATACTTCGGCGAGGGCCTCGATCCCGAGATTCGCGCCGCCATCGAGCGCGCTCTCGACCAGCTCCGCGCCGCCGGCTGCGAGGTCAAGCCCATCTCGCTGCCGCACACGCGCTACGCCGTGCCCACCTACTACGTCATCGCCACCGCGGAAGCCTCCGCCAACCTCTCGCGCTTCGACGGAGTGCGCTACGGCCTGCGCGCGAAGGATGCGAAGACGCTCTCCGCCATGTACCGCGAGACGCGCGACCGGGGCTTCGGCCCCGAGGTGAAGCGCCGCATCCTGCTCGGCACCTACGCGCTCTCGGCCGGCTATTACGACGCCTACTATCGCAAGGCGCAGCAGGTGCGCACGCTGCTAACCCGCGACTTCCTCGCCGCCTTCGCGCAGGTGGACGCCATCGTCTGCCCGGTCACGCCATCGCCCGCATGGAAACTCGGCGAGAAAACCTCCGACCCCATGCAGATGTATCTCGAGGACATCTACTCCGTCGCCGCGTCGCTCGCCGGCATCTGCGGCATCAGCGTCCCCGGCGGTGTCACCTCGCAGAATCTTCCCATCGGCATCCAGGTACTCGGCCCTCACTTCGGCGAAGAGACCATGCTCCGCGTCGCCAACGCCATCGAATCCGCGCAGATGGACCGCATCGCCTGATGCTTTCGCTTTCGAGAGCTATAAGCTTAAAGCTCTCCAGCTTATAGCTCGAGAAACTTCGCCTTTTGATCTTCGCCGCTCCGAAGCTGAACGCAGCACATCGCATGCCCGAAGCCCCTCGCATCCTCGCTCTCGACCTCGGCCGCGCGCGCATTGGCGTCGCCATCACCGACGGCCTCGGCCTCACCGCGCAGCCGCTGCTTACCATCCTGCACAAAACCACCCATGCCGACATCAAGTCCATTGGCCGCATCGTCCGCAAGCATGCCGTCGCCGAGATCGTCGTCGGCCACCCGCTCCACGCCAGCGGCGACGCCAGCCCGAACTCCGCCCGCGCGGAAGAGTTCGCCGCCGCCCTGCGCGCCGAGTTCGGCCTTCCCGTCCATCTCTGGGACGAGCGGCTCACCACGCACGCCGCTCACGACATCCTCGATCAAGCAGCCAGCCGCACCCGAACCTCGCCCGAACGAAGGGCAGCCGACCGAGTGGCCCGCAAGCGCATCGTCGATCAGGTCGCTGCTACCCTGATCCTGGAATCGTTCCTCTCCGCGGCCGCCAGAAGATCAACACCTTGAAAACGGGTTGCCCTGACGTATGATGGGCTGGGCTACTGGATTCAATCGCTTGCGTTACATCCGTGCGCCTCGTGCGCCCGATCTTTCTCTTCACCCGCATCGAACTCTCTGTCGGGAGGATTACAACCGAATGCCGGTAGCCGTTCAGGACCTGACCGCGCTCGACAATTCGCGCATCACCCGTGAGCAATGGAAGGTCATGTTCATCGCGGGGATGGGCTTCTTTACCGATGCCTACGACCTCTTCATTATTGGCGTCGTCATGTCGCTTCTCCGGCCGTTGTGGCACACCGGCAAACTGGAGGAGAGTCTCGTCGAATCGAGCGCGCTGCTGGCCTCCGCCTTCGGCGCATTGCTGTTCGGTCGCGTGGCGGACATGCTCGGCCGCAAACGCATTTACGGACTCGAAGTTCTGATGCTCGCGTTCGGCGCCATCGGCTGCGCGCTCTCGCCCAACATCTGGTGGCTCATCGGACTACGGTTCGTCCTCGGCGTCGGAATCGGCGGCGACTATCCGGTCTCCGCCACCATCATGAGCGAATATTCCGGCAAGTCCTCGCGCGGAATGCTGGTGACGCTCGTCTTCTCCATGCAGGCCGCAGGCCTCATCCTTGGGCCGCTCCTCGCCTCCGTGCTGCTGGCCACGAATCTGTCCCACGACCTCGTCTGGCGGATTCTGCTCGGCTTCGGCGCAGTGCCCGCCCTTGCTGTGTACTGGGCGAGGCGCAATCTGCGTGAAACGCCGCGCTACCTCGCCGCGGCCGCGCAGGACGAGGACGAACGCGGTACCTTGCACCGGGCGCAGAACTGGAACCGCAACAGCCATTCGGTATCTTTCTGGGACGGTTTTCATCGCCTCGTCAACAACCAGAAGCTCTTCACTCGGCTCGTCGGCGCCAGCGCGGCATGGTTCCTGATGGATGCCGCCTACTACGGCAATACAGTTTCAAGTCCGCTGGTGCTCGCCGCGCTCGGCGGCACGCACTCTCTGCTGCACAAGACACTCACCCAGCTCGGCGTCTTCGTCATCTTTGCCGCGCCCGGTTACCTCGTCGCCGTCTTCACCATCGATCGCCTGGGCCGTAAGGCGATACAGATCCTGGGCTTCGCCATGATGGCCATCACCTTCGCGCTGTTGGCGCTGGTCCCCCACATCGAACAGATGGCTTTGCCTTTCCTCCTCATCTACGGGCTCAGCTATTTCTTCACTGAATTCGGTCCCAACGTGACCACCTTCGTCTACCCGTCGGAGATCTTTCCCGTCCGCGTGCGCACCACCGGCCACGGCATCTCCGCCGCGATGGGCAAGCTGGGCGGTTTCCTCGGGGTCTTCCTCTTTCCTTACCTCATGCACTGGAAGGGACTGCTCGGCGCGGAGTCCGCCGCCGCCATCGCCAGCCTGCTCGGGCTCCTCGTCACGGCAACCATGCTGCCGGAGCCCATGGGAAAGAGCCTGGAAGAGATGGAGCACGAGACGGCGGCGCCCGCCAAACGGTTCAGGAAAGCTGCCTAGCTGCCGTTTCTCAATTTTTGAGCCGCCCTATTCGCCCGCTGTTTAGCCCCAGCCAACCCGCCTTGGATTCCAGGCTTGTGCGGACGCCACACGCGCCGCACCTGTTCTCTGCCTGCCGGTGAGCCGTATAATGGTTTTCAAGCGCACCGCGGCCGGGGGTCTATGACCCGCTGGGTTCGGTGCGCGCCGCAGTTTTCTGAGTGCTCCTCGATTCCGGAGGTCTTGAGACCACCGCTATCTCTTGTTGCGCGTCAGATGAATGATCCGTCAAACTGACGCACAGAGGATTCCAAGGAAAGCCCATGCCCGACCACATCAAGAAGCGGCTGGAAGAAGAAATCAAGGCGCTGGAGCGCGAACTCACCCAGGAACTCCCCGCCGAGATCAAGAAAGCCGTCGCCCTCGGCGACCTGAGCGAGAACGCCGAATATCACATGGCCAAGCAGCGCCAGGTCTTCGTCAACGCGCGCCTCGGCCAGTTGAAGAAGCGCATGGGCGAACTGGCCATGGTGAACCTGGCCAATATCCCGCACGATAAGGTCGGTTTTGGCGCGACTATTGTGGTTTTTGACACCTCCAAAGACGAGGAGATCACCTATAAGCTCGTCACCAGCGAGGAGTCGGACGTGTCCAAGGGCCTTATCTCCACCACCTCGCCCATCGGCCGCGCGCTGCTGGGCAAAAAGATCGGCGATTCGGCCATTGTGGTCACGCCCAACGGCAAGCGCGAACTTGAAATTCTGAAGCTCACTACGATCCACGATGAGGTGGAAGAAGACATCTCCGCGAAATAATCGCGGCGCACATACAGGAGCGATTGCGCTCCTGACGAGAAGCAGTTAAATGACGTGGACACGCGCATTCGGTAAAGGCAGCGGCTGGCTGCTGCAGAAGATCGTCAATGGCCTCGCCTTGACGAAGATCTCCCCCAACGCGCTCACGTTCATCGGCCTGATCATCAATGTCGTCGCCGCGTGCTTCTTCGGCTTTGCGCGGGTCAATAACGCCAATAAGATGTTCCTCATCGCCGGGCTGATCATCATCGGCGCCGGAATCTTTGACATGGTGGACGGCCGTGTCGCCCGTCAGACCAACCAGGTCTCCGTATTCGGCGCATTTTTTGACTCGGTGATGGATCGCTACTCCGACGTCGCCATCTTCTTCGGACTGCTCGTCTTCTATGCGCGCGGCAACCGCCTCTTCTATGTCGGCCTGGTCGCATTCGTGATGACTGCATGCGTGATGGTGAGCTACACACGCGCGCGCGCCGAAGCGCTGATCGGAACCTGCAAGGTCGGCTTCATGGAGCGGCCCGAACGCATCGTCTGCGTGATCCTTGGCGCGCTCTGCAACCGCTGGGGCGTGATGGCCCCTGCGCTTTGGGTGCTCGCGTTCTTTTCGACCGTCACCGTTATCCATCGCATCCGCTACACCTATCTCGTGACCGAACAGCAGAAGCTTGCTCGCGAAAGTTCCCTCACTGCCGCGCGCTGATTTCGCCTTCTAATCGACACCGTTTGTCGTTTCCAAAACATTGGAATCGTATGGGAAACGGCGTTGATGAGAAGCATTTCCGTGCGCATACCGCACAACTCTGCCGGATCGTCCGCCATCTCAATTCCTACTCAGAGCCGCGCTGCACTTCCCATTTTTCCGAGCATTGTGAGTTCTTACAGCATGAGAAACGACGGCATTGCAGTCTCTCAGCCGCCCCGCCGCGCTTTCGGCTCCGTAACTTCGTCCGGAACCGCGCATATGGATCGCGCACTGCGCATCCGCATTCTGCGCGGATCTGACGCCATTCTCTCAATGCAACCGGTGCTCATCGAACTCGGTCGGCGGACTGGCCAACCGGGAGTGGCGCGATGGCTCGAATACTTTCTTTCTTCGCCGGACTCCCAGCGCAAGACACCCTACCTGCTGATGATGAGCGCTATAACTGGCGAGATAGAGGCCGCCGTGCTCCTGTATGAATACCGCGTGGCGGGTTTGGGCACCGGAGTCTTTGCCAGCGACGATACGACAGGCGGGAGGACCGTAATTGCGCGCCCTTCTTTGCGGCTGGAGGCCGCCACGGCTGCACTGCGTCGGCTGATGAACATGGGTGCGGCAGCCGCATTCGTCACCATGGAAGGCGGATTCGGCATTGAGGCCACACAACTTTGCAATCACGATTCGGATATGTGCACTGCGGCGCGCGTCCGCAGCGTTCCGCGGTTTCTCGCGCTGACCGCTCGATACGACACGACACTCGCGCTGCTTGGCGCGCGCACCCGGCGCAATCTCCGTTACTATCGCCGCCGCGCCGAGACCGAACTGGGAGCCCAGTTTGTGCCGCATGTGCGCATGACCGATGGAGAGTTCTTTGCGGTCAACCGCGCCTCCACCCATCCTTTTTCCGATGCATTCACCATCTGGCGTCATAGTCTGCTCGAAAATCCCCGCGATGGCGAGGTGCTCTTTGCCGGCCTGCGCGACAAGAGCGGACGATGGCTTTCGCTCATCGGCGGCCGGCGGGACGGAGACATCACAACTATCGATTGGCAGATGAACAGCGTGGGCCTGGAACGCTATTCGCTTTCAACCGCAATGCGCGCCTTCCTGCTGGAGCATGAGATCGCACGCGGCACCACCCGCCTTTATTTCGAGGGCGGAACACCGCACGCGATGCGCTTTGCATTCACCAGCACAGACAGCACCGATGTTCTGGCAATTCGCCGTTGGTCCCTGCGTGCCTGGATGCTTCGCCATTTTGCCTGCAGCATTCTGCCCGAGAAAAACTTCCTGCGAAATGCGCTGCGCGACGATGAGATGAAATGCGCTTGATTGCCAGGGGCCATCTATTGCGAACCGGATAGAGCCCGTTTCACAGTGAAAAGGGACCGACTGATCGGTCCCTTTGGTTTGGCTGCATGTCGAACATTGTTCAACGAATGCCGCCGGAAATATTCAAGGTCTGTCCCGTTACGTACTTTGCATCCGCCGATGCCAGGTACGCCGCCGCCGGAGCAATATCGTCCGGCTGGCCGATGCGGCCAAGCGGAGTCTGCGCTTCAATGCCCTTCTGGAAGTCGCTGCCGATGAAGCCCTGGGAATGCACGCCTTCGGTCTCAATCAGTCCTGGGTTGATGGCATTCACACGCACCCTTTTCGGCCCAAGCTCTTTCGAGAGGATCACCGTGATCGCGTCGACCGCCGCCTTGGTCGCGGTATACGTCGAACTGCCCGGAGGATAGAGCGTCGTTACGGCCGAGCTGATGTTGATGACGCTGCCGCCATCGCCATTGAAGTATTTCGCCGCCTCCTTGGTCGTCAGCAGGAGACCCAGCACGTTGAGATCGAACTGCTGATGGAACAGTTCCGGCGTCACCTGGTCCAACGGCGCAAATGCGTACACGCCTGCGTTGTTCACCAGGATGTCGAGCTTGCCGTAGACCTTCTTCGTCTCCTCGAACAGCCGCGTAATGTCCGCCTGCTTCGATACGTCGCCCTGAACCGCAACCGCGTTGCCACCCCCGGCTGCGATGGCAGCAACTACCTTGTCCGCGCCCTGCCTGCTCGATGCGTAGTTCACGATGACCGATGCGCCTTCAGCTCCGAGCGCCTTCGCAATCTCCGCGCCGATGCCCTTGGATGCACCCGTAACCACCGCCACTTTTCCATTCAGCTTGCCCATTGCATTGCCTCCTGAACCGTTGCCGGCTTCGCCGGGTCAATTCGATATTTCGACAAACGTCTAATTGATGAGGGCGGTTCGGAAAAGGATTCGAGGATTATCGGAAAACCTTCAACTTTTGAGGTTTCGCTAGATCTGCGCCAGCTTCGCCAGATAGGCGTCCAGTACGTCACGCCGCAGCCTGTACTTGACGAACTTTCCTTCGCGGCGCGACTCAATCAGGCCGGCGGTCTCCAGCTCCTTCATGTGGTGCGAAAGCGTGGCCGCGCTGATCTCCGAGCAGCCGAGGAGATCGCCACACGGAACGCACTTTTCCGACCTGCCGATGCGCCGCAGCAGCTCATACCGCCGCGGATCGGCCAGTGCCCGCGCGATACGGTGGAACTGGTCGTCATTGAGCTTTACGGCCATGATTTACGTGCGAGGGGAGAATTTGGCAACGCATTCCGAACCATGTTAGATGATCCAGCTTCGTACCTGATACGTGCCTGCCTGCGTGCCCGCGGAATCTTCAATAGACTGGAACACGCGAACGATACAGTATTACGAGGTTCTCCATGGCAGACGCAGCAGCGCTCGAAAAACAGTTCGGCATTCCCAAAGTGCTTCGCTTTGAGCAGACGCCGTCGGGATTGGTCGTACTGCACATTACGGCGCCGTCGGCTGAGGCG
This sequence comes from Acidobacteriaceae bacterium, assembly GCA_035572415.1. GTDB lineage: Bacteria > Acidobacteriota > Terriglobia > Terriglobales > Acidobacteriaceae > Edaphobacter. The sequence goes on from DATNAU010000112.1 coordinate 20,845, forward strand.
ACGATCTATCTGCAGGGCGCGCATGTGACGCATTGGAAACCAGTGGGACACGATCCCGCCATTTTCCTGAGCGATCGCGCGGAGTTCGTGCCCGGCAAGCCCATCCGCGGCGGCATCCCTATTGTCTTTCCGTGGTTTGCCGATCGCCACGACGGCAAGCAGGGCCCGCAGCACGGCTTCGCGCGCATCTCTGATTGGGAGTTGGGCTTCGCTGCGCTGTCGGGCGCCGCTGGCGATGCGGAACTCCACCTCGCCTTCACCCTAGCGCCCAATGACCTCAGCCGCTCACTCGGCTTCGACCACTTCCGCCTCGGCTATCGCGTCACCATCGGCCGCGAACTGCGCATTGAGATGTCCGTCGCCAACGACTCCGGCAACGGCAGCGGCCACAGCAACGACTCCGCGACCGCCCGCGCGGAAATGGCCGCGAACGGCGCGCCGCTCACTTTCGAGCAGGCCCTGCACACCTACTACCAGGTTGCTGACGCACGCCAGGTTTCGATCGACGGTCTAGGGGGCACCGAATTCATCGACAAGGTCGACAACTTCGAGCGCAAGATTCAGGACCCCGGCCCGCTGCGCCTCACCGGGCGCGTCGACCGCCCATACCTCAACACAGAAGCCACCTGCGTGCTGCACGATCCTGCCGGACGCCGCTCGATCACCGTCGCCAAGCAAGGCTCGCACTCAACTGTCATCTGGAATCCCTGGGACGAGTTCACCGCGAAGATGGCCGATATGCAGTCCGACGCCTGGCTGCATATGACAGCAATCGAGACGGCCAACGTCGCCGACAATACCATTACCCTCGCTCCGGGCGAGACGCATGTCATGCGCCTGACTGCATCGATCGACAAAGACTAGCTTCCGGAGTAGCGGGCTTCAGCCCGCGGTAAGAGCCGGAGGATAGGAGTGGGCTTCAGCCCCGGAGAAAAGACCCTGGAAGAATCACCGCGACCCTTCCGCCTCATCCTCGCGTCCGCGTCTCCGCGCCGTCGTGAACTGCTCACTCAAGCCGGCTACAGCTTCAGCATCGAAGCTGCGGACATCGATGAATCGCAGCGGGCGGATGAATCCCCATCGCAATATGTGCGACGGCTCGCGGAAGAGAAGGCGCACGCTGTCTTCAACAAATGCAGTCCGGGTGGCCCATCCATCCGGCCTCGCGGGATGAGTGGGGGACAAGAACTCTCAAAACCTCTCATCGTGCTCGGCGCAGACACGACTGTCGTTCTTGACAACGCCATTCTCGGCAAACCCGCTGACGCGGCCGACGCAACACGCATGCTGCGTGCACTCTCCGGCCGCACACACCAGGTTCTCACCGGGATCGCCGCCGTCACCCGCGCCGGCCTCACCAGTGCGGTCGAATCCACGGATGTCACCTTCTCGGAGATTCCGGAAGCCGAGATCGACGCCTACTGCACCACGTCCGAACCGCTCGACAAGGCAGGCGCCTACGGCATCCAGGGTTACGCCGCGCGCTGGATTCCCCGCATCGACGGCTGCTATTTCAACGTCATGGGCCTGCCCATTGCCCGGACGGTCGCGCTGCTGCGCGGCGCTGCCGCAAAATTCTAACCCTGGCTCTTCGCCAACTCCGCCCTCACCCTCGCGATGATGTCCAGGTAGAAGCTCAAATTGTGGATCGAGTTCAGCGTCAGCCCCAGAGGCTCCTTCGCGACGAACAGGTGCCGCAGGTACGCACGCGTATATCGCTTGCACACCATGCACGTGCATCGCTCGTCGATGGGCCGCTGGTCTTCGATGTATTCCGTGCGTTTGATGTTCATGCGTACCCAGTTCTTCGCGCCGGTTTCTGTTGCATCGCCGGCGGAAGCCTCCGCGGCGCTCTTGCGCGCATCCGATTCAGCCACCGCGTCCGGTGAAGCGAGCGATAGCTCCTCGCCCTCGTCGGCCGACCGGAACAGCAGCCCGTGCCGCGCGGCGCGCGTGGGCAGCACGCAGTCCATCATGTCCACGCCCATGCGTGCGTACTCCTCGATCTCGTCCGGATAGCCGACGCCCATCACGTAGCGCGGCTTGTCCCCGGGCAGCAGCTCCAGCGTGCGCGCGATCATCTCGCGGGTCACCTCGCGCGGCTCCCCCACGGCGAGGCCGCCGATCGCGTAGCCGGGAAAGTCCATCTCCACCAGCCGCTCCGCGCTCTCGCGCCGCAGGTCTGCGTACATCCCGCCCTGCACAATCCCGAACAGCGCCTGCGTCTTGCCGGCAAATCTCTCCGGATTGTTGTTACTGGCTCGCTGAACCGCTGACCCGCTGACTTGCTGCGCCCACGACGTCTCGTGCTTATGCGCCTCGAAGTACGCCTTGGACCGGGCCGCCCATGCATGCGTCAGCCCCATGGAATCGCGCGTGCGCTGCCAAGTCGCGGGCGTCTCCACGCACTCGTCAAAGACCATCATGATGTCCGCACCCAGCGCGATCTGCACCTCCATCGAGTGCTCCGGCGAAAAGAAGTGCTTGCTCCCGTCCAGATGCGACCGGAACTCCACGCCGTCGTCCGTCACCTTGCGCAACTGGGAGAGCGAGAACACCTGAAAGCCGCCCGAGTCGGTGAGCATGGGCCGCTCCCAGCTCATAAAGCGGTGCACTCCGCCCAGCCGCCGCACCACCTCATGCCCCGGACGCAGATACAGGTGATATGTATTCGCCAGAATGATCTCTGCGCCGGTCTCATCCATGCCGATCCGCTCCAGCACATCCTGAGCGACGGTCTTCATCGTCGCCTGCGTTCCCACCGGCATAAACACCGGGGTCTGCACGTCGCCATGCGGCAGCCGCAGCACGCCGCGCCGGCCGCCGCCGGCAGCCGTTGCACTCACCTCAAACGCCAGACTCATCTCTTTCAGTATGCCTTGCTGCACCGAGCGATGTGGCTGCCCTTACTCCCATGTGGTGTAGCGTTTGGCCCACTCGGAGTTCGGGAACCTGCTGTGCAATACATCGAAGAGCTGATGGTTCAGGCCGGCCGTTTCATCGCTCCGGCATCCGTTGCGCACCACGCGCATGGCGAAGCCGACCACGTCGGCATCGCGTGCGTCTTTCGGATACGTCTTCACCCAGTCCAGCGCCGCCTGCGCAAAGTAGTCCGATGCGCTGGGAATCTTTTCCAGCGCCGCGATTTCGCGGCCGGCGTCTGCGCGGTCAGCAGCGGTAAGGAACGGCGGGTCGGCCTGCGCGTGGGGCGTCCCGAAAGACGGCACAGGGCGGTTCCCCGAGGCATCAGCCTGCATCGGCACAATTGGCTGGGAGAACAGCAGCGTCACCTTCGGCGCAGGTGTGATGTGCGACTCGTCCGCGCTACACCACCAGTTGTCGCGAAAATCGTCATAAGAGGCAAAATCGCGCTCTGTACCGGCGCGGACCATCGGTTCCGTCGAGGTAAAGCGCATCATCGCCATAAGTCCGGCAATGTGCCGCTCCTCGGGCGTCTGTGCCGCGGCATATCTGTCTAACCACTCCTTCATCGCCGGTTGGCACCGCGAAAGGTATGGTGCGAGTGTCCGCACCGTCGCCGCATCCTCCAGCAGCAGCGCGCGTGTCCACGCCATGTGTGCCAGTTGGAACCGAAGATTTCCCGGAAGGATCGCGGACATCGCAGCCTGGCGGAGCAGTCGCACTGGCAGGCGCTGGTTCAGGACCGTCACTGTGGCAGCATCGAAGTGCTGTGCCTTCGGGCCTGCGATCGGTACACCGCACAGCGTCTCGCTTGGATCGGTGCTCGGATAGTCAGGCGTCGGCGACGCATCCTCAAAACCATCCTCATCGGTATAACTCGCCGGCAGTCGTGGAGCGGTCTTCAGGAAATCTTCCAGCGTAGGCGCCAGTTCGGCCTCGTCATCAAGAAAGGCATTGATGGTCGAACGAGGCTGCGTGCGTTCCATCTGAGGCATCAGCGCCGCAATTTCGCGATAGCCATCATGCGCTGCCTGGCCCTGCGCCCGCGCGAGCCGCAGCCGCTGAAACGTGACGCTTGCATACGCGGGCGATACTGGGGGTACCGCCCTGGCCGCCGCCATCAGTTCATCTATACCTTCATCACCCGGCTCGGCAAAGGTTAGCGCCGCCACCAGCCATTGTTGGCCACGTGTCGTGCGCCATGCGGCCAGCGCATCATGCTCGCGCTGTGCGTCACCACGACTGCGCTCATATGCCGTCACGGGCCAGTAAATATCTTGGTCGAGCGGGTCGGCGGTATGCATGTCCGCAATCCATCGCAGCAGCGGCGACTCGGGCGGTGGCCCATCCTTGGGCAGCCCATAGCCAGGATTCAAGAACTCAGGCGTCGCCGTCATTGCATACCCCAGATCGATCACGTTCTGCCGATAGTCCTCACCGGGCTTCGCCGCAGCCGTCAGCCGCCGCGCCAGTTCCTCAGCCTGCGCCGCGGGATCGAGCCGCAGCATCGTGTAATCGAGCAAGTGCTGGCTCTGCGGATGGATCGCGGACATCGACCGGTCCCGCAGAATGCCTTCCAACTGCTCTCGCGCCTCGCCCAGCACCCTTCGCATCGCGGCGTTGTATGCAATGATTCTTCGATTCATCTCCTCCTGCGGCGGAGGGGGCTGTCCAGGAGAACTGGCCGGCGAAGGGGTCAATGCGGCCTTGCGCAGCAATGCCCGCGCTACCAGATATCGCGCCAGTGGCGCCGAGGGCGACGCCTTGTCCGCCGCAATTGCGCGGAAGTCCCGAACCGCATCGTCATACCGCATCGCATAAAACTCCGCAGCCGCCGTCTGGTATGCGCGTTCCTGCTTCAGCCACAGCGGTGCGTTCGCCGGCGCAGGCTTCGGCATGGTCGCGGGAACATCCGGCGGCGTCTTGGTCTCTGAGAAATATTGCCGCCGATGCCCGCCGCTGCAGTTGGAAAAAACTGCATTCTGCGCGGCAATCCAGTCCTGAATCTCAGCTGTCGCCGCCCCGCCATACGTGTTGTACAGCTCTGCCAATCGATCGTTCGCGTGCTGGAACGCGTCACCCAGACAATTGGTAAAGCTGTCAAAGCCGTCGCTTCCAACCGCGCGATCGACGACATACTCGGATCCATTGAAGCTGCGCGTCTCGACGTACTCCAACGCATCCGGCTGCGAAGCGGCGTCATATCCCTCCGGGTTGTAATACTTGTCCACCTCCACAGCAGCCTTCTGTTCCTCTGGTGTCAGCCCCCGTCCACTCAGCGTGTTGTACGCCACCACAAGGCTGCGGATGTAGTACGTCCGCTGCAGCACTCCGAGCCGTCCGCGCGCGTAGGCGCTGTACGGCGCATCCGGCCCCAGCGACTGCGTAAATACCGCTGAGCTTCCCTCGTGGCTGCAGCTCCACGCTGGATGTACCAGCAGCGCAACCAGCAGCATCGCAAGCAGACCCTGCCGAAACCGCGTCATCGCTGCTCCTCCGTCGTCCCGAACTCCTGGCCTCTGTCGTTCTGTGCGCCATGGTCCCCGGCCGGCCGCACCCCCATGGCGCGGTTCGCCACGCGCAGCGCTGCTACTCGCCCACTGCCCGGCAACTCCGCCGCGGCGGCAATCTGCTCTGCGGACCACGGCCGCGGCGCAAACAGATACACACGCCGCTCGTCCTCTGTTGCGTTCCTGCCCGGCCAACTCTCATCGATCGACAGCCCCGCACTTGCCCGGCACAACGGCTCACGCACCGCAATCCAGCTCTTGTCCGCGTACGGCTGCGTGTGGTCACCCAGGCGGAAGAACATCGGCACTGCCTCGTCGATCGGCAAACCGCTCAGCCAGCCGTGCTCGCTGCCGCACCAGCTCACCAGCGCGGTAATGGAAAGCGGCATCCCTGCCGGCATCTCCACATTCAGCTGCTTCAAGACCGCACGATAGAACTCGCGCTGCGACTGTGCGGCGTCGAAGTCCACCTGCAACGCGCGAATCCGGGAAGCGTGCGCGACCGCCGCAAGTTCATGCGCTGTCTGCGCGCGCAGTGCCGGCGTATCGCGATACCCGCGCCCCACCTCGATGCGCACGACCGCCATTACCGCGGCGCCATCCGCCACGAGCAGCGGCTGCCGTCGTGGCCGCACCGCAATCGTTCCATTGCCCAGAAACACGGATTCTGCGAGATACGCGACGCCCACTTTGCGCGGATCGGCCGACCTCAGGTCCTCCGGCTCCTCCCACGCCCACAGCACGGTGCCGGGCATAGTGCGTGCAAAGGCCATTCCCCGAACCGTGGGAGCTCGCCCCATATCCCCACTCGCAGGCAGGCACACCGCGACCGCTGCTGCCAGCAGCGCAACTCGAGCATTGCTCCGGTGAAGCATCGTTATATGCGCGAGGACAAGTGTATGCCGAATCCAGGGACAGCAGGTTACGCACTCGCGACCGGAAGCTGAAGAGGCACGCCGCCCGTCAGTGCGCGGCCATCTCTTCCGGCGGCGGCTTGGGCCCACGTTTGGGCGGCAGGCGCATGAGGAACGGAAGCGGCGAAAGAAAAACCACTGTTATCCCCATGATGGTGAACGCGTTCTTATAGCTCAGCATCGCGGCCTGCCGCAGCATCAGGGCATAGGCTTCGGCGACCGCGGCCTGATGTGCAATCGCTGCCTTCATTCCGCCGCGCATCAGCAACTCGCCCACCCGCCCGGTAAACCAGTTGTAAGGCGCCTGCCCGGGTACTACATTCGCTGCCAACGTCACTTGGTGCACCTGCGACATCCGCGCAATATAGGTTGTCAGCAGAGCCGTGCCTGCGCTGCCGCCGATGTTGCGCGCGAAGTTCGACAGGCTGGAAATCTGGTTCGACTTCGACACCGGCACGCCCACATAGTTCAGCGTGCTGATGGGGATAAACACGAACGGCAGCGCCAGCACCTGCAGCATGCGCCACTCCACGATGGTGCCGAAGCTCGTAGTCAAATCCAGCCGCGTCAGGTTGTAGATGCCGGCCGCGGTTGCAAGATACGCC
>DATNAU010000113.1:0-8793 GCA_035572415.1 Acidobacteriaceae bacterium
TGTTCCCGCACGGCACCAATGTGGAGTTCGTGCGAGTACTTCGCGCCGGCGAGGTCGCATTCCGCATCTACGAGCGCGGGTGCGGTCCGACGACCTCCTCCGGCACAGGAACCTGCGCGAGCGCCACGGCTGCCATCGCCCTGCGCAATGCGGAGCGCGAACTGAACGTTGTCGCCGAGGGCGGTCCGCAGCGCGTGAGATGGCCGGCCAGCGATGCAGAGATGTGGCTCACCGGACCTGCGGAGATCATCTGCACAGGTGAAGCGCTCTGAAATGGCCACGCTGCTCAAGCCCCGAAGATTGAAGGCCGGGTCGACGCTGGCAATGGTCTCGCCGGCGAGCGCGGTCAAGCCGGAACGCGTGCAGGCAGGCGCCGCGCGGCTGGAAGAGCTGGGTTATCGCGTCGTCGTCATGCCGCATGTGCTGGATCGCGGGCCCCTGTATTACGCCGGGACCGCCGCGGATCGTGCCGCGGACCTGATGGCATCTTTCGCTGATCCGAAGATCGATGGCATCATCTGTGCGCGTGGCGGCTGGGGCTCGGCGGAGATTCTGCCGTTGCTCGATGCGAGCGGGGTCCGTGCGAATCCTAAAGTGTTCGTCGGCTATAGCGATCACACTTCGCTGCACATGTGGTTGCAACGCGAAGCCGACCTGGTCACGTTTCACGGCCCCATGGCAGCCGCCGATTTTGGCCGCGAGAACGGCGTGGACCTCGTAAGCTGGAACTACGCAACAAGTGACGATACGAGCTGGTCCGTGGGCGCAAGCGACGGCCTCCGCGTACTGCGGCCGGGAGTCGCGCAAGGACCGATTGTCGGCGGGTGCCTTTCGATCGTCGCGGAATCGCTGGGCACGCGCTATGCGCTGCCGCAAGCAACGGAGCCGCGCATTCTTTTCCTCGAAGACACCGGCGAGCGGCCATATAAATGGGACCGCATGCTGCTGCATCTGCGATACGCCGGAATGCTGGAGAATGTAACCGGCATCGTCTTCGGCGACATGCGGGAGTGCATCGTGCCCGAAGAGAGCGATCTGCTGGAACAGGCAATTCTCCATGCGCTGCATGACTTCGCCGGGGCAATCGCAATTGGGTTGCGCAGCGGCCATGTGGACACACCGAACATAACGCTGCCGCTGGGCGTGCGCGTGCGGCTCGATCTGAGCGCGGCGGAAAATCCCCGGCTGCACTTGCTGGAGGCGGCGACGGTCTGAATGGCAAAGCATATCCATCTCATCGGGGCGTGCGGCACTGCGATGGCTTCGCTGGCGGGAATGCTGCAGGCGGCGGGACATCGCGTGACCGGCTCGGATGCGGCAGCGTATCCGCCGATGAGCGATCTGCTTGCGGGCCTCGGCATTCCGCTGATGCAGCCTTATGCGGCCGCGAACCTCGAGCCGCGCCCAAACCTCGTCATCGTCGGCAATGCGATCTCGCGCGGCAATGTGGAGCTGGAGCATGTGCTCGACACGCGCATTCCGTTCACCTCGATGGCCGCGGTGCTGCACGATGAGTTCCTTGCGGAGCGCGAGCGCTTGGTTGTCGCGGGCACACACGGCAAGACCACGACGACCTCCATGCTCGCGTGGATCTATGAGACCGCTTCGCGCAGGCAGCCTGAGTTCGCTGCGTCGTTCCTGATCGGCGGCGTAGCGGAGAACTTCGGTACCAGCTTCATGGTGCGGCCGATCAAGGAAGGCGCGCGGCAGCCGTTCATCCTGGAAGGCGACGAGTATGACACGGCCTTCTTCGACAAGGGGCCGAAGTTTCTGCACTACTTTCCCGACGCGGCGATTCTCACGCATGTCGAATTCGACCATGCCGACATCTACCCGGACCTCGCGGCGGTGAAGACCGCGTTCAAGCGGCTGGTGAACCTGGTGCCGCGGCGCGGGTGCGTGGTGGCGTTCGATGGGAGCGAGAACGTAAGCGATTGCGTAGCGAAGGCCTTCTGCGCGGTCGAGCGATATGGTTTCGGGCTCGAATCGCACTGGCGCATTGCAGACATGCGGCAGGAAGGCGGAGTTTCGCGCTGGACGCTGTTGCGCGCAGGCGAGAGGTTCGCGGAAGTGAGCCTGCCGATGGCGGGCGAGCACAACGCGCTGAATGCGACGGCGGCGGCGGCGCTGGCGGCAGGGCAGGGAGTTCCTGCCGAGGCGATCGTCGAGGCGCTCGGAAGTTTCAAGTCGGTGAAGCGGCGTCTGGAGGTGCGGGCGGAGATCGGCGGTGTGACCATCATCGACGACTTTGCGCACCATCCGACAGCCATCCGCGAGACGCTGCGCGCGCTGCGGACGGCGTATCCGGAACGCCGGTTGTGGGCGGTGCTGGAACCGCGATCGAACACGCTGCGGCGCAATGTTTTCGAGGAGGCGCTGGTCGAGAGCCTGGCGCTCGCGGACCGCAGCGTGCTTGCGGCGGTGTTCAAGTCGGAGGCGATTCCGGAGATCGAGCGACTGCATCCGGAGAACGTTGTGGCGGCACTGCGGGCGCGCGGGCAGGAATCGGCCCTGGAGGCAGATGCGGACGCGATCGTTGCGAAGATCGCTCCGGAACTGCGCGGGGGCGACGTGGTGGCGATCCTGTCGAACGGCGGCTTCGGCGGCATATACGAGAAGTTGCCGAAGGCGTTAAAAGCCCGGGGCTGAAGCCCCGTTTCTCCATTCTTCGGTTTCCGCGGGCTGAAGCCCGCTGCTACGAACGACGCGGGCGAACCGGCTGCCCGGCTGCTGAAGAAAAGACAACGAATCTCGAGCTGTAAGCTGAGAGCTGTAAGCTGACAGCTCTCAGTGGTCCCGATATTGCGATGGCTTTTCGCTAACATGGGGCGCTCACTTCCAGCGCGGATTCGATGGCGATGGCGACGCCGTCATCGCGGTGGGAGGCGCCGATGGACCAGCCGCGTTCTCGGGCGAGCTGTTTGAGATCGTCGGGCGCGTTGTCCATCAGCACGGCGGAGCCTGCGACTTCGAGCATGGAGACATCGTTCCAGTTGTCGCCGATGGCGAGGATCTCCGAGGCGTCAATGCCACGCGAGGCGGCTAGGGAGAGTAGAGCCGCGCCCTTGCTGCAGCCGGCGGGGAGGATGTCGAGGATGGAGAGATCGCGGGCCGGGTATTCGGTGCGGTGGAGACCGAGGATCGGTCGCGAATTGGAATCCCACATCTCAGAAGCGAGATGTGGGGCACCCGCTTCCATGGCCGACAGGTGGCCGACGGCGACGACACGCGGGTCGAGCAGCAGATGGGCTTCGGCGGCTCGCATCCTCTCCGGAGTTCCGCAGAGCATTGCCTGAATGGGAGCGCCGGCGGCGACGCCGTTGGTGGGATGGAGCGCCTGCTCAATGGGCGTGATTTCGAGCAGGTACGGCTCATTGGCTTCCATCCAGCGGGCGATGGAGGAGTGGAGGGTGTTGAGATGCTCGACGACGAGGGCGCCGCGGGTGTCCTCGCCATCTTCGCCGACGGTATCAAAGGTGAGAACCAGCGCATCGCGGAGGTCGCCGAGATGTGCGCAGAGCCAGACGGCGGTTTCCGGAGACATGTGCGTGCGCGCGATCAGTTCGGTGGGGACCGTCTCCCCCACCCGTCCGCCAAGAGCCGGTACGGATGGGGCACCCGGCACCCGAGCTGTTCCACCCCACCCGTCCGCTGCGCGTACGGATGGGGCACCCGCCGGATTATCCATCCCACCCAAGACAAGCTTGGGTGGGGCACCCGGTTTGGACTGGGCACCCAGGGTGCGGGTGACGGCGCCGTTGGAGCTGATGAGGGCGCAGGCGTGCGGCAGGTCGAGCGGGCGGAGGACACGCATAGCGTAGGCGTGGCGGCGGCCGGTGGCGACGACGACTTCGATGCCGGCGGCGTGCGCGGCGAGCAGCGCGGCCAGATTCCGTGGAGACACCTGGCCGGTTTCGCCCAGGAGGGTGCCGTCCATGTCGACCGCAATGAGGCGCGGCTGGGTAGGATTTGTGGATCGTTCCGGCAATCTACCCCTCCCCCCCCTAAAAATCGCATATTCCAGAAAACACATGAGTTACAATTTTTGATCTTGAAAATAAAAGACTTAGCGATTTTTCCCGCCTCAGGCGCCCTTTAGATTATTTATTCCTCTTCTATTGTAGATGTTTTGGCGTGCGAGTTTTGATGCGCAAACATCCCAAATGCAATGGGTTACAACAACGAACTTGACAGCGCATCGTTCCGGAGATATGCGCAACTTCATGGTTGCATAACCATGCGGCTGGCGGGTAATATGCAACCAGTAAGTTGCATGGAGGAACCGGTATGGCGGGCGACAGGATTGAAAAGCAGGCGGAACTGAAGGCACCGGTGGCGCGGGTATGGCGCGCGATCACGGACTACCGGGAATTTGGCGAATGGTTCCGGGTGAAGCTGGAGGGACCGTTCGAGGCGGGCAAAGAGGCGAAGGGGCAGGTGCTGTATCCCGGGTACGAGCACCTCGTATGGAGAGCGGTAGTTCAGAAGATCGAGCCGGAGCGGCTGTTCAGTTTCACGTGGCATCCGTATGCGGTCGATCCGAATGCCGACTACGCGGGGGAGACGCCGACGCTGGTGGAGTTCCGGCTGGAACCGACGGCGAGCGGCGGGACGCGAGTGACGGTGACGGAGTCGGGCTTCGGCAAGCTGCCGGCGGCGCGGCGGGACGAGGCCTTCCTGCGGAACGACGGGGGATGGACGCAGCAGATGAAGAACATTGAGGCGCACGTCGAGGCCAGGGACTAGGTGCTGGGGACTGGGGACCAAGTGAAACAAATGCGGAGATTCTGGAGCGCAAAGGCGCGCTCCAGAATGACGACAAATTTGACTACAGAGATCCTTCGCTTCGCTCAGGATGACGGCAATACGAGAATGAATGACGCTCACGCCAGGCAGGTTGAATGAACTCCGCAGAAAGGCAGGCGCGGGTGTTTGCTGCGCTGGGCGATGAGACGCGGCTGGAGTTGTTGGCTCGGCTGAGCGCGGGTGAGCAGCAGTCCATCTCTGAACTTACAGAACGGACGGGTGGAATTACACGCCAGGCCGTGACGAAGCACCTACGCGTGCTGGAGCGAGCCGGCCTGGTGCGCTGCACGCAATCAGGCCGCGAGCGGAGATTCAGTTTCCGGCCCGAGCCGGTGAACGAGATGCAGGATTATCTCGCGTTCGTGTCTCAGAAGTGGGACGAGGCGCTGGGGAGGCTGAAGGCGTTTGTCGAAGAAGACGAGCACTAAGCGCTTGCAGCGATTGCGTGAGACCCGAGGCTGAAGCCTCGTTCAAATCATGCGGGACTATTCCGCGGGCTAAAGCCCGCTGCTACTCCGCTCACCCAAGCGGAGCATGGCTGGGGCTCGGCCACGTCCCTTCATTTAGACTTCCGAAAGCTCGTTCAGGCCCATGCTTCAACTTCCGAACTCATTGAAATTGTTTTAAACGGAGAAGCCGAATGAGAAGTGATTGGTTGCGCATTTTGGGTTTACGGTCTGCACTGCTTACGGCTGGCTTGCTTTCGTTAGCGGTCACGGCTGCGGTGAACGCCAACGCCCAGGCTCCCCAAACGATGTCGGCGGCTGCTCACTTGAAGCATCGCTATTCTTTTTCGAGCGACGCTAGCGATTCCGTGGGAGATGCTGCCGGGAAACTGCAAGGGGCGGCCGCGGTGAAAGACGGCAAGCTGGTGCTCGATGGAAGCGCGGGCAGCTACGTCGACCTTCCGGGCGGCCTGCTGTCGGGCTACAAGGCCGCGACGATCGAGTTCTGGATCAGCACCGGGCAGAATGGAAACTATGCGCGTGTCTTCGACGCGGGTGAAATCGCAGGGCGTTCCGGGATTCAGTCCATTTACTTTTGCGTGGACCACACTGCGACCGGCGACTGGCGGCTGAAGATCTCGGTCCCGGATGGCAAGGACCAGGTGGTGGCAATCAAGGGGAATCTCAGCAACCGGGAAGACCTGCATGTGGTCAATGTGCTCGATCCCGCGACGGGCTTTATGGGCATCTACGTCAACGGCGAGCTGGTGGGGTCGCGCACGGACCTGATCTCGCTCGCGGCAGTCTCGCCTCACTACTTTTTTATTGGCCGTTCGCTGTACGCGGCAGATGCATATCTCAACGCGTCGATCGACGAGTTCCGCATTTACGACAGCGCGCTGAGCGCCGAGCAGGTGAAGAACGACTATGCTGCGGGGCCGGATCGCGTTCCGTAGATTGTCGATAGGAGCCACGCCATTTGGAGACCGAGCGAAGGATCTAGTTTGTGTTGCCCACGTGGCGCCTCGCCGCGCCCCAGCGCCTACAAGAGGCTCATTGATCAATGTGGTGGTTGTCGGCAATCCGGAAACTGTGAGGTCAGTTGTGAAGATCCGCGTAGTCGATGGATCAGCGCACAGTTGAGGCCCTATAATCTGCGCCATGCGGCTGCCCAATGTCCATGGAATGATTCGCCGACGATTGCTGGTCAACTTTCGCGTTGATCCGGTCGTGATGCAAAAGCTTCTTCCGTCGCCGTTTCGTCCCAAGCTGCACTCCGGTTACGCTATCGCAGGAATTTGTTTGATCAGCCTCGATAACATCCGGCCTCAGCACGTGCCGGAGTGTTTTGGGATTAAGAGCGAGAATGCAGCTCATCGCGTTGCTGTTGAGTGGGACGATATAGGGGGTATCCGCAGCGGCGTTTACATCAACAGACGCGATACAGGATCGGTTCTGAATCGGTTCGCGGGGGGACGGCTTTTCCCTGGCGAGCATCATCGAGCAATGTTTCGAGTCGAAGATGACGGGATGAAGGTAGCACTCCAAATGGCGTCTGCCGACGGTAATACGCAAATTGACATAGCTGGTCGTAGCGCAGAGGAACTCCCTCACTCCTCGATTTTCAGATCGATTGGACAAGCCTCGACGTTCTTCGAGTCGGGAAGCTTGGGATATTCACCTACCCGCGGCGGTAATCACTTCGATGGGCTTTCGCTCCAAACCAAATTTTGGACCGTTGCGCCATTCAAAGTTGATCATTTGCTATCGAGCTATTTCGCCGATCGAACTCGCTTCCCAGAGGGTTCTATTGACTTTGATTGCGCTCTCGTTATGCGAAACATACCTCATGTATGGAGTTCTGCAGCAGAGTTGCACACCTTACCCACGCCTTGTTCCCAAGGATCATGCTAATTCCGATTCCTAAGGGTGATCTACGTTCATGCTCCGCCCGTAACTCCCGGATCGTTGGCCATACGGAAACTGTGTCACTACCCGTTAATCGATCATTGGCTGAGTGAGCGCTGGCGGGCAGGAAGGAACTCATCGCCTGCGTGCCAGGTGATGGGGCCAGGCGCGGAGAGCGCCTGCCAGCCGAGGTCGAAGCCGAAGCGCGCGACCTTGGCGTTGCCGGTGAAGTCCATGTCGGGCGTGTAGTTGTCGAAGACGGTGTGGTAGCGGTGGGCGGTGTAGTCGTCGTCACGCGCGAGACCCCAGGCGGCATCGTGGCCCGCGTAGAGCGTGCCTTCGCCGATGGAGAACGACGGGATGCCGACGCGGGCGAGGGAGAAGTGGTCGGAGCGATAGTACTCGCCGGCCTCGGGGTGCGAGGTGGTGACGATGGCCATGTGGAAACGCTCGGCGGTCTGCTGCACGGTGGGGAAGAAGGTGGTGCGCTCGGCGCCGTCGACGTTGACCTGGAGCGGGTCGCCGAAGGGCTGGATGGCGTCGTAGTTCAGGTCGAGCGCGATCTGTGAGGCGGGAATGGGTGGGTGCTGGCCGAGGTATTCGGAGCCGAGCAGGCCCTGCTCTTCCGCAGTGACGGAGGCGAAGTAGACGGAGTGCGGCGGAGGAGTCTTGAGCGTGGACCATGCGCGGGCGAGTTCCAGCAGAATGGCGCAGCCGGTGGCGTTGTCGACCGCGCCGTTGTAGACGCTGTCGCCGTTGTTGGGCGTGGCGGCGAGGCCGAGATGGTCGTAATGCGCGGTGTAGAGGGCGGCGTGGTCGGGCGAGGTGGACGCGCCGCGAAGTTTGGCGACGACGTTGGGTGATTCGTAGTGCCGCACGGTGGACTCGATGTGGGCCTTGAGGCGAATGGGGAGCGGGATGGCGTGGAAGCCGCGCTTGCCGGCGGCGTCGATTTCGGCGTCGGTGGGCGGAAGGCCGGCGGCGGCGAAGAGCTTGTCGGCGATGTCGTGCTGAATCCAGGATGCGGCGGCGACCTGCGGATTTTTATCGTCCGCGAGGAAGGTGCGCTCGCCGGAATTCGAGTTCTGCACCACGGCCCAGGGATAGCTGGCGAGGTCGGTGCGATGGATGATGATCGCACCGATGGCGCCCATGCGGCCGGCCTGCTCCAGCTTGTAGGTCCAGCGGCCGTAGTAGGTGAGGGTTTTGCCGGCGAAGAAGGCGGGATCGTCGGAGGGCGGATCGCCGACGATGAGGAGGACGACTTTGCCGCGGACGTCGATGCCGGCGTAGTCGTCCCACTGGTATTCGGGCGCGGTGGCGCCGTAGCCGGCGAAGACGATGGGCGCGTCGATGTCGACGGTGGGTGTGTGTCGCGGATTGAAGACGACGTAATCGGCGCCGAAGCGGAGCGGCATCGGCGCACCGGATGCGGGGACGAGCGAGAAGGTGGTGGCGTCCTGGCGGACGGTCATGCCGAAGAAGCTGACCTGCTGGAAGTACGTGCCGTTGTCGCCGGCGGGCGCGAGGCCGTCGAGCGCGAACTGCGTGGCGATGTATTTTGCTGCGAGCTCGCCGCCGCGCAGGCCGGGGGCCCGGCCTTCGAGGAGGTCGTCGGCGAGAAAGCGGTCGT
>DATNAU010000114.1:0-35696 GCA_035572415.1 Acidobacteriaceae bacterium
TCTTCTGCCATCCTCCCTTGAATTTCGTCCTGCCGTCGTAAAAGTCCAGCGTCTGCTGCGCCACCTGCTTCATCCACGCAACGATCTTCGTCGACTCCGCCGGCGGGATCACATGGCTGTCCCGAACTTTCAGATACGCGATTGCGAGACCGCCGATCGTCCATCCCTGCACGAAGTACGCCTGGGTGGAGGACATCTTGCCGGTAAAGACGCGATCGCCCGCAGCGGTATCCAACAAATGCCTTACGCACTCCGCCGCGGCGCGGCTGCCGGTAGTGCGATATGCATCCGCCGCCGCAACCGTAATGTTGCCAAGCTCCTTGTACGGGCCAGCGCTCTCGTTGTATGCCTTCATCTTCACCGGATCGATGATGGAACCTTTGCTGTCGGCATAGAAACCGTCTGTTGTGAGATCGGGTGAGAGATGGGGCGCCGTTGGGCAGGCGTACGGCGCATTGGTGAGCGCAACGGGATGCCCGTCCCATGGGGAACGCAGCGCCGTGATGCGCGGGCGGCTCTGTGCGCATAAACACGTTGCGCCTAGCCAAAGGACAGTTACTGCAAGGGCGGCGTTTCTTCGGTTCATCCTGTTTGCTCCAGACTTCATGAAATCCATAAAAGTGGTTGGCGTATGGGGAAGTTACGAACAATTTCCGGGACCGCAGGCTCAGGGTTCAGCTTCTTCCACAGCTTGATCCACTGCGGCTGGCCATACGCAATCCCGCCGAAAAGCAGTGACGGCTGGCGCACGGGAAGATTGGTGAAGTACTCGACATCGGGCGGCTTCGGCCATTTACTTTTGTCGGCGATGAAGGGCGCCATCCAGGCGATTACCTTCTTCATGCCGCGACCGTCGGGTGTTGCGAACGACCACAGACTGTCCGAAGGTGTCGAAAGGATCTGGCAGATGGTCGCCAGGACATCCATGTTGAACAAGCTGTAGCTGTATGGCTTGGTGCGCGAGAGTTCGAGCGGCAGAGAGCCGTCCGAGGCGACCTGATCGGGAATCAGCTTCTCCCGGAATCGCGCCGCGCAGTAGCGCATGTTGTCGCGATTACCCGTGAATGCCGCGAACTGCGCAACCTGCATTACCCAGCAGCTGCCATGATTGTTCTTGGCGTCGCGCTCCTCAATGCCGTTCTTCGAGGTGGTCATCCACTGCACATAAGCGCGGAACCAATCTTCAATCGCGGCATATTCGCCGGAAGCCCACACGCCGGAGTCGCGGAGGGCGCCCAGAGCGCGCGTCACTTCCACCAGATGGATCGTGTCGATGATTCCCGTGCCGCGCCCTGTGCTGACGCCATGGATCGCCTGTGCATATTGCAGGTTCGGATTCATCTTCGTCGCAGGATCGATAAACCACGCGACCGCATGCTCGCGCGCCTTGGCCGCATATCGCCGCTCGCCCGTCAGCTTCCACGCAATGGCCAGCGCCGGCACCACGATACTCAAACGAATCATCGCTTCGCGGTGGGCAACAAAATTCTGCGGGTTGGATTCGCCGTCACGGCGGATGTATGGGCCGCCGGGGTTCTTCGGGTCCGGCCACCAATAGTCGCCCTCGGAAAAGAAATCGTGCGGCCCACCCGGCGACCTGTCCGAATGGCTAGCAGTGATTGTCACCGGCGGCGCGGCCAGGTACCGATTTGCATCGGCAATCACCCGCTTCCGATCGATGGCCGCAACCTCAGCCGCGACACTTCGGAACTTTGAATCCGGCTTGTCTTCGGAACAGAGCGGCCAGCTGTGCAAGGCCGACAAAGCAGCAGCACCAGCCCGCGCGCAGAAATCCCTGCGCCTCATCGGGCTTGCTCCGCATTCCGCTCAAGTCTTTCTCGCCCCATCACGTGACCACAATCGCCCAGCTTTGCTCCTTCGGGCAAGTGACTCACGGTTTGAGGTACGTTACAAACGGCAGATCATGCCGCAACTCGCTGGTGTTGCATGCGATAGAGCAGCGTCAGGGCGGTAACGGCGCCGCAGGTAATGAAGCTGGCGCCCATGCCGATGATCATCGCTTTATCGTGCCAATAGAGTCCGTGCACGACGCTGACCAGCTGCAACACGTTGAAGCCCGCAAAGGTGATCAACGATGCGCCTTCCGCACTCTTCTTGCGCCACAGAGCGATCGCCTGCGGCACAAACAGGGCGGCGTTGCCGATCAACCCGAGCCCGAAGGCCCAGTCAAAGAAGTCTTTCATGGTGGTCCTCCGGGCCGTTCCATCGACGGACCGGCCCGCAACGCAAATTGTCTCGCGGGGATTATTTCCGCGCGTAGTCCTCGCGATACGGCGTAAAGATATCCAGCACTTCGCAGTCGGCGAGGGCCGACGCTTGATGCTCCACACCTCCGGGTACGAGAAAACAGTCGCCCCCCTTTACTTCGAAAGAGCCGCCTGGATGCTGAAAGCGGATGTGGCCGCTGATGATGTAAACCATCTGTTCATGCGGGTGGCTGTGCCGTGTACCCACCCATCCTTTCGTCATCGTGTGGCGGACCAGCATCATGGCGGGGCTGTAGGACATCACCTGCCGTTTCAGACCGGGCTCGGGCGTGGTCATTGTCTCGTCGTTCGCGGAGAAGACTTCAATGGGTGCAGACATACAAACTCCTTCGTAGATAGAACGGCGGCACGTACAGCCGAGACGCCGGGCCTCAGAGCTGTACGCGGTTGTTCAGTTGTGTGATCTCCGGCAGCTTCCCGCCTGATTCAATCGTAATGCTTCCGCCTTTCGTGTCTGCGCCCGCCGGAATGGCCAACGTGACCACCTCGGTCTTCGGCACCAGGTCTGTCGGCGGCTTCATCGATGCAGCCTTCGCGGCAGCGAGTACCTTCCCGCTCGCATCGCGCAGAACAACATTTGCGGCGGGCGATTCCACCGCGCCCAGGCTGTGCACCGTCACGCGCACTCGGTTGCCCTCCACCTTCACGTCGTCATGTCCAATGCCGAGGTCCGGACGCGACCAGTACGGCACACCCGGTTCCTTAAGCTTCATCTCGATCACCGTCGTCTGATGCGGCGGGAACGTGACCGGCACGCTGCTCGACCGCTCAAAGCTCTCCGTCCGTGTCTGCCCATTCTGCATCGGCGCGGTCGTGGACTCGGCGGTGCCCTGCGTAATCTCCCACTTGCCCGGATCCACCTCCCAGCCCGTCATCTGCGCCGTCACCGGCGCCTCGTCGAGGTTGTACGCGACGATCTTGATATGGTCTGGAGTGGCTTCCGGCACCAGAATCGCGACGCTGCGTTCGTTCGCCGGAGCCTGGAACCGCCAGCTCACCACATTCCCCGGGTAGTCGAACCCGCGCAGCAGCGCGACGCCGCCCAGGCGCGACCGTTGCAATTCGCCCGAGTTGAAGTAAATTCGGTCGATCCACAGGCTCCCCTGTCGATTGATGAAGTAGCGGTCGGTTGCGGTCTCGATCTGCGAGGCGTAGACCTTGTTCAGGTAGCTCGTGTCGCCTGTCAGTTGCCACCGCAGGAAGTTCTCCGTGTCGCTGGAGTTGCCCGCCTCGCCGCTGATGACCGCCGGTCCCGATGGCGCCATCAGGCTTTTGCCCCAGGTGTCACGCACGTTGAGCATGTCCATCGCATCGGAGTTGATCTGCCGCAACGACTGAGCCGGCGCGCCTTCAAATGGCGCCAGATACTTCTTGTCGCCGGTCCAGCGATACGCCGCCCACAGCACGAACCATGCATCGTTTGAGGTCGGCAGGTCCTCATTCGTTTTGAAGTTTACCGTCAGGTGCATTGATGGCCGGCCATTGCCATCGGCGTGATAGTGCGCCAGGAAGCCATCGGCTGTCTCAATCACCAGCTTGCGGGTCTCCGGCGTCCCGTTGAAGAGCACCAGTTGCAGCGCCGGATGGTAGACGAAATAGGAGCGGTTCTTCGCCCAGCCCCACACTCCGCCGGTCGCCATCTTGCTGCCGCTGTAATAGTTCGATCTGATCTGGCGCTGCCCCGCGGAGTTGATGCCCGTCAGCCATTCCAGCCGCTTGGCCGTGACCATCGCACGTTCCAGTTCCTTGGGGCTGCCGAAGTCGATCTGCTCCGCCTCGCCCAGCATGTTCAGCCCGTCTTCATAGGCATGCAACTCGTCGTACTGGCCCTTCGCGAGTCCCTGGTCCCACATGTCGTTAGCGAACGAAGCGTCCAGCGTGCGCTCCTGCGAGCGCTTCAGCTTATCGGGATTGATGCCCATCATCGCCGCGCCCGGCCACCAGTTCAGGTAGTCGCTGTCGTCGCCGATGCCGCCGCCGAAGTCGCCATACGATATCTGGCGGTTGTCGATCCACCAGTTGAGTTGATCGGAGAGCATTCCCAGGTCAGTCACCTGCAGGAACGCCCACTCCGGTACGCCTGGCGGCGCGGTTGGAAGCTTAAAGGGCGGCGCCGGCTGGCCAGGATTTTTTTCGTGCCAGTAATCGAGCGCAAGCTGGTTGGTCGGGTCCACGCGCAGCAGGTCGCTGATGTCCGCGTCGAACCGGTTGTATAGGTTTAGCCTCTTTGAATTTACCGACTCTTCCGTCATGTTCGCGTAGTTGTCGCGCACCTGCGTCAGGCGGTCGGAGATGTGCTCCGGAAGCGCATCCTCATACTTCTTGAAGATCAGCCTCACCTGCGCGCCTTCGAGCGATTCCGCGCCGAACTCCGGACTGGCCGATGCGATCGTGAGGTAGAGGCTCTTGTCGGGCTGAAGAATGCGGTCGCGCGTGTCCAGCCACAGCGTGTGCGGTTCGCCCGGCTTCACGGAAAAGTTGAAGTCCAGCATTGTCCGCATCGGCCAGATCGGGTCCATCACCTGAATGTTCATCGGAATCAGGCCATTGTGCGTCGGCTTCAGGTTCAGGGCGGGAAGCTCGATCGCGATCCCGTCGAGCCCCGCGTGCATGTTCTCCCAAGTGTATGCGGTGCCGCGGCCGCCGCCCTGCTCCGCACGAAAGTCCGACGGGATCAGGATGTGCACGATTGGCATCATGTCAGGCTTCCCGGCAGTACCCTCCGCCTGCACAGCCGCACGATTTCTTCCACCACGCCCAGCGCCGCCCGCGCGCGCTCCGCCGCCAAACCCGCCGGGCGAAGCGACCAGCGTTGCCCGTTCATCCGCAGTAAACCGTCCGGCGATGAAGGCCTTCAGCGGCTCGATCGCGGGGTTGTCCTGCCCGCCACGCGTATTGAGTGTGTAACTCAGCTTCGCCACGCCCTCCGGCTCTGTACCCGGATGCACGTAGTACGCCTGGAACTCGCCAATGGGCCACTCCTGCTCGACATTCGTGAAGCGAATCTTTTCGCCGGTCACCGCGTCCGCAAACTGATTACTCGTCCGTTCCTGGCCCTTCGGCCGTTCGAACAGTGTTTTCGCCAGCAGCGGTTCCGTGTCCTCCTGATCGGGATCGGCAACGGCCTTCGGGTCGCCTTTGCCCGGAGTCATCAGATCGACCTTGCCCCACGCGCCGCCCTCGATCTCAAGGTGGTTCCACGGCTCATCCGGCATCCAGAACGTGACCGACTTGCCCGACCAGACATAACAATCCCAGTCTGGCAACTGGAAGTAGTCCCAACGTCCGGGTAGCCGCGAGCGGTTGTACACTCCCGGCCATGTTGTCTCGCGGATGCCGTCGGTTCCTTTCCACCACCAGCGCTTCAGGTCGTAAGCATCGTGGATCTCCACCTTGCGCACGACGGTCTTTTCCGCTGGCAACGGCGCCGGAGCGCTCAGATTCCAGCCGTAGCGATACCACCACTCCTGCTCCCAGCTTTGGACCGGAAGCCTGCTGTCGCCCGCCGGCGCAGATGCCGCAACTTCCATCGGCCTTGCGATCGGCGGAATATTGGTCGGAACCTCATGCCGCGCCAGCTGCGCGATGTTTTCGTCGGAAAGCATGCGGTCGTAGATGCGCAGCTCGTCCAGGTCGCCGCCGCGATCGTAGCTGTAAGTGCTCTCCACGCCCTGCGGCGAGATGATGCGCGAGTGCGGTCCGAACTGGTCCAGCGCGGCATCGAAGCGCCCCGTTGCCTTTGCCTCCGCCGCGAACTTCCCATTCACATAGAAACGGATGCCTCGCGTTTCATCCCACGCGAGCGTCAGATGGATCCACTGGTCAGGCGGGGGAAACGGCTTCATGGTGTAGGACACGCGTGTGCGGCCGAGGCTCTGGTCGGTCACAAATGCATCGAAGCCGTGCCCGTTATAGTCGATGCGCAGCCACACCATGTCCCAGCTGGAGTGGTCGCCATAGCCCACGCGAAAGACCGGAAATTCCGTCTCGTCCACCGCCTCGCGGGGACGCCAGTCGAAGTCCAGCGTGCCGCGCTGCGCGTAGATGTTGCCCGGCGCCCAGTAGCTCAGCAGTTGGTTGTCGCCGCATTGGAGGTAGCTGCCCTTTGCGCCGCCCGGCAATATCTTTACGTCTGCAAGATAATTCGGCTGAGGCACCCCGCCGGCAGCGTAGTCCGCGTTGAAGCCGTGGTCACCGGAAAGGTAGAACAACAGTCCTGGCTCGTGAGAGGCCGGAACCGTGCCCGCTTTCTGCAGCAGCGGGTTCTGTGCGTTCCCACGCGCGCCTACTCCCAAAAACACGATCACTAATGCACACAGCAGCAGACGCATCGATGGCATCGAAATCAACTCTCCCCGAGATGTTCGTAGGACCTTCCGTCCTTGTATGCGCTGCATCTGCACCGGCTAAGAGCAGTCGCAGTTCACAACGCACAAATTGGTCGGACAAGTCACGCGTGATTGTCGGTCAACTGCCGGTCGGTTGGCAACCGCAGGAGCGAATATTGAACCGATTTTCAACCTCAGGCGGCTGCTGCGACGCCTTCCGTCTGTACCGTTCTCGGCTGCCGTGCGGCGCCTGCCGCGTTCTCACGCATCAGGGCGAACCCGACCGCGGCCAGCAGCAATACGTCCGCAATCCCCACCTGACGCAAAAGCACAAAGGCAGTCAGGGAATGGACGGAAGCCGCCGCTACCCAGCGCTGTACCGTGGGAAAATCCGCCGACATGGATATCGAACAATAAAGCGCCGTCACCGCCCAGGCATGCCATTGCACCGGCGCCAGTCGCACACGGTCCAGCACCCACGGCGCCAGCAACAGCAGCAGCACCGCATCGTGCGCGCGATGGTAGGTTGCCAGAGTTCCCAGCGCGCACCACGCGCTTACCGCCAGCAGCGCGCCGCGTTCGGTGGACACACGTCGCGCCATACGCCACAACATTACCCCCGCAACGATCAGGAGCGCGAACGTCAACCCAACCCGCAACGCTGCGCTGTTGGTCCAGAAGCCGATGATCGAGTCCAGCGACGTAATCTGCGATACCACCGGCAGCGCCTCACGGCTGGCTGCGCTCATCGATGCGCCCGATCCTGTCTCCTCCCGCAACATGGCCAGATACGCATGCGTCTGCATTGCCAGCGTCCCGGTTGCGGCCATCACCGCCGCGGTCACCGCCGTGAAGCCCACTACCATCGCCAGCGCCCGCGCTGCAACCGCGCGTCCGGCACGCTCTGGCAGCAGTGCCATGCCAAGCCCCACCCACAATGCCACGTGCGGCTTCAGCAGAAACGCGACGGCCAATGCCACCGCAGGAAGCCACCGCCAGATACTCTTCGCACGCAAACCGCCGCCGCGGCCGACAAATGCCAGAAAGCACAGTGCTGAGGCGGGCAGTGAAACGTTGCCCATGCCCATGGCGAAGGCGACCAGCGGTCCGATCACGCACAAGACGGCAATCGCAATCCGCCACACCGGCCCGAAGCCGAACCGCCGCGCTGCATAACGCATCAGCGCAAAGATCGCGGCCGCCATCGACACACCGCTGAAAATTGTGGCCGCATAGCATGCCGCGACCATATCCATCATCGCGATCGGCGACGCAACAGCCAGAGTTGTCCACGGATACACCGGCGCGTGGCCATACCAATGCGGCGGCTGCATCACGCCGTTTGCGTCGAACACTGCCTTCAGATTGGGAATACTGTACGCGCTGATGCCGTGGACGAAGCAGCAGATCGATGCGTACAGGGTCTTGAAATCGGAGGCGGCATAGTCAGACGTCCGAAATTGCACGGCATAGAGCGTGCTCGCGGTAATGCCGCCCGCGGCGAGAATCGCAACCACCACATCCAGCCATACGAAAGTTCGCGGCCGTTTGACCGCATCTGGCCTGCGCAAACTTACATCACGAAGACTCCGGGGAGGTGAGGTTGTAGAAGTAGCTGTGAATGGCCCCAAGTCGCTTCTACCCTTTTCGCCATTTTGGACGGCAGACTCCCGCTCTCGGGTTGTTACCCGCTCCTCGGCTTCATGGAACCTGTTTGTTTTGTTGGCCGGAAAAAATATCGCTCATCGCACGGGGCGTACGCGCATTCCATCATGCATTTCTCTGTTGTCAATCGTGTTTAGAGCAACGACATCGTGCTTACGGAGTCCCCCGCGAATCTCCGCCCGTTGCAGATTCACAATTCCCACCTGCACCGGAGTCCAGCGCAACCTACCATCGATCACTCGGTAAACAAACGTCCTTGCCCCGTTGGTCTCCAGTGCGGCGCGTGGCACCGTCAGCACGTTCGAGTGCTGCTCAATGGTCGCCGTCACCGTCACGTTCGTGTTCGGCAGCAAATCTTCTTTTGAGTCATCCACGGTAATAACGCATTCGCCCACACTGCGCGGTCCCAGAGCAGTGGCCGCAATAGGCGCCTGCTTGATATGGCCATGCCACTCGCGCCCGGGCAGCCCATCCCAGCGAATGGTGACCGGCTGCCCAGCCGCGAGTTTGCCGATCTCTGGTTCGTCAAAATAGGCCTTTACTTCGACCTGCTTCAGATCGGCCACACGAATCAGGTCCGTGCCGACCGGCACCCAGTCATAATTCACTACGTGGATCGCATAAACTGTGCCGCCGATCGGTGTATGGATATTCGCATTATTGAACTGGTTTTTCGCCGCATCCAAAGCCGCCCGCATCTCCTGGAGATGCGTGGTGGAATTCCGGATATCGCTTGGGCTGTAACGATCCGATTGTTTCCGCTCCAGCGTCTTCAAGTTGGCAGTCGCCGCATCGAGTCGTTGCTGCGCTGAGGCGATCTCCGCGCCCGAGGAAGCACCCTTGCCTTGCAGTTGCTTCAGTGCGATCAGCGCCTTCATATCCTCAGCCACCGCGAGCTGCGCCTGCTTCAGGTCGCCTGCCAGGGCGATGCGGTCCTGCTGCGACCCGCCGTTATGTACATCCTCGTAATCCACTCGCGCAGCCTGCAGGTTGGCATTCGCGGTTGCTATCCGCGAATAGGCCAGCGGATCTTCCATCGTTACCAGCAACTGGCCCGGCTTCACCTTCTGGCCCAGCTCGACGTCCACCTTCTGGACTACACCAGGCCAGAACGCGCGCGCCTGGAACTCGCTGGTCGGAATCACGGTGCCGTTGGTCGTCACCCGATTGTCGACATCGGCATCTGCGGCCTGCGCCGTCAGCACGCCCACGACTTCCTCCCGGCGCGACACGCCCGCGATGATGACCACCGCAATCGCGACCAG
The DNA here is from genome assembly GCA_035572415.1 of Acidobacteriaceae bacterium. GTDB lineage: Bacteria > Acidobacteriota > Terriglobia > Terriglobales > Acidobacteriaceae > Edaphobacter. Next base: position 9,547 of record DATNAU010000114.1, read on the forward strand.
AAACAGCCCAGCGATTTTCCATTGTCTGGACGACACTCGAACCGCTTTCATGCGTCTCCTGCAACCCAATAGATGCAGGGAACCATGAGCAGGTTCTGACATCGCTGAAGCCCTGCGAGTATATGATTCTCCAGACGATGGCCATACCGGGAAAGCTCGGGCGCGTCTGGCTGGACGCGCAGGAATCTGCGCTGACGCGGCTGTCGCGCCTGGCGGCGAAAGAGATGCCGGGAAACCTTCGCACCGGCCTTGCGGGCGAGCAGGCCGCGCTCTTTGCGCTGCGCCGCCGAGGTGTCGTCATCGTGGCTCGTCGCTGGACCAGCGCGCGCCTGCGCGGCGATGTCGACCTTATCGGGTGGGACGGCGCAACTCTCTGCTTCTTCGAGGTGAAGACCCGCACCGCGCGTGACATGACACCCGCCGAAACTCAGGTGGATGACGACAAGCGCCGCACGCTGCGTTCTCTCGCTCGCGCTTATCTGCGCAGCTTCGCCGCCGCGCAGCGGGCGTCGATTCCCGTGCGCTTCGATGTTGTTTCCGTCTACCTTCTCGGCGGCGCGCCGGAGATCGATCACTTTCCGGGCGCGTTCGGCTGGAGCTAGGCACTTTACGGCCAGCTTCGGTGTCTAATGGGGAGTGAAGTTTGAAGCTGGCGCTCGCGTCAGCTGTCCCAGGAAAGGAGCCGTCGAATGACGCTGCTGAACGCGCCCGAGTTCAATGAAAAGAAAGAGGCCGCGCGGCGCAAGCTCTGGATCGGCTGCGTTGTGGCCGTCGTGGTGATCGCCATCTTTGCGTTCACCGGCTTCGCGATGGGCCATGGCTGGTTCTTCATGAACCTGCCGGCGGAGCATAAAGTGGGCAATCTGCTTGCGGCGGTGCAGGCCAAGGATTACTCGAAGGCCTACGGCATCTTTTATAACGATCCCGGCTGGCAGCAGCATCCCGACAAGTACAAGGACTACCCGCTCAAGCGCTTCACCGAAGACTTCTCCACTGAAAGCGACTGGAAAGGACCGATTACGTCCTATCACGTCGACTGCTCGAAGCGAGACAGCACCGGCGTGGTGGTTGGCTCGACGATCAATGGGACTACTCCTCTGACGCTCAAGACCCAGCGCTCCGACTCCACGATTTCTTTCTATCTTCCGGGCGTCGTTCTGAAGTGCGGGTTATGATTCGCGCTGAAATCCTCTAGTTCGAATTCAATGCGTCGCGCTGGATGTTCTTGAGCTCCGGCAGAATATGTCCGAGTTGCACCGCCGGTGCGTCCGGCGTGCCCAGCGCGAAGTAGGCGTCGCGGAAGAGCGGGAAGATGCGGTCATACATGGCAGCTTCCTTTGCGTCCGGGGCGAAGGTCTGGAAGGGCGGGCAGAGTGCGTCCTGGGCCTCTTCGATGGACTTAAAGTCGCCGGCAGCCAGAAACGCGATGATGACCGAACCAAGCGAGGTCACGTCGCCCTCAGGAACGAGCACCGGCTTGCGAAGAATGTTCGCGTAGATGTGGTTGAGCCTGGCATTTTTTTTCGGAATGCCGCCGCCATTGATCACGCGATGGATGGGCGCGCCATTCTCCTCCATGCGATTGAAGATGACGCGGGTGTGCAGCGCGGAGCCTTCGACCGCAGCGTGCAGTTCATCGGCGGCGGTGTGGTGGAGGTTCCAGCCGAAGGTCACGCCCCCCAGCGCGGGATTCACGAGCACGGTACGGTCGCCGTTGTCCCAGGTAAGACGCAGCAGGCCAGTCTGGCCGGCTTTCAGGCTGCTACCGGCTTCTGTCAGCTCGGCGACGGATTTGCCCGCGCGTGCAGCGATTGCGGCGAAGACATCGCCGACGGCGGACATGCCGGCTTCAATTCCCACGCGGGCGGGATCGACCGAACCAGGCACCACGCCGCAGACGCCGGGCACCAGCGTCTCTTTCGCCGAAAGGCCGATGATGCAGGTGGAGGTACCGATGACGTTGACCACGTCACCGAGGCGGATATTTGCTCCGATCGCGTCCCAATGCGCGTCGAAGGCGCCAACGGGAACGACACAGTCGGTCGAGAGGCCCATCTTCTCCGCCCATTCGGCTGAGAGATGGCCAGCGATCTTGTCCGAGGTCTCGTATCTTCCAGCGGACATCTTCTCGCGCATGCCGGCGAGCAGAGGGTCGACCGAGACGAGGAACTCCTCCGGCGGCAATCCGCCCCACTTTGGGTTCCACATCCATTTGTGGCCCATGGCGCAGACGCTGCGCGGAATCCGGTTTGGGTCCTTCACCCCGCACAATGTTGCGGCGACCATGTCGCAGTGCTCGAGTGCGGTGACGAACTTCGGGCGCAGTGCAGGATTGTGGCGCAGCCAATGCAGCAGCTTTGACCAACCCCACTCGGATGAGTAGACGCCGCCGCACCAGTCGATCCCCTCAAAGCCTTTGCCGCCCTGGTAGGTGTGCGCGGCACGGGTGATCTCGGCGGCCTCGCCAGCGGCGCGATGGTCGCACCAGAGGTAGTATTCGCCCAGCGGCTGGAGGCCTTCGCCGACGGGAATGACGCTGGAGCCGGTGGTGTCGAGCGCGAGGGCTTTGATCTGTTTGCCGTCGATGCCGGCAACCTTGATCGCGTCGCGCATCGCCTTCGCGAGAGCGTTCATCTGGTCCTCGTGGCTCTGCGTCTTCAAGTGCGGATCGGTAGGCGAGCTGTGCAGCGGATATTCGGCGATCGCGGAGCCTAGCTTGCCTCGCTGCCGGTCAAAGATGGAGATGCGCACGCTCAGCGTGCCGAAGTCTGCTCCCGCAACGATGCTCACAGTCTGCTGCTCCTGATGTGTTCGATTTTGTGTTCCATCTGCCGCCAGAGCATTCTAACCGGGGGGGTACCCCTCCCCCCGGTATCAAATCGCCTATGATCTTGAAAACATTAGGCGATTACTGCAAAATCTAGAAAACAAATGCCTTACTTCAAGTGATTGATTGTATTATGTTTAAGCGAAGCTTCCTCAGAAGCGGCCACCCGCCGCCTCCTCTTTCTATTCTAGCGAATCCGGGCCTGGAGTTTTGGTGTGGAAGTCGCGTCTCGTGAGTGGGTTGAAAAGAAAAACTTGACAGGATTTTGAAAGCGGCTTCGCGGCGTCCTGGCGAGCATGGGTTTTGGTTCTGCGGGATGGTAGTCACTTTTCTTTGAGGAATTGCCGCAGCCGTAGCGCAAGAACATCTGGAGTTCGAGTCCAGCACTCCCAGACCACCATTACTTTCCAACTATCCCTGCGGAGCGCTTTGATATTCGTTCCGTCGCGTTCGGCGTTCCTGTTGCGCTGCTGCCAGCGCGGCGACTAGACGATCGAAATTGCAACCATGCTGTCGCCACCGTCGTGTGCCTGAGTTCCAACGCTTCCGAGCGCGGCACGAATGCTCGCCAACTCGTAAATCGTTCGGGCGATCTCGGCATCTTCCAATGGGCAGAGGCGGTAGCCCCAAAGATCCCCTTGACCATCATCCCACCTAGACGGAGGCCGAAACTGCATTCGCCCGGTTGTGCCACGGGCAATCTCGATCTCCCGGAAGCCCCAGCCTGGAGCAAAGCCAGCGCCCGCTAAGGGAAGTCCCGGGCAAGGCAATCGTTGCCCGTCTTCGAGGAACTGTAGGCTTAGCGCCAGTATGTGTTGGTTCGATTCTTCGCTGCTGATGAGAAGAGCCTCTGGCGGACACGCCGACTCATAATGCTGCTGGAGAATTCGTTCAAGATCAAATTGTTGCGTTGGAACTTTTATCGGATGCATGTCTTTGTCCTCTGCGGCATTGCGTTCCTTAATCGCCGATTGCGGCCGACCACGAGATCTGAATCGTAACGCGTTCGGCGCGTCTGAACTGTAGCGGACCTGATGCCGGGTCCCGAAATATCTTATGCGATGGGGACTCACGGAAGTTCCGCACTACGAATAGGAAGAAACTTGCCTTGAGTGTGGTGGCTGCTTGGTATTCCTTCGGTGTCATCGCAATGCTTCCTGTCGCATCCCTCAGACCCTTGACCTCGACAGCGACGAAATCGGCTGCGTCTTCGCGGGTACGGAGCCGGTAATCGTATCCGCAGCCGAACTTCGTGGTGTTCTCGACAAGATAATCCTGAAAAATAGGAATGGTCGGTTGCACCTCTTCGAAATACCGTTCGGCTGCTAGACCTGTGATCAAGCGCTGCGCGAAGCTCGCTTCGGACTTGGCCCCCTGAGCTGAAGGGCGGACCGCGCTCTCCGCGTTTGCGTCGTAATCGAAGAATGAACCGACCAGTCCCGTGAATGTCTCGAAGTCCAAGTCTCGGAATCGCTCCATTACTTGGCGGCAGTATTCCCGCATTGGGCGCTTGTGCCAGCCCCTGCGGCTATTCGGAAACAGTGGATCAAACTCGTCGCGATAGTTCTTTACAGATGCCGGCTTGGAGCCCAGGGCGTATCCAATTGCGTTGAAGGCCTCGATGAAGCTGTCGAACCCGAGTGCAGCGAGGCCTGCGGAATCGTACTTTGAAAGGTATAGACCGCTCAGAATCAGCTTATCGCGTGTCGAAAGGTCAGTCTTCAAGGCTGCTTACTCTATCGTGGTGAGGTCTTGGCATGGAAATGATGCCCATGCCAAATCTGCGTGAGGAATATCTCTCCCGCTGACCTCACAGATGTCTTTGAGGACGAAGTTGTCGTCTGGGAAATTTGCGACGTATGTGTCGCGCTTTTTGGAACAGACGTCGTTGGCCCACGCCGTCTTGAAATACGGTGTAAGCCCAAGTCGTACCAGCCCACTTCCGGCGAAGAAATCTAGCGCAGTTGGCATCCCTACGCCGAATCTACCAGCGGCGCTTGTGCAGATCAAAGCATTTTCGACTTTCTTTCGCTCGCACTTCCCAAACTGGTCATCTGGCAAGCAACCGCGGAGTAGAGTAGCGGGGTGGTGGGATTGATGCGGTTGCGACTGCAGATGCTGGCGGTGGTTTTCTATCTCGGCGTGCTCGGGGCGGCCTGTGCGCAGGACTTTCACCTGAAGATCATCGCGTTCAACGATTTTCACGGCAATCTCCAGTCGCCTGGGAGGCTTCGCGCCAATGCGCAGTCGCGGGAGGCAGCGGCGGGGGGCGTGGATTATCTGGCGGGATATGTGGCGCGCCTCCGAGCCGAGAACCCGCTGAACGTGGTGGTCTCGGCCGGCGACCTGACGGGCGCGAGCCCGCTGGTGTCAGCGCTGTTCCACGATGAGCCGACCATCGAGACGATGAACCGGCTGGGGCTGGAGATCAATGCGGTTGGGAACCACGAGTTCGACAACGGTTTGCAGGAGCTGAAACGCAAGCAGCACGGCGGATGTTTTGCCGGCGACGGAAATACCTGCGAAGGGGCCAAGGTGGGCACGCCAACGCCTTTTGAGGGCGCCAAATTCCAATACCTGGCCGCGAATGTGTATGACAAGAGGACGGGAAGAACGATCTTTCCGGGATACACAATCAAGACATTCAAGGGCGTGAAGGTGGCCTTCATCGGGCTGACGCTGAAGGACACGCCGACCATCGTGATTGCAAAGAACGTAGCCGGGCTGAAGTTTACCGATGAGGCCGACGCGATCAACGGCATAGTGCGCAGGCTGAAGCCGCAAGGGGTGACGGTCTTCGTGGTACTGATCCATCAGGGCGGATTTCAGAAGCGGGAGGGCGCAGCGGACATCAACGGTTGCGCCGGAGGTCTGAAGGGTTATCCGATTGAAAGCATCGTGAACCGGCTGGACGATGCCGTGGATGTGGTGTTCTCGGCGCATACGCATGTGTCGTATGTCTGCCGGGTGGCCAACAGCAAAGGGCGCGCGATTCCGGTCACGCAGGCGTCATCATTCGGGCGGGTGCTGACGGACGCCGATCTGACGATCGATCAGCAGACCGGGCGGGTGAGGAATGTGACAACGCGAAATTTGCTGGTAGACCGCACCAACCCGGAGATCGAACCCGACCTGGCGCTGCGGCGCATTGTGGACCGATATGCTGCGCTGGCTGCGCCGATCGTGAATCGGGTGGTGGGTTCGATCGCGCGCGACGTGCCGAAAGAGGTGAATGCCGCGGGCGAATCCGCGATGGGCGATCTGATCGCCGATGCACAACTGGAGGCGACGCAAGGGCCGCATGCTGGCAGCGCGGTGATTGCCTTGATGAACGAAGGCGGAGTGCGCGCGGGGTTGCCGTTTGCGGCCCAGGCGCCGGGCGTGGGAGAGGGGAAGGTCACTTACGGCGAACTGGTGACGGCGCAGCCGTTCGGCAACGATCTGGTGACGGTGACACTGACGGGAGAGCAGATCCACACACTGCTGGAAGAGCAGTTCAAGGGGTGCGCGCTGGGTATGCGTCCGGGCGATGGCGATGTACCTACGAACGATCGGAGGCTGGAGTTGTCCGAAGGGTTCCACTACAGCTGGCATCGCGATGCGGCGCCCTGCCATAAGGTCGACGCGAGCAGCATGCGGCTGAATGGCGCGGCGATATCCCCGGAGGGCCGTTATCGCGTAACGGTGAACAGTCTGATGGCAGAGGGCGGTTCGCAATATTACGTCCTGAAGCAGGGTACGGACCGCAGGGTGGGTGTACAGGATGTGGAGGCGATGGTGGAGTATTTTGCAAGGCACGCGGCTGTGGCGCCTCCGGCGCTCGACCGGATCGATGTAGAGCCGTAGGTTCGAGTTTTCGGTTCACGGTTGGCAGTTCGAATGCCGCTCTCGCGGTAGGATAGTGCTGCCTATCCAACCTGAAGGAGACGGACCGTGAATATTTTGAAGGCGCGGCAAGCGATGGCATGTGCCGCATGCGTTGTGCTTGTGCTGAGCTGTGCGAAGGCTGCGGCTGCCGCGGACATCCTGATCGGGAATGCGCAGTCGCAGCCGGAGAGCATGACGGTTACGCCCGGCGGCGAGGTGATCGTCGGCAGCGCAAGTTCGCCGTACGTATACAAGGTGCGCGCCGGGTCTACGAGCGCCGAAAAATTCATCGACGCCAGCGCGGAGGGGCAGGGAACATTCTTCTTCGGCATGCTGGCCGATGCGGCGGCGAATACGCTGTGGACGTGCCAACTGACGCCTGTGCCGAACACCAACCCAGTGCAGCGGCACACGGCACTGCGCGGGTTCGATCTGAAGACGGGCGCGCCGAAGCTGCGATGGAACCTGCCGGGCGACAACACGACGTGCAACGACTTCGCGATCGGGCCGGACAAGGCGCTGTACATTTCGGACACGGCGACGGGCAGAATCTACCGGCTGGCGAGCGGAGCGTCTGCGGCCGAGTTGTATCTCGAACATCGCAACCTGATGGGCATCGATGGCATTACGTTTCTGAATGGAACGCTGTATGTGAACAATGTGTGGTTCAACAAGCTGTATCGCATACCGGTGGATGGGGAAGGGAAGCCGGGCGCGCCGGTCGACATCTGGATGGACCAGCCGGTGAGCGGTCCGGACGGCATGCGGGCTGCGCGCGGCAAGCTCTTTGTGGCGGAGAATGGCAGCGGCAAGATTGCCGCGATGACTGTGCATGGAGACACAGCACATGTTGAGGTGATCAAAGACGGGCTGAAGACACCGACGGGGATCGAACCTGCGGGCGATACGCTGTGGTTTACGGAGCGCGCGATTGGCAAGGCAGAATCAGTGCCGATGCCGAAGTAGGAGTGGGAGTGCGAGCTGGCCGAGCAGGATGGCATTCAGCACGATGATGACGGAGACCGTAAGCCATCCGGCGATGCGGGTGCGCGGCGCTGAGCGGAAGGAATGCATTACATCGGCGCGGTTGGTGAGGACCAGCAGCGGGATAAGCGCGAAGGGAAGCGCGAAGCTGAGCACGACCTGAGAGAGCACGAGGATACGCAGCGGATCGAGGCCGGCGGCGATGACGGCGATGGCGGGGATGACGGTGATGAGCCGGCGCAGGAAGATGGGGAATTTGATTTCGAGGAAGCCCTCGATGATGACCTGTCCGGCCATGACGCCGACGGTAGAAGATGAGAGGCCGCTCGCGAGCAATGCGACGGCGAAGACGACAGCCGCCGCATGGCCGAACAGCGGGCCGAGGGTGCGGTAGGCCTCCTGAATGGTGGGCTGCAGACTGCCGGAGCCGGCGAAGGCCACAGCGGCCATGAGGACCATGGCGGAGTTGATGAGCCAGGCGCCGTTCATGGCGACGAAGACATCGATCAGCTCATAACGCAGGAAGCGCGAGAGCATGATACGGCGTGGGAGCGCCGTGCGGCGGTTGCGCGCGGCCAGGCCCTCGAGGGTTTCCGTGGCGGGGAGATGCGAGCCGGTCAACTCTTTCAACCGGGGCTGCACGAGCGCGGAGTGCAGGTAGACGACGTGGGGCATGACGGTGGCGCCCAGCATACCGACGGCGGCGTAGATGGAGTCATGGAAGAGTTGCGGCGAGGTGCGGTCGAGCGTGGGCACCAGGGCGCCGATGGTGGCGAGCTTCCACTCCGGATGAACGAGAAAGACTTCGAAGGCGTAGGCGATGCCGATGATGGCGACGAAGAACATGATGCCGTGTTCGAGAGTGCGAAAGCCGGCGAGATCGAGCGCGAGAATGGCGAAGACGAGCACGGTGGAGATGAGCGCGGCGATGAGCATGGATTCGCGCGGGGTGAGGCCGTGCGCGAGAGCGAGCGGACCGAAGAGGAGATCGAGGCCGAGCGCCGCGCCAAGGAATTCGGCAAGGTCGGTGGCGATGGCGGCGATCTCGGCGGTGATCCAGAGGAGGATGGTGGTGGGACGGGAGAAGTGGCGGCGGCAGTTCTGGGGAAGAGTGAGGCCGGTGACGATGCCGAGTTTGGCCGAGAGGTACTGGATGAGCATGGCCATGGCGTTCGACCAGAGAAGCACCCAGAGGAGGCGGTAGCGGAATTCGGTGCCGCCGAGGATGTTGGTGGCGAAGTTGCCGGGGTCAATGTAGGCGACGGAGGCGACGAAGGCCGGGCCGAAGTAAGACCACATCGGGTTGCGATGATGATGGCGGGCGGGGCTGGAGACGGAGGTGGCCATTCCGCAATTAGGCGAGCCTACGATTTAGGTATACCTAATTTAGCGCGGATCGGTCAAACTGGAAGCAGATGGCGCGGGGACGGAACGGAAATACGGAGTCGGTGGACAACTACCTGAAGGCGATTCTGGTATTGGAAGAGGTGTTGCCGGAGGCTGAAGGCAACAAAGGTGTGCGCAAGGAGGGCGTGGCGGCCGCGCGCGTTACGGTGAAGGCGCTGGCGACAGAGTTGCGCGTGGCGCCGGCCTCGGTGACGAACATGCTGCAGAAGCTGGCGGCTGCGGCATCGCCAATGGTGGAATACGAGCGGCATCGCGGTGTGGGATTGTCGCGTGCCGGGCGGCGAAGAGCGCTGGAGGTGGTGCGGCATCACCGGCTGATCGAGACATTTCTATACGAGGTGCTCGACTACCCGCTGGACGAAGTGCATGAGGAGGCCGAGCGGCTGGAGCACTTCATCAGCGAGCGGTTCGAGGAGCGGATCGCGGCGAAGCTGGGACATCCGAAGACGGATCCGCATGGGCATGCGATTCCTGCGATGGACGGAAGAATGGCTGCGCGAGAGTCGATGACGCTGGCAGAGGTTGCGGGCGGCGGGACATTTTTAGTGGAGAGTGTGAGTGACCGGGACGCGCGCCGACTGCGGAAGATGGAGGTCCGAGGGGTGGGGCCGGGAGCGCGGATCGAGGTGAAGCTGCGCGCGGGAGCGGAAGGGTTTCGGGTGCGCGCGGGCGGCGCAGGGAAGGCATTCGATCTGACGCTGGAGGCGGCCCGCGATGTGCGCATCGTGCGGCCTGCATCGAAGAGAACGAAGAAATGAAATAAGCCGCGAGGCCGGATGCCGCTGGTTGAGTTCACATCGCTGGTATTTGCGGGAGCGTTCGCGGCGGGGCTGCTGGGATCGCTGACGGGGCTGGGCGGCGGTGTGGTGCTGATTCCACTGCTGACGCTCGGTTTCCATGTGGACATGCGGTATGCGATGGGCGCGTCGCTGGTGAGCGTGATCGCGACCTCGTCGGGCGCGGCTGCGGCGTATGTGCGCGAGGGCTACTCGAATGTGCGCATCGGAATGTTTCTGGAGGTGGCGACGACGATCGGCGCGGTGGCAGGAGCGTCTCTCGCGGCGCACACGGGCACGCGATGGTTGGCGATGGTGTTTGGCGTGGTGCTGCTGTACTCGGCGTGGCTCTCGCGCAGCCAGCAGGAACATGTCGCAGAGGGCGTGGCGAACCAGTGGTCGGAGAAGTTGCGGATGTCCGGCGAGTATCCGGATGGGCGCGGCGGGACGATTGCATACGCGGTGGACCGAATCACGGCAGGCTGGGCGACGATGTTCGGGGCGGGGGTGCTGAGCGGACTGCTGGGGATCGGGTCGGGTGCGGTGAAGGTGCTGGCGATGGATAAGATCATGCGCATTCCGTTCAAGGTGTCGACCACGACGAGCAACTTCATGATCGGGGTGACGGCGGCGGCAAGCGCGGGGATTTATCTGGCGCGCGGTTATGTCGATCCGGTGCTGGCCGCGCCGGTGTTGCTGGGGGTGCTGCTGGGATCGCTGGTGGGAGCGAAAGCACTGGTGCGTGCGCGGGTGCCGCTGCTGCGAACGATTTTTGCGTGGGTGATTGCAGCGCTGGGGGTGGAGATGATGGTGAACGGATGGATGGGGAGACTGTGATGGGCGGTGCGTTCCACAAGGAGAAGATGGGGCAGGCTGACGAACGAATGGAGCACCTGATGGGTTTGCTGCTCCGGGCAGGGGTGCTGCTGGCGGCTACGGTTGTGATCGCAGGCGGCGCGATGTATCTGGCGGACCATCGGGGCGTGCACGTGGAGTATCGGCATTTCGCAGGACACCCGATATCCGTGCGGCATCCGGCGGAGCTGGCGGGACCGACGTCGATCGCGGTGCTGGAGGTGGGGATGCTGTTGCTGGTCGCCGTGCCGATCGCGAGAGTCGTGTTCGCCCTGATCGCCTTCGCGGCGCAGCGCGACTGGCTGTACGCGGCGGTGAGCGCGTTGATCCTGTCGGTGCTGGTGTGGGGGATGCTGCGGGGCGGCTGACAGGACGTCCGGCTTATGGAGCATAAAGAAAATTGGCGGCCGCGAGGGCCGCCAATATCTTCATGCCAGGTTGAGGTTAGAAGCGGAAGCGGCCGATGAACTGCCAGTCGCGGGGCTTGATGTTCTGGTTCTGGCCGCTGATGGTGGCGAAGGCGGCCGAGTCCCAAGCGGTGCTTGCGAGGTTGAAGAAGGTGGAGTTTGTCGCGTTGTCCACGTCGCCTTCCAATTCGAAGGTAAGGTGCAGGCGGGCGGTCTCGCGGATATTGAAGGTGCGGCGGATGCCCATCGATACGGACCACCAGCCGGGACCGGTGAGGCCATCGGGGGCGGTGCGGGCGACGTTGCCGAGCTTATTGGTGCTGCTGGGTGCGCCAGAAGCATTGTTTCCAACGCCGCAGGTGTAGGTGACGTTGGTGATTGGAGAGTCGGGGCAGGAGAAGGCCTGGGAGTTGATGTAAGGAATGCTGCCCAGGTTGGCGGCATTGATGCCGGCGCCACGTCCCCAGCGGCCGTTGATGCGGGCACGGCGCTTATCGAAGCCAGGAGTTGCGTCCGGGAAGCAGGTGCCCTGCAGGCCGACCGAGTTGGTCTGGCAGGCCTGGGAGTTGGTGATCTGGAGCGGCGACCCATCCTGATAGCGATAGATGCCGGAGACCTGCCATCCGCCGGCGACGAGACCTGCCCAGCGATTGGTGGCGAAGAAGGCCTGACCGCGGCCGAAGGGAAGCTTATAGACCCAGGTTACGGCAACGTTGTTCAGCTGATTGTGCTGGCCGAGGGAACGATCAACCTGGTTCGCGCCGAGAGCGTGAGGGAAGTTGCCGTCCTGTGGTCCGACGGCATACTGCGTGCGATGGTTGCCGGTATCGTCCAGTTCCTTGGCGCGGGTGTAGGAGACCGTCCCGTTGAGGTTGTGCCACGGGCGCTGGACGAGGAGGAATTGAAGCGAGTTGTATGCGGAGTTGCCGGTATCGCCCCAGAGGTCCGCCAAATTGCCGTACTGCGGGAATGGCCGGAAAGACTGGGCCAGAGTGGCGTTGGGGCCTCCGAAGATCGCGTAGGGCGGTGTGCAACCGGTGGAGCACAGCGCGGACAACGCTCCACCATACTGGATGGTGTAGTCGGGCGAGATGCTGTTGGTGGCGGGACCGCGGCCGGCGCCGTGCGGCAGGAAGTGGGTCTGCGAGCCTGCGTAGGCCACCGTCAGCACGGCTTTCTTGTTGATCATGTGCTGGATGGAGAAGTTATAGCTGATGAACTGGGGACCGCGGCCTCCATAGTACGGATCGGCAAAGTTAATGTTTCCGGCATTGCAATTCTTGCTGTCTGACGTGCTGCACAGGTAATCGTTGGCGTTATCGGCGAAATAGGACGTGAAGTTGTAATTTCCGGTGGATTGCAGGGGATTGATCGCGACTCCCGGTTGAACCCAGGGCGGAACGGCGGAGTAGGCATTGCAAGTCCCGGCTGCGACGCAGGGAATCGGGGCTGCGCACTGGCCTGGCGTGGTGCTGACGGGCTGATATCCCTGACAACCGCCGTTGACTGGGGTGTACGTACCGGGCAGGGCCGAGGTGGAGGTGGTATATCCAGGGTTGAGGAAGAAGCCCGGATTTCCGGTGGTACCGCCCGCCTGGCTCCATGTTGTCTGAAGCTGAAATTCGCCGTTGTTGCCGGAGCCAGTGGTGGAGGTGCTGCCGCCGATGTTGGTAGCGCCGGTGGAGTCCGTGCCGCTGCCGCCGCCTGAGCCGCCGGCCAGCGTGTAGTGCATGGCCCAACTGCCGCGGATAACGGTGGAAGGGGTAACCGCGTAGGAGAAGCCCACGTTGGGCTCCAAGTTCTTGTTGTAAGGATGGACCGGTGTGGTGCAGTGGCACATGTACGGGGCATAGGCGTCGAACTGCTGTTGCGCTGTCTCCGCCGGGGTGCCCGTTTTAGGATTCGCTGGAATGTCATGGAAGTTGGCGAGGTTGGGGGTTCCGGCAAATTCCTGGACGCCCTTGACGCCGACGATCGGGTTGACTTTGTTCGGGTTCAGGAAGGCGATGCGGTCATGCACCTCGTGATAAGGCTGGAGGTAGTCATACCGGAGGCCGAGGGTGAGGGTGAGCTTGGGGCTTACCTGCCAGTTGTCAGAGATATAAGGCGCCATGGGACGGAAGCGGCCGCCGACGTCCTGGATGGATTGCACGAGCACATTACCGCTGTTGACCGCGCCGGCCAGGAAGGCGGCGTAGACGTTCCCGTTGGTGCTTGGGCAGGCGCCGTTGTTGACGCAGTTGATGGTGTCGTTGCTGTCAAAGGATAGGGAGAGCGATCTACTGCTGCCTGCGAAATTGGCTGCGTTGGATTCAAGCCACTGGATCTGAACGCCGAAGGTGAAGTTGTGACGGCCCTTGTACCATGTGAGGTTGTCGACGATGTCGTAGGTATTGATGCCGAGGGGTCCGGTGGAAGCGGTAGATCCCCAGTTGAAGGGCGAGGCGGAATTGTTGGTGGAGTTCCTGAAGCTAACCGACGGCATGTTGTTCGACGCGCCGCCTGGAGGGAGATTGTTGATACCGGCGGCCGCGCTGTTGTATGGCGTGCCCTGAGTCAACGAGAATCCTTCGCCCCAGTTGCGGATGTAGCCGTACTTGAAGGTGTTGACCATTCGTTGCGAGGCGACGAACACGTACGAGAAGACTCCGGTTGCGGTCTTCTGGTTGGTGAAGCTGCCCGAGGCATAGGGAACAGGCAACTGATTGAAGTTGGAATAATCCGGTTCGCCGCCAAAACCTTCGTTGCCGGCGAGGCCAACGAGGGAGAATTTGTTGCGGGAGTTCAGGGTGTAGTCGATACGAGCGTCGATGGAGTAGTCGGAGTTCTCAAGCGGCAGGGCGGCGAGAAAGTTATTGAAGGTGGCGAGATTGCCGGGCGCGGGCAACGCCTTCTCCAGGTACTGCGAGATGGAGGACATGCTATTGAGCTCCATCACGTTGTTGGTGGGCACGCCATTGAGGAGACCGTGAAAGACCTGGCGGCTGCCGAAGGGCCCGGTGAGGGGATTGAAGATGTTCTGGTTGACCGAGCCGACGAGATCGGTAAAGTCGCCGCCGTGGTCGGAGAAGAAAGCGCCGCAGTGGAGTGGGTCCTTGGCGGTGGGCGCCTGCTGGCCGCGCTCAGCGCAGGTGGGCACGGTGATGAGCTGCGGCGTGTTGCTGACCTTGGTGTAGTGGAAGCCTGAGTAGTCGCCGAAGAAGAAGAGCTTGTCCTTCAGGATTGGGCCGCTGATGTTGATGTCATATTGGTTCTGGTGTTCGCCGGGCTTTGTGGCGATGCCCGCCGCATTCGGCACTTTGGCAAGGTAGCCCCATGTGTCGAAGAAAGTATTGCGGAAGTAGTCGGACAAGCCGCCATGGAACTGATTTCCGCCGGCTTTGATGGTGTAGTTCGTGGAACCGGCGCCTCCGAACTGAACGCCGGCGCCACTGGTGATGACCGAGAACTGGTCGACGGCGTCGACCGATACGGCGTTGGTGATGGAGTTGTTGCCGCCCTGCTGGGCGACATTGGTGACGGGAATTCCTTCGATGTAGTTCTCGTTGAGGTTGGTCTGGCCGGAACCGCCATAAATACCGGAGTTTCCGTTGTTGGCGCCGGTGCCGTTGGCATTGGCGGGATTCTCCTGCACGCCCGGCATCAGATACTGGAAGGCAGTCGGATCGCGCGGGCCGCCGTTCATGGAAAGCGGAAGCTCGGAGTAGAGCTCATTCTCAATGGTGCCGCCGAGCGATGCGTCGGTGGTGTTGAGGAAGGGCGGAGCGTCGGTGACGGTAACGGTCTGCTCTCCGCCGCCGACGGTGAGCTTGAGGGGCAGGCCGAGAATGGTGGCGTTGTCCACGGTGACGTTCTGCTGGAGCAGGCGCTGAAAGCCCTTGGCGACAACCTCAATGTTGTAGTCGCCGGGCTGCAGCGGCTGCAGCACATACTGGCCGGAACCGTTACTGGTAGTGCTGGTGGCCACGCCCGTTTCAGTGGCAGTGGCTGTGATCTTCGCGTCGCGGACGACAGCGCCCTGCGGATCCGTAACGAGGCCTTTAATGCCGCCGCCGCTGGTGCTTTGCGCGAAGACTGATCCACCGGCGAGCAGCGAGGTTACGCACAGCGCAATCAGAGTGGCGCGGAGAATGCCGCGCACGGCGGCACAGCGGGAAAACCCAAGCGGCGAAGACCCGAATACAACGTTACGAAACATAGTTTGCTCCATCTGAATTTGCGCTGACAGGCGGCAGGCGGGATGCGTAAGAGAGCTTATCAGCATCCTGCGAGGGCCTTGCGCCGCTGACTTCCAACACGAAACTGTGAATGAGCCGGAACGAAAAAAAGTTATTTGTGCATGAGGCCCATTGTCAATAAGAAAATGTTTTTCCGTTGAAACCGGCTGATCTCGAATTTGCCGCGATTGGCGCAGTTTGCGCGCGTTGACAGGCGAGTCTCAGCGTGGCTGAGGGAGAGGCGGAGATTCAGTGGAAGAATGGGCGAGGAGACGCTCTTTTGCAGCGTGCGCAGAGAGAGCAGCAGAATCGCCGGAAGGGCAGGTAAGATAGCTCGTAACCTCTTTTTTCGATGATGAGTTCCAGCGGACCTGCGGATTTCTTCGTTTGTCCACGTTTAATGCGGGCCGAAGGGCGCGGAAAATTTTTCTTGCATGTCTTTCCGGCGAACACGTATGATGCCGCATATTTTTGGAAACCGTTTCTCATGGGAAATCAGCCATGAAGCAGCCGCAGACTCGGGCCGCGTCCGCTGTGCGGCGCGAGTTTGGCTGTGAGTTTTTTGGATTAAGGACCAGGTGAACTCGATGCTCTTGCGCACATTCCATGTCTCCACGCGATCGCTTCTTCAGGGGGCAGCGGCTGCTGTCCTTGTTCTCGTAGGAGCTGGCGCCGCGAACGCGGCCAATCAAGGCAATCCGCCGCTGCTGGTGCCGTACACCATCCAGACGGTGGCCGGCACGCCGCAGTTCCCGTTCAACACGTCCGTGGGACCGAGCGGGTACGCGGGTGATGGCGGTCTCGCGACGCCGGCGCCGGGCTACTGCGATGCGGCTCCCGCCCTGGGAGTGGGCGCAGGCACAGGCGCGTGTCCGACGCTGAGTTCGCCGTTCGGCATGGCGATCGATTCGGTGGGGAATGTCTACTTCACGGACAGCGGCAATAATGTGATCCGCGAGGTGAACGCGCAGACGGGCATTTTGAATACGGTGGCGGGGCAGGCTCCAAAGGGCTGCTCCGGTATTGCCTGCAGCAACAAATTTACGGGCTGTTCGGACGGCGTGGCGGCGCTGGGCAATCCGATCGGCGGGCATCTGACGGGTATTGCGACGGACGCTTACGGCAATCTTTATTTTGCGGACTCGAATCTGGACGCGGTGTGGGTGGTGTACCGCGGCGGGACGCAGGTCGCGAACTTTATCAATACGGTGGACCCGACCGGCGTGCAGGCCAGCAATGGCGTTCAGGTGGGATTCGTCTACCATATCGCCGGTAACCTGACGAGCTGCGTCGGCAACCCGGGCATCACCGACGGTGTGTTGGCCACGACCGGGCAACTGCGCGGTCCCACGATGATCACGCTGGACAGCGCGGGCAATATTTATGTTGCGGATGCCGGGAACTCCACGACGCGCGTGATCAATACGCAGGCGACTGCGCAGACGTTCTTCCAGTACACGGTGCAGCCAGGCTTCATCCAGGCGATCACCAACTGCGCTGCCGGGTTGACGGTGACCTGCCCTGCGACGACGACCACGACGGTGGGCACCGGCCTCAATGGCCCGACCAATGGGCTTTCCTACAGCGGGGCGGTGGTGGGCTCGCAGACCGACCAATATGGCAACGTGTACCAGTTGAACAGCAAGGGCGCAGGCAATCCGGGCATCTACGTGCCAGTTTCCTATGCGGGTGGCGCGCCTCTCACCAACCTGCTGACGGCGGAAGCGCCGATAACAGGCCAGATATTCCCCGGCACCACGCCGCCGATTTATGGCAACGCCTATCCGGTGATTGGACTGCCGGGCAGCGCCAGCACCAGCCTGGGTGGCATCTCATCGCCGTATATCGAGCAGGCGGTGGGTTCATTCCAGACATTCGATGTCCGCGCGTCGGATGTTACGGCGGACATTTACGGCACGCTGTGGTTTATGGATAACCACTATCCGTATATCGAGCGCATCGATCAATATTCAGAGAACACGCTGTACCTGGTGGGTAACAACAGGCATATCGGGGTGGCCTCCAGCTCGGTCAGTTTCACCAATCCGTCACCGGTTCCCGATGTCAATTACAACAATCCCGCAAATTTCCAAAATAAATGGTTCTGCGTGTACGGCGCTGCAGGCAGCCCGGGCAATCCGTGGACCCAGGGACCACGCACACCTGACCCGATGGGCGACGGTTGCCCGGCGATCATCGCGAATATCGGAGTGAACGGCACCAGCTCGGTTATTCCGCAGGTCAAGACGGACGGTGCGGGCGATGTATACATGACGGACGACAAAAACGGGCTGGTCCGCGAAGTGCTGCAGGACAATGTGTTCCCGGCTACGCCGCTGGCGAACTCTTCGAATCCGGCGCCGGTTACGCAGGGCATTCAGATCCATTTCGATGCCTCGAATCCGCCCATCCCGAAGATCGGTGACTTCAAGGCGAATGTTGGGACCAATGTTTACCTGGCGGAGAACAACACCAGCAACGGCGTGCAGCAGGTATTCTCTGTGACCGCCGGAAGCGACTTCAGCATCGATACGTCGACGCCGGAGTTTGCGATTGGCACGCTGACCCCCACCAACGGCTTCAATGAGAGCTCGAAGGATTCAACCTGGGGAATGTGGTCCGGTGCGCCGACCTGCTACCAGTTCGCGATTGCGTACAACGACATCAGCTATGACTGCCTTGTTTATGTCAAGTTCAATCCGACGGCGCCTGGGCTGCGCACGGCGCAACTGAAGGTCACAACGCTGAACGGTTCCACGTACAGCTTCCCGCTGACCGGCATCGGCCAGGGCAGTCAGCTTGCGATCGACGGAGGCCAGCAGACGACGTACCTCGCGAGCGGCCTGGGCGCGACATCGTCCATTGCCGTTTCCCCGACGGGAACGGTTTATATCGCTGACAAGGAACATAGCCAAATCGTTCAATGCCCAGCGGCCACAATACCGTGCCCGACGCCGACGGCGCAGAACGGCGAGATCATGCCTCAGCCGGCGTCTCTTACGCCGTCCAGTCTCAGCGGTCCAATGGGCGTGGCGACCGATGCGGCGGGGAATGTCTATGTCGCCGACACAGGCAACAACCGCGTCCTGGAATATAACCCGGTGACGACAGTGTGGTCCGTGCTGGGCAACTACAACTGGGTCCCCGGCGCAAGCTGCGACGGCGGGGGCAGTGCGTCAGCGACAACCTGCCCATCTTCGCTGACCGCTGAACCCGGGGCCAAGGTCACGGCAACTACAGCTCCGCCGCAGTATCAGTTCAAAGGACCCCAGGCGCTGGCCGTGGACAAGTACGGCAACGTTTACGTGGCCGATACGGGCAATAAGGTGATCGTCGAAATTCCACAGGACACTTCGCTGGGCGGAGCTGTGCCGCTGTTCCAGTACCCCAACGGGCCGACGTTCTCGAACCCGGTTGGAGTTGCTGTAGACAGCCAGGGCTTCGTCTACGTTGCTGACACCGGCAACGTGGCGGGGAATATCGTGCGCATCCCACCGGGAGGCGGCGACCTGATGTCGCCGGGTCAGAATCCTTATTCGGCATTGTTCGACACGCTCCAAAGCTTCAGCGGTGAGAGCGTGACCTCTCCTGTGAATACGCCGAGCGGCGTGGCGGTGGACGCGGCGGACAATGTGTACGTCTCTGACGCCAGCACCAACGAGGTATGGGTTGTGCCGGCTGCCTCAGGCTCCGGCGCTGCTCCCTATCAATTGAACTTCCTTGGCCTGAACCAGCCGGCGGGATTGGCGCTGGACAGCAACGGCAATCTGTATGTGGCGGACTCCGGCAATAACCAGATCCTGTTCACCAACCGGCAGAACCCGATCATCAACTTCGGCACGGTGCCGCAGGATCTCGCTGCGGCTTCACAGCCCGTGTGCGCCAACACCATCGTGAGTGACGGGTTGAACATCGGAACCAATCTAGACAGCAAAGGAAATCCGACCACCTGCGTGTTGACGGTGACGAATACCGGCAATCAGGTTCTTCCGCTGACTTCGCCGCTGACCACGGTGTCGGGAGTGAATCCGGCCGGAAACACTGCGTTCTCGGTATCGTCGGGCAATTGCGGCACGAGTCTGCAGGCCGGAGCGACCTGCAATATCACCGCGACTTTCCAGCCGACCTCGAACGGACCGCAGTCGGAAAGCGTAAGTATCAATGGCACGAACTCCATGGCGCTGCTGGCGACGACCAATGCGGTGGGCGCGCAGCCGCTGGCGAAGATCGTGCTCAGCGTTCCGCCGGGATTTGTGCCGGCGGCCGGAGCCACACCGGCGATTACAGCGACGGTGACGCAGCCGAACATCCCGAACAACGTGCCGACCGGTACGGTGACCTTCACCTATGCGATCGACGCAAACACCACCCAGGCGACGAAATGCGGCAGCGGCGGCACAGCAACGGGAACTCTGGTGAATGGAGTGGCCCAATTCACGTTGCCCGCGCTCGGCCAGGGTTTGCAGTACACGATAAGCGCCAACTACAGCGGCGACTCGCAGAGCAGCGCAACGCAGGCTGTTCCGCTGGTGCTGACCGTGCCGGGCATTACAGCGACCTTTGTCGCGAGCTCGAAGAGCTATACCTATGGGCAGCCTGTACCGGCCATTACGGATCCGCTTCCCACGCTGCCGGCAGGTGTGACGGCCAAATTCGTGGCGGGCGGCGTCTACAACAGTGCTATCCCCGGTGCGGGCCAGTTTTCGGCCGTCGCCAACTCTCCCTATCCCATTGAGGTCCAGTTCAGCGGCACCAACGCGTGCGCCTATGGTTTCCCCACGGTACTTACGCCGGGCGGAGCGCCTGCGGTTGTGACCGAGAACCCGGCGCCTTTGACGATGACGGTTGGAGCATTTACGACAATTTACGGAGCGCCTGCGGCCAATTTCTTCTCCACCAATGAAATCAGCGGCGCGGTCGGCAATGACCTCGCCAAGCTCTCGGCGACGTTCACGCCTGCCGATACGTCCGTTCTGGATGTTGTTCCAACCGGCGCCGTCAACCCATACCCAGTGGTCGCGACGCTGGTAGGCAAACCTGTCACCGCGGGCAATTACACCATCAAGTATGTGAACGGCACGGATACAGTCGCTCCGGCTCCCAGTGGAATCACCGTGAACCAGAGTGGTACTTCCGTGCTTTTGCCAAACCAGAACACGGTAACCTTTTCACTGCTGGCCAGCACGCAGGTGCTGAATGGCAAGGGCATCCCGACCGGGACGATCGGCGTGGTGGACAACTTCGTACCGATCACCGGGACCGTCTTCGGGCCGCCGTGCAGCGCGACGCTGACGACGAACTGCAATCCGCCGCAAAGCCTTCCCACGTGTTCAGTAACGGTTACAGCAAACTGTATCAACCCAACCGTTCCCCTGAACGTCGGGACCGGCACCTTCACTCTGCCCGTGCCGATCGCTGCGACGGTTCCAGGGACACATAACATCACATTTACCTACAACGGCGATGCGGGAACGAACGGCGATGGATTGGGAGACTTCCAATGCAGCGTCTCGGGAGGACCGGCGACAAGTACGTGCCCGACAACTTCGCCGGCGGCCTATAGCGTGGTCGTCGACTACCCGGATGTCAATCTCACCTCGAACACGGGCCCGCTGATCATCGTTCCAGGTTATACACCGAGCGGGCTGGGCCTGCCGGCGGCGCCAGGTCAGAACTCCTCGTATCCGGAAACCGCGGCCATTTCCATCAATCCGATTCTCGGCTTCAAGGGAACGGTAACGATGAGCTGCGCGACGCAGAATCCGCTCTACGTCAACTGCATCATGTATCCGCCGAGCGTCACCATCACAGGGACGACGAGCGCCACGAGCATCCTCGAGGTTTCGACGCCGGCGAACCTGCCGCTGGGCACGAAGACGTCGGAACTGCGCACCTCGACCGGAAGAACTGTCCTGGCGTTCCTGCCGCTCGGAGTGCTGGCATTCTGCTTCCGGCGCCGCAAGCGGCTGAGCCAGGCGTTGCTGGCACTGATGGTGCTGGTGGGCATGAGCGCTGGCATGAGCGGTTGTTCGGCCACCAACCAGACAGCGTATTTCACGCCAATTCCTGCCGGTCCGCAGTTCGTGACAGTGACGGCAAGCTACCAGAGCACCGGTAACTTCTGCTCCAGTGCCACAGCGACATGCACGGTGACGAGGTCATTCGTGGTGCCGATCACCATCGAGTAGAACTCCCGGTTGAAAGCCTCGGGCCGGATGGAATTTCCATCCGGCCCGAACCGCTTAAGGAACAAGCTGCAAATCGTCACGTGCGAGATCGGGGATCCGATCAGGCTTTTGCGGTAAGCAGTGCTTCAATCGAGACGGGAAGATTGCGCACGCGGACGCCGGTGGCGTGATAGACGGCGGCGGTGATGGCAGGGGCAACGCCGGCGAGGCCGATCTCGCCGATGCCGCGCGCGCCGTATTTTCCGATGAGGTTGTCCGGAATGTCGAGGAAGTGAACGTCGATGACCGGCGCATCGGCATTGGTGGCGACGATGTAGTCCGCGAAGCTGTCGTTGACCGGATGTCCATTGCGCGGGTCGTAGATGTTCTGCTCATAGAGCGCCATGCCGATTCCCATGACGATCGCGCCGGCCATCTGGTTGGTGGCGGTTTTGAGGTTGATGATGCGGCCGCCGTCAACGACAGCGACCACACGGGTGACGCGCAGGCGCGCGATGCCGGGGTCCCATTCTACTTCCGCAAACTGTGCGCCGAAGGAGTGCGTGGAGTAGTTGCGCAGCTCCGGCGAGGGCTGCGCGCCACGGCCCTGTACCGTGATGGCGTCGGTCTTCGCGAGTTTGAGAATCTGCTGGAAGGGAATGCCGGAGGCCGCGGGTTTGCCTGCCGCGTGGATCCGGCCTTCGCTGAAGGCGAGGTTGGAAGCATCCTGCTGATAGAAAGGCGAGCCGGACGTTTGTGTGGCGAGCGTGAGAACTGATTTGGCCGCGGCTTCTGCGCCGTCAGCGACCGAAGAGATGATGGTCGCGGTGGCGCGAGAACCGCCTGAGGTAGGGCCGGGGACGAGAGTGGAGTCGCCGATGACTACGTCGATGTGTTCGATTGAAATGCCCGTGCGGTCGCTGAGGACCTGTGCCATCACGGTGTAGGTGCCGGTGCCGGGGTCCTGGGTGCCGGAGGAGACGCGCGCGGTGCCGTCGTCCTTGAGGGTGACCGTTGCTTGTGAGCCGCCCGCGCCTGCTCCCCACGATGCGCCGGCGACGCCCCAGCCGTAGATGAGGTCGCCTTTGCGCATGGAGCCGACCGCCGCGGTGCGTTTGGACCAGCCGAAGCGCTCGGCGCCGGTCTCGAGGCATTCTTTGTAGTGGCGCGAGGAGAAGGGCCGGTTGTTGCTCTCGTCGGTGAGGGTGTCATTGCGCAGGCGCAGCTCGACGGGGTCCATCTTCAGCGCGACGGCGAGTTCGTCCATGGCGGACTCGAGCGCATAGAGGCCCGGCACGGCGCCGGGGCCGCGCATAGGGCAGGGCGCGCCAACGTTGCGCTTCACGATGCCAGACGTGACGGTCAGGTTCGGCGTGGAGTAGAGGAAGGGCGTGGCCTCGCCGCAGTTCTCGCCGAAGCCTGTGGTGGGCGAGGTGTGGTTGCGGTAGTGGTGTTCGAGCGAGACGAGCTTGCCGTCGGGCGTAGCGCCGAGGCGAACGTGCTGCTGTGTCGCGGGGCGATGGCCCACGGTAGTGAACATCAGCTTGCGCTGGACGGTCATCTTCACCGGGCGGTTGAGCTTGCGCGCGGCCGCTGCTGCAAGGATGGCTTGCGGCCACGCGGAGAGCTTGCCGCCGAAGCCGGAGCCGATGAAGCGAGAGATCACGCGAACATTCTCCGGTTTTACGTTCAGCGCGCCGGCGAGTGAACGCTGCACTCCCATCACGCTCTGCGTGGATTCGTACAGCGTGAAGTTGGTGCCATCCCAGACGGCCGTGGATGCGTGCATCTCCATCGGGTTGTGCGTCTCGGCGGGCGTGGAGTAGACCTGATCGACCTTGACCGGCGCCGAAGCGAAGGCTGAGTCGGTGTCGCCGCGCTTGGAGTTGGTGCGCATGTTGACGCCAGGGTCGGCGAAGAAGTCGTCGGAGACGTTCGGCTTCTGCGCGTCGTATTGCACGCGGATGGCGGCTGCGGCAGCCTGGGCCTGCTCGAAGGTCTCAGCGACGGCGACGGCAACGAACTGGCCGTAATAGTTGACGGTGGTGTCGGAGAGAGGGGCGCGGCCGTCGCCGTTGCCCCCGCCGCGGAGGTTGGGATTTGCGGGGAGGATGTCGCCCATGTTCTGGTGCGTCATGACGAGAAGCACGCCGGGCATCTTCTCCGCGGCGGATGTATCGACGGACGTGATGGCGCCTGCGCCAACGGTGCTGCCGACACCGACGGCGTAGGCGAGATGCGGGAAGTTGTAATCGGCCGCGTAGGTGGCGCGGCCGGTGGTTTTCAGCGGGCCATCGATACGCGGCTGGTTTGCGCCGATGATGGCGGTGGGCACGAAGGGCGCCTCGGGTGTGTTGGGATCGGAAGCAGCCGCGGCCGGGGCGGCCCCTCCGCCGGCAGCTTTGTCGGCCGCGGCAGCGTATTCGGCGGCGATGCGGTCGGATTCGGCCAGAATTGATTCGAGACTGATGGACATCGGTGGTCTCCTCTTATTACGAGCGAGAAAACTTAAGCCTGCGTGGAAGCGAGGGTGAGCGCGCGGGTGAGGCAGCGCTTGGCGAGTTCGACTTTGAAGGCATTGCCGGGGCGAGGTTTTGCGGCGGCGAGCGCGGCTTCTGCTGCGGCGCGGAAGTTCGCCCCGCTGACCGGCTTGCCTGTGAGGGCGGCCTCGGCCTCGGGTGAACGCCAGGGGCGTGTTCCGACTCCGCCGAGTGCGATCCGCACGCGGGTGATGTTGCCGTTGCGGACAGTGGCGACCACAGCGGCTGAGGCGAGGGCGAATTCGTAGGCCTCACGGTCGCGGAGCTTGAGGTAAGCGGAGCGTGCACCGGGCGAAGGCGGGGGCAGCGTGACATGCGTGATCAGGTCGCCGGGTTCGAGGATGGTCTCTCGGTCGGGTGTTGAGCCAGGGAGTAGATAAAAGTCGGAGATGGGGACGGTGCGCTCGCCTTTCACGCCGCGGATCTGAATGGTGGCTTCGAGTGCGGTGAGGGCGACGTTCTGGTCGGAAGGATTCGTCGCGATGCATTGGTCGCTGGTGCCGAGGATGGCGAGATTGCGGTGGTAGCCGTCCATGGCGTCGCAGCCGGAGCCGGGGTTGCGCTTATTGCAGGCGTGCGCGGTGTCGCGGAAGTAGACGCAGCGCGTGCGCTGGAGGAGATTGCCGGCAGTGGTGGCCATGTTGCGCAGCTGCGGCGAGGCTCCGGCGAGCAGCGCCTGCGAGAGGACAGGGTAGTCGCGGAGCACGTTCGGGTAGCGGGCGCAGTCGGAGTTGCGGGCGAGCGCGCCGATGCGCAGCGAGCCGTTCGCCTGGCGTTCAATTTTGTCGATGCCGGGGACAGCGAGCGCGTTGATGTCGACGATGTGCGCGGGGCGTTCGACGTTGAGCTTCATCAGATCGACGAGGTTGGTGCCTCCGGCGACGAAGCGGACGCTGGCGCCGAGCTGCGCGGTCGAGGAGCGCGCGGCCGAGGCGATGGCTGCATCGGGAGCGGTGGCGCGTTCGAAGGTGAACTGGTTCATGGTGAACTCCGGAATTCGGATTCTGATTCCTCCCACGTCTCAGAATCGAGACGTGGGGCACCCAGGCGGGATCAAATGTGTTTGCGGCCCTGCTGCACGGCGGCGACGATGTTGGAGTAAGCTCCGCAGCGGCAGATATTGCCGTAGACGGCGTGGCGGACGTCGTCGTCGGTTGGGCCGAAGCCTTCCTTCACGGCGGCGACAGCGGACATGATCTGGCCGGAGGTGCAGTAGCCGCACTGGTAGGCGTCATGCTCGACGAAGGCGGCTTGCATAGGATGCATGTGGTCCGGCGAGCCGAGGCCCTCGATGGTGGTGATCTTGTCGCCCGCATGCATCACTGCAAACGAGAGGCAGGAGTTCACGCGACGGCCGTTGACGTGGACCGTGCAGGCGCCGCATTGGCCATGGTCGCAGCCCTTCTTGGTGCCTGGCATGGCGAGGTTCTCGCGCAGGCAATCGAGCAGCGTCGTGCGCGCGTCGAGTTCGAGGTGGCGGTCCTCGCCATTGATGTTCAGCGTGACGGGGATGGCGCGGACGGCGGCGGCTTCATCGTGCGCGGCTGCTGCGGGAGCGGCGGCGGCAGGTTCAGTGACGAGCAGGGGTGCAGCGGTCGCGACGACACCAGCGGCCGAGGCCTGCGAGAGGAAGGTGCGGCGGCTGAGGCGATGCGAGAGCAGGCCGGATTCCGCTTGGCCAGGTGCCGCGTCTTGTTCGTTTTCGATCTCGTGCTCAAGATCGGTGGGGATGGGTGCCATGAAATCTCCTTCCGGAGCGAACGGGCGTTGCCAACATTTTCCGCCCAAGGAATGCAAGGCGCAAGTTAGCGGGCTGTGATGTGGAGACGGGCGAGGCAAGAGCAGTGTTTCAGTCATCCATTTTGACGGGATAGAATGTCGCGACATCGAAGGACGGATTCTTTTGATGGTGCGGTTGGCCTGGGTGATCGCGGGGGTGGCGCTGCTGCCTGTTGCAGGGTGGCTGTACCAGACTGTCGGTGTGTGGCGGGACAAAAGACGGTTCGTCGGGTCTGGTGAATCGGCTCGCGGGCGCATGGTCGAAGTTGCAGGTGGGCGGCGCGTGTATGTGCAGGAGATGGGGCCGCCCCGAATTTCAAATTT
>DATNAU010000115.1:0-4094 GCA_035572415.1 Acidobacteriaceae bacterium
CACCGCCTCGCGACCACCCGCGCCGAAGCGCATGAATGTGGATTTCGTACCGCGCTCCACGGGCTCGATGACCCCATCGGCCTCCGCGATCGGCTCCGCATGCGCCAGGCTGCCCTCAAATCCATCGCTCAGATTGCGGATCGATGAATCCGCGACCGTAAATTCGTACAGATCTTCATAGCCGGGGGGCGCGTCCGCCTTGGCCTGCGCGAGATAGTCGATGCGCTTCCCATCCCGTGACCAGGCTGCTGCGCTGATCGTGGCAGGTATCGACTTCAGCTGCGACGGATGCGCCGGATCAGAAACGGAGAGCATCCACGCGCTCGCGGCGGGAGCCACATCGCCTGCGTTGTTCATCCCTTCGGCGATAGCCACCAGACGATTGCCGTCGTGGCTCCAGGCGACTTGCCGCACATCGGGAGGAACTGCGGTGGGAGTGATCTTCCCGCTACCCGGCTCAAGCAGATACAGCCGCGATGCGTGCGGGTTGTGATCGACCCAGACCGCGTCGGCCTTGTCATCATGTTGCTTTTTCTCGCCCGGCGTCTGTGGATCCTGCACAAGAATGCCGATCCAGTGCCCGTCAGGCGAGATGAAGTAACGCTGCACGTCGCATTCAATGGGCTCAGGCTTGCTTTCCGGCTCAGGCCTGGATCCCTGTTTCGGAGGCGGAAGTGCACCCGGCTGCCGGGACTCATCCACCAGCGGCACGATCTTCACCTCGAATGCATGCGCCTCGCCGCCGTTCATCGGCAGTTGAAAGAGCTGCGTGTGTTCACCGCGATGCGCGAGGAACAATATGCTCTTGCCATCGGGCATCCACTCGGCGGAGTTCTCGCCTCGCTTGTCATTTGCAGGCGAGTACGTCACCTGGCGCGCGATGTTCTGGTGTACATCGACGAGCCAGATGTGGGTCTTGCCGCCGTCAGCCGTCGAATCGGCGATCTGCACCAGCACGCTCTCGCCGTCCGGCGAGAGCCGCGGCTGCGCGATGGAGCGGATGTGGCGAAGGTCTTCGTTTGTGGGAAAGCGGTCGGCACCCGCGGCATGCGCGAGCGCAACAGAACAGATGCAGGCCGCGAACACTGAGCAGCCGGAGATCGTGCGCATGCAGGAAAGCATATCGCACCGCAGACGGAACTCCTGGCTGTGAGAAACGGGCGGTGGTGGCTCCTGTAAACTCGATGGACCGTGAACCTGCCCGTCCACTCCGAGCCCCAGCCGGGCTTTTGGTCCTCGGTGCGCGATGCTCTGCGCGGCACCCACCAGGACTACACCGCGGGCGACCTCAACCGCTCCATCCTGCTGCTGGCCATACCCATGGTGCTCGAGATGGCACTGGAGTCGCTCTTCGCGGTCGTCGACACATTCTGGGTTGGACGACTCGGTGCTGACGCGGTCGCGACGATCGGGCTGACCGAATCTGTCCTGGCGCTGGTCTTTGCCATCGGCCTGGGCGTGTCGCTCTCGACGACAGCGATGGTAGCGCGGCGAATCGGGGAAAAGGACCCGGAACATGCGGCCATTTCCGCGGTGCAGGCTATTGTGCTCGGCGTGTTCATTTCCGCGGGACTGGGCATTCCGGGCTGGATGTTTGCGCCGCACCTGCTGGCGCTGATGGGTGGGACGCCGGCTATCGTGGCGGTGGGGTCCGGGTACGCGCGCATCGCGCTCGGCGGATGCGGTGCGATTATCCTCCTCTTCCTGAACAACGCCATTTTTCGCGGCGCCGGCGATGCGGCCATTGCGATGCGCCTGCTGTGGGTCTCGAATGTCATCAATCTCGTGCTTGATCCCTGCTTCATCTTCGGGCTCGGACCATTCCCGCGTCTCGGTGTAACCGGCGCGGCGCTCGCGACGTTAACGGGCCGCAGCATTGGCGTGCTGTATCAGTTCTGGCGATTGCTCCGTGGCACGGAACGCATTCACGTGCTCGCGCGACATCTGCGACTGCATCTGCCGGTGATGCTGCGGCTTCTGCGCATCTCGCTCACGGGGATTCTGCAGTTTGCGATCGCGAACGCCAGCTGGATCGGACTGGTGCGCATTATCGCTCTGTTTGGAGCGGCCGCGGTTGCCGGATACACAGTGGCCATTCGCATCGTGATCTTCTACACGCTTCCGCTGTGGGGGCTCAGCAATGCAGCGGCAACACTGGTCGGTCAAAACCTGGGCGCCGCTCGTCCGGATCGCGCGGAGCAGGCTGTGTGGCGAACAGGGATTTACAGCATGACGATCCTCGCGGTGATGGCGGTGTTTCTGTTCGCGTTTGCTACGCCCATCGTGCGGATCTTCGTCAGCGATGCACAGGTGGTAGCGATTGCAGCGCTGGCGCTGCGCACGTTCAGCTGCGGCAACATCGCCTATGCATGGGTGATGGTGATGCTGCAGGCCTTCAATGGATCGGGTGACACCGTCACGCCGACGTTCGTGAACTTTTTTGGCTTCTGGGTGCTGGAGTTGCCGCTCGCCTGGTGGCTGGCGGTTGGGTTGCACATGCGTCAGCAGGGAGCATTTCTCGCTGTCGTCATCGCGGAGTGTGCGATCGCGCTCGCATCGCTGCTTCTCTTCCGCGCCGGCCGCTGGAAGTCGATGCGCGTCTGAACCCTGTCCAGCACTGAAAAATCAGCACTTCTACATGGTGACGTGTGTGCGCTGTGAGACGCATCGTTACCGAAGAGACCCCCCTGTGCCAGCGGTCACATACAGAGGCACCTTTCCGGGACGAGGATCAACACCCGGAAAGGAGGGCAGATATGCCGAATCGAATCCACGTCGCATTCGTGGCGGGGCTCCTGGCTACCGCCGCATTCGGAATCGCCCAAACGACGCCACAAAT
This sequence comes from Acidobacteriaceae bacterium, assembly GCA_035572415.1. Classification (GTDB taxonomy): domain Bacteria; phylum Acidobacteriota; class Terriglobia; order Terriglobales; family Acidobacteriaceae; genus Edaphobacter. The sequence continues at coordinate 2,840 of DATNAU010000115.1, forward strand.
CAAAAATGTGCCGGTGCAACACACTTCGCCGGCATCCGGGAAAATAATGTACGACTCATACTGCGCGGTTTGCCACGGAGTGGATGGCCGAGGTAACGGACCGGCGGCCCCGGCCCTGAAACAGCCTGCGACCGACCTAACCCTGATGGCGAAACAAAACGGGGGCAAGTTCCCCGACGCCCACATCTACGCCGTGCTGCAGTTCGGAACTGAAACAAGCGCTCACGGTTCGAAAGATATGCCGGTTTGGGGTCCCGCGTTGCGGTCGCTCGATCGGGGGAGTCCGACAACGGAGATGGTGCAGCACCAGAGGATCGTAAATCTTACGAACTACCTCAGGACGCTTCAGGAGTAGTATTGTTTTCCGGCTTGCATAAACGCAAAATCCCTGCCACATCAGCGGCAGGGATTTTGTCTGTCTGAAGGTCCAACGCCGGAGTCTTACTTGACCTTAATGATGATGATCACCAGGGTGAAGAGCGCCAGGGATTCCATGAAGGCCAGACCCAGCATCAGGAGGGTCAGAATGCCAGCGCGGGCTCCGGGATTGCGAGCCAGAGCTTCGGTGGCCGAGGCGGTGGCGCGGCCTTGTCCGAGGCCGCAAAGGCCCGACGCGAGCGCCATGCCGATGCCGGCGCCGATAGGAACCCAGCTGGGAACGGCGCTGCCATTGCCAGTGGCTTGCGCGAAGGCCGGCGACGCCATAAACAGCGCGGCCAGCGTCATGAACAGGTATTGCAGCTTACGCATAGTTTCTCCAGCTTCCTGAAAATTGCCGCCAGTGGGTGGTTGAGGCTCACCGTGCTGGCCCCCTCACGCTGAACGGCGGTTCCCGGCCGAAGTGGAAGCAGTGCTCCGGCGGGCAAACTTGCTAATGGTGCTCCGGATGCGCCGTCGCCTCCGACAGGTAAATCATATTGAGCAGCATGAAAATGTAGGCCTGAATGATGGCCACGAAAGCGTGCAGCCCCAGCCCGACGATCGGGATCGCGAGCGGAATACCCGAAAAGAAGATCAACGTGATCAGGTCGCTCGCGTACATGTTGGCGTAAAGACGGATCGTGAGCGACATGATGCGGGCGAGGTGCGAAACGATTTCGATGGGGAAGAGCAGAAACGAGAGCCACCAGACCGGGCCCATGAAGTGCTTGACATAGCCGATTGGGCCTTGAGCTCTGAGGCCGTTCGCGTTGTAGTAGACGAACGCGCAGACCGCCAGTCCCAGCGGTACGACGGGGTTTGCGGTCGGCGTCTC
>DATNAU010000116.1:0-71356 GCA_035572415.1 Acidobacteriaceae bacterium
CTGCGCCGGCGTGCCTCCGATGCGTCGAGCGAACATCTGCAGGTCTCCTGCCACTGCACTCTGCCGGACGATCTTCCCATGGCGCGTGTCCACGCCGTGATCACAGCGCTCGAAGGCGCGTTCAAGCTCGAAGCGCCGGAGGTGGATCGCCTGCTGATCCATCCCGAGCCCGCAACCGATAACCGGAGATAGCGAGAATGGCTTCGCCCAACCCGCCGGAACCATGGCTTCGCGGCACGCATACGGACCTGGATGCCGTCACCCGCGCCGTCCTGCACGCTTTTGAGCTCGCCGAAGACGCCGCCGCGATTCGCGTCCGTGCATTCACTCCGGACCAGTTCAACAACCCACGCACAGTAGGCCGCGCCATGCTGCCGGCCACCATCGGCGGTTTGCTCGTGCACTGCGCGGACCACACTCAGCGCCACATCGGGCAGGCTGTAACAACTGCCAAGATTATCGTTGCAATGCGCGGCTAGTGCACCGTCTTCATCCGTCGCGACATGAAGTCCATCAGAAGATAATTTCCCAATGTCTGCGGGGTCGTGAAGTATGCCTTGCCGCGGCACATCGCGCTGACCTGCTGCACAAACTGCATCAGCGAATAGTCCGACGCCAGCATGAAAGTGTTGATCATGATGTTCGACCGCTTGCAGCGCGATACCTCTTCCAGCGTCTCAGCGATCACCAGCGGATCTAGACCGAACGCATTCTTATAAATCCGCCCATCGGGCAGCGTCAGCGCGGAAGGCTTGCCATCCGTGATCATCACGATCTGCTTCATGTCTTTGTTCTGCCGCGCCAGAATGCGCTGTGCCAGGCGCAGCCCTTCGCGCGTGTTGGTGTAATGCGGCCCAACGCGAACTCGCGAGAGCTGGGAGACCGGAACCTCCTCCGCGGTGTCATGGAAGAGAACCAGGTTCAGCGTGTCGCCCGGAAACTGCGTGCGGATCAGATGCGAAAGGGCCATCGCTACCCGCTTCGCCGGGGTAAAGCGGTCCTCTCCATACAGAATCATCGAGTGTGAGCAGTCCAGCAGCACCACTGTCGCGCACGACGACTGGTAATCCGACTGATGCACCTGCAGGTCGGAGTATTCCACGTTCAGTGGCGTGTGCTCCTCGCCCTCCACGGCTGTACGAATGCCCTCGCGCGCAAACACGGAACTGAACGTCGCCGTCACGTCCAGATTCAGCGTGTCGCCGAACTCATACGGCTTGGAGCTGCCGTTGATCTCGACACCCGCCGCCTGATGTCGCGTGTCGTGCCGCCCGAAATTCGACCGGCCCAGCGGCCCCAGCAGTTCGCGCAGGGCCTTGTAGCCGAGGAAGTCCATGCCCTTGTCCGTAACCTCAAAGCGCGCATCGCCTTCGCCGCCCATCTGTCCCTGCTGCGTTTCTGGTTGTTCGGCGTTGATGTAGTTCTGCTGCTGCATCTGCTCGATGATGCGATCGATCAGTTCTTCCACCTGCTCCGCGGAGAGGTCCTCGAACTTCTGCTGCGACTCCTCATCGAACAACTCGCCGGACTCCAGCGCCTGACGGATGGCCTCGCGCAGGTTCTCCATGGTCTGATTGTTGATCTCGCTGAATTGCGAGTAAGGGTCGTTGAAGCCGGAATCGAGAAGAAAATCCGAGAGCGCCTGCAGCAGGTCTTCCAGATCGACGCTGCTCGCCAGATCGCCCGTGAACTTTGTATACCGGATGCGCTTCAACTTGGACCGCCCTCTTCGTCCAGTTTAGACGCGCGAAGCCTTGGGCGGATTCCGCTGGAGGAGCCGCAGCCTAGAAGTGCAGCACCAGCCCCGTGTTCACCGTAAACACACTGGGCGTATTGCTGGCTGTTGTATGTAGAAACGCCCTGCCGCCGCCGACCTCGACGACCCGAAAATCCACGAAGTGAACCAGCGGATAATCAACGCCGCCCAGAATCTCCCACGCGCCGTACTTGTTCGTCGCGCCGCTGGCCGGCCGCACTCCGAGGTACCCCACCGACCCCTGAAGATAGAGCTTCACGCGCATCATCGGCGGATGCACGCCCAGCTTCAGACCTCCCAACGCCGTGTCCGCGCCGTCCGTGCCGGACTTCGTCGACCCGCGCAGGTCAATGCCGAGTGAAACCACCGGCAACGGCAGCACAGTGACCGTCACGCCGCCCCCGATTCCGGAGGCCCAGAAGCTCTGCTGCTGAGTGGCGGTGCCGGTCGTGCTCGGGATATCCATCAGATGTGCGTTGGCCCACGTGACGTAAACCGATGCCTGTGCGCGGGCGGCAGCGCCGCAGCTAAACGAAAGCATCAGCAAAAAAACAGATAAGGCGATTCGGCGCATAACCTGACCTCGCAGAAACTCATCCGTAACTTCTCTTCGCCGCTACGGTCGGTGCGGCGATTTGCTGTTTGCGCCGTTGGATGCAGAAAGCCTGAGCCGCGGAAGCATATCCCTTTCCGCTCCTCAACGTTTCGTCCCGCTCATCACCGCGAAACGCCCCTCTTTGTACCAGCAGTCCGCGTCCGCAAAACCGGCTTCGCGCATCCATGTGAGCTGATCGCCCACCGGCGAGCAGCGGTCTTCGCGCTGGCGATAGAGCGATTCTTCAATCTGCTGCTCCGTCGCGCCCAGTTCCCGCACTCCCTCCAGCCATTGCGCCTTGTATCTATCGTCTAATTCCGGTGTAGGCCCGGCCACTTGATCGGCATTGATGAAGACGCCGCCGGCTTTGAGCGACGACCATGCCTTGGAGAAAACCGCGCGCTTCTCCTCATCTTCGAGATGATGGATCGACAATGAAGACACACTCACGCACAACTCGACCGGCCATGGCTCTCGCGCGTAGTCTGCTTGATGGAACGTGAGTTTCGCATCGCCGGCGAGTCGCTCGCGCGCCAGCGCCAGCATCCCCTCGGAGAAGTCGATCAGATGAATCTGCGCGGCAGGAAATCGGTCCCTGATGAGAATGCTGAGCAGGCCCGATCCGGCCCCGAGATCCAGGATGGTCTTCGCACGGGCCGGAATCAGATCGAGGGCCCAGCGATAGAACCTGTCGCAGCCGGGAATCAGCCGCGAACGGTCGCGATCATAGTTGGAAGCGGTGGCATCGAAGACCTGGCGAGTGAGATTCGGCATTGCTGCTCCTCTCGTTCAAGGATAAGCAGTGCGAATACAATCTTCACTTTACATAAGAATAATCAATCAACGTATTGTGCGCCGCGGGCTCGCGTGCCGCTTTGCGATCTTTGCCAGCGCCTTGTCGACAATGAACTGCAGCGTGTGTTCGCCTTCAATGGACACTTGGATCCCATTCTGCTGGCGCAGCAACGCGCAGCATTTGGCCGTCTTTTCATCGCTGATGCGCAGGCCGACCAGTCTCTGGGTCGGGCCCAGCGGCAGCTGCTCCACCGCCACTGTGATCCTGGGGTCCGCGCCGGCCGGCGGCGAGGAGAAAGACTCGATCCATACAAAGAAGGTCGTCATCGAACGTACGCCCACTCGCCCGGTCGCATCGACCGCACATCCCTTGTGGGTTCAGCCATTCTACGCGAAGGTGCGGAACGGCAGGATCTCTATCTTGCTTTCAGCTTCCACATCACATTCAGCAGCATCAGAATGGCGGCCGCAAGCAGTACCAGCGCGACACCCACGATGCGTGTCAGCATCGCGATCTTCCGCTCCAGCTTCGCCGTACGCTGCTCCACCGTTTCCACCGCCATCCGCGCCCGCGTCGCCTCTACACCCACCTCGGCGATCCGCTCGCTCTGCTCCCTTAATGCCTGCTGCAAGCCCGCGTGCATCTCCTCCACGCGCCCCAGCCCGCCGCGCACTTCTTCGCCCAGCGCGGACAGGGCCGCGGCGTGAGCCTTGTCCTGATCGCCGCGGCTGGAAAAATACTTGTCCGCCAGCGGGACCAGCCGCGTGAAGTGCGGCAGCAGTTCCAGCAGAATCTTGGGCCACATCGTCTAATCTTCCGCCGCCAGGACAGCAATCATCGATTCGGCGCGCCGCCTCCGCCGCAGCAGCGCCACGACAATCGACAGCGCCAGGATCGTCGTGATGATGCCGAGCGACCACACGCAGTAAATGCACCACTTCGTGATGATGTATGCCTCGATGTAACTCAGGAAGGCCGCGCAGAAAAAGCCGATGCGCGAAAGCTCCAGCACGATCCGCAGCCGCCCCGCCAGCGCCGCAATCAGGATCAGCGCATATCCGATGATGCCAATGGTCGCGACCGGAATATGGATCTCAGTTGCAGGACGAAGATGGCCATCCGCGTCGTAATCGCTTTCCATCGGATACGGCGGGAACTCTGAAAACTTGCTGTGGTTCACGTAGCCGCAATCCCAGTTCGCACTCACCGCGCACGGCGGCGCCTGCGAGGGATCCATGTAGTGGATACGCAGCGCCAGCGAGCTCACCACGATTCCCGCCACCGCCAGAAGCGCAATCAGATACTTCATGCCTTTCATGCTCACCATCTTACGTGGACTCAAGCCGCGCCGTTCGCGTTAGCCGTTGCCGTTAGACTTTCTCGGCCTTCAGCCCCAATCGCACTTCCATCACCCGGACGGCCTCCGCGCTCTCGTCCACCATCACGAAGCTCCGGCCATTCCTCTGCGCGGCGTCGCCCGTTGTCCCGCTCCCCGCGAAAAAGTCCACCACCAGGTCGCCGGGGTTCGAGTGCACGCGGACAATCCGTTCCAGAATCCCCAGCGGCTTCTGCGTGGCATATCCGGTCTTCTCCTTGCCGGTCGGCGACACGATGGTGTGCCACCACACGTCCGTCGGAGTCTTCCCGCGCGCAGCCTTCTCCGCGCCAACGAGCCCGGGCGCCATATACGGGATCCGGTCGCTCTCCCCGAGATTGAACGTGTATCGCGCCGGGTCGCGCGTGTACCACAGGATCGTGTCGTGCTTTGCCGGCCAGCGCCGCGTTGCGCGCGCGCCATAGTCATACGCCCAGATGATCTCGTTCTGAAAGCACGCCCGTCCCGAGCCCGGCCCCGCGTACGCGAATACCTCATCCAGCATCACCTTCGCGTAGTGCGCCTCGCGATAGTCGAGGTGCAGGAAGAAGGAGCCCTCGGGCGCGAGCACGCGATACGCCTCCTCCATGCGCGGCCGCAGGAAGCCAATAAAATCGTCGAACCGGTCAGCATAGCCGCTCTCGCCCAGCCGCTCTGTCCGATAGGCCTTCCCCCCGAATCCGACGCGATCGCCCGCCGCATCGCGCACCGTCTTCAGCCGCACACGCGTCTGCCGCTTGCCAGTGTTGAACGGCGGGTCGATGTAGATCAGGTCCGCTGATCCGCTCGCCATCTCCTTCAGCGCCGCCAGGTTGTCGCCATGCAGAATCCGGCCAACGATACCCCCGGGTTGCTTTCTCTCTCTTGCCATCGCAAACCAGAGTAACCCGGGGCACATCGCGCTTTGCCTTCCGTGCGTCCAAGAGTATCGTTGCCTTTGGCCGCGCACGCGCGTGGCCTACGGTGCCAAATGGCGAACGCAGCCACGTTAAAGTCCACACACCCGCACGCCGCACCCCAGCTCCCGCCCGCGGAGTCCCGTTCCGCCTCTTCCTTTGTCTACGCGATGCTGACCGACCCCGGGCGCGTCCGAAGCGCCAATCAGGATGCCTGCGCCGCCGCGGCCGAGCATGCCGCTTTTGTCGTTTGCGATGGCGTCGGCGGGGCCGCCGGGGGCGAAGTAGCCAGCCAGCTTGCGACGGAGAGCTTTCTCAGCGCGCTCCGCTCCTCCGCTGAGAGCCGCCCTCCCCATTCATCGCACGAGGGCACTCGCGCGACGAGTGGGAAAGAGGACGGCCCGCATCGCCGCCTGCATCAAGCCGTCACTGCTGCCAATAACGCCGTCTTCGCGCGCGCTCAAAAAAGCCGCAGCCTGCGCGGCATGGCCACCACCCTCGTGGCCGCCCTGCTGGAGTATGAGTCCTCCACGGATAACGGACCACGAACAACGGACAACCTTCCCGCCTCCCCTACCCTCTGGCTCGCCCACGCCGGCGACAGCCGCGCCTACCGCCTCCGCCGATCCGCCGAAAGCGAGCCCTACCAGATTGCCCAACTCACCTGCGACCACTCCCTCGTTGAGGAGCAGATCGCGGCCGGACTTCTCAGCCGGCACGATGCGCTGCGTTCGCCGGTGCGCAACGTCATCACCCGCGCCATTGGCGCAGCACCTGCCGTCCAGCCGGATATTGCTTCGCACGCCGTCCAGCCGGGCGATCTCTACCTGCTCGCCTCCGACGGCCTCACCCGCGAACTCACCGACCTAGCCATCGCGCGCATCTTGACCGCAGGCGCCCCGGCCTACCGTACCGCCGCCTCGCTCGAAGCGGCGGCCCGCGCGCTGATCGATGCGGCAAACGCACACGGCGGCCGCGACAACATTACCGTTCTGCTGATTGCATGCGGATACTTCTGCTAAGGTCTCAACGGTGCGAGCCCACGGCGCCGCGCTTGCCGATCAAATCGGAATATAGGGGCTCTATGACGATTGCAGGTCGAAGTACATCGTGTAGCCCGCTCGCGCGCGCATCTGGTAGAACGGCACGAACTTCGCCGTGGACCGGCTTTCGGCCGTGAACTCGAGACCGTCGCCCTTCGTCGCGATCCACTTGGAGACGTCGCTGGTGTTCGGAACTACAACGCTCTCCTGGTCGCGCACCAGAACCACTGGTCCGTACACCGCGGCCACGCGCTGCGGATGCTGGCGATCAACGGGCGCGTAACGCAGTTGCATCGGCAGGTGAAACTCCACGCGATCGCCGGCGGTCCACATCCGATCGATCGTCACCCACGTGCCGGGCCGGCATTCGACATCCTGCTTTGTGCCGTTGACGCTGACCGACGCCCCGCTGCACCAGCCTGGAACACGGAACTTCAGGCTGAAGCGCGCAGGCTCCGCAGGCTGGATGATCAGCGTGCTGGTGTCGGAAACGGGAAAATCCGTGTGCTGTTCCACCTGCACAGCCTTGCCATCGACGTTCCACGCAACCTTCGAGGGGATGAAGAGGTTCACGTAAAGAGTGCGGTCGGCCTTGAAGTAAATGATGTCGTGGTAATCCACTGCGTCCTGGATGTAGGTGCCAGAACAGCATGGCCACGCGGAGGTGTAGTAGTTCTTCTGGCAGCCGCCGAGGCGATAGTCGGAGTAGTACATCGTGCGGCCGCCGGGGGACATGGGCAGCGCCGCGCCGATGCCGTTGTAGACCGCCCGCTCCATCCAGTCGCCGAAACGCGCCTCGCCGGTGAACTGCAGCAGGTATTTGCTCAGCTTGAAGATCGACCATGAACCGCACGGTGTCTCAAAGGTATCGTTGGTGCGCTCGAGCGAGCGGCCGAGGCCGCCATCGTTGTTGACCAGGCCCTCGCCGGGCCCATAGCCGCCCGTGGCAAAGCACTGCGCACGCTGGAAGTAGTCATGCGCGTTGACGATCACCTTCAGGTATTTGGGATCGCCCGTGACCCCGTAGGTCATGGCCGCGCTGGACAGCGTGTTAACGTGGCTGTAGGCATGGAGGCGCTGGATATCGGGATCGGTGAAATTGACGAACTTGTCCCAGTAGCTGTCATAGCGCCAGACGTCGCCAAAGGTCTTGTATTTCGGGTCGCCGGTGAGCACATAGGCGCGATACAGGTTTTCCGACAGCGTGTACCATTCGTTGCCGGTCGGGAAGGCTTCGGGATTCTGAGGCGAAGCGGGCAGCCTGCCGCGGTCAAGTCTCGCCGAGCCCCAATCGACCATGCTGTCCAGCAGCGTGGCGGCCGTCTGGTCGTTGGCGTACTTCGCCAGATCGACGAGGCCGCAGATCGTCTTGTCATACGAGTAATGGACGCGGGTCGGCCCCAGCTCCGCGCGACGAGAGGTCACGGGCTGCCCTGTCTTGCGGTAGGTTTCTCCCCAGCCGTTCATGAGGATGACCGCCTTGTCGCGCATCTCGGTATCGCCCGTGGCTTTGTACATGCGCGCCATCCCGCTCAGCCATTGGCCGAACACGCCGGCGGTGCTCTGCTGCGCCCATCCGCCCATGGGTTGGCCGGGCGCGGGCAGGCCTGCCTGTTCGCGGAAGCCCTTGAGGATATCGTCATTGGGAATGGCGAGGTAATAATCGCGCGTGCGGTCGTATTGCGCCTTCAGCATCCCATCCAGCAGGCGGACACCGTTATAGTCGAAGGGCTCGAGGTACACCTTCGCAGCCAGGCCTGCAGCCCTGGCCGGCGCTGCGCTGGATGCATGGAGGATCGAAGGGGCGAGAGAGGCTCCGGCCGATGCTCCGGCCACCATCTTCACAAAATCGCGTCGTGTGCTCATGATGATCCATCCTTGGCGGCTATATGCCCGACGCGGAAATGTATTCCATCGAAAGCATCTTTGTATACAGGCTGCGTATGAGAAGTCGTATACAAAAAATATGCCCGCCGCCGTGCCGCACTCCCGTTTGTTCCAAAGGAGGGCTGTATTCTAGGTAGCCGTCCTTTCGCAGCCTCTGGCAAAAAGGCGCATTCGCCGCTTCCTTGCGCCGATGCGCTCACGCGCCGTAGCATCGGAAACGCAGCGGAAGATCGACCGCCGGGGAGAGCAAATGTCGAAGGACCTTTATTTTGAAGATTTTTATGTCGGCCAGCGCTTCGACTCCGTCGGCACTTACAAGGTCACAGCGGCCGAGATCAAAGAGTTCGGGGAGAAGTACGATCCGCAGCCATTTCATCTCGACGAGGCCGCAGGCGAAGCATCGTTCTTTCACGGCCTTGCTGCGTCGGGCTGGCTGACGGCGGCCATCGTCATGCGCCTCCGCGTGCTGTCCATCAAAGTTGCCGGGGGAATGATCGGCGCAGGCGTGGAAGAGATGCGCTGGACCGAGCCCGTCCGGCCGGGCGACACGATCCGAACGGAGATCGAGGTCATCGGCGTGCGCCAGTCGCAGCGCCGCCCCGACTATGGCATTGTCCGCACGCGCACCCTGGCATACAACCAGGACAACAAGGTTGCCGTGCGCTCTACGGTCAACTTCCTCGCCCCGCTGCGGCCGGGGTCGTAGGCATCAACTCAATCCATCACGCCCTCTAACAGGCAACCTCCAGAGCGAGCCTTCCATGAAATTTTGCGTTTCCGGCTCTCAAAAGCGGCGTATTGACGCTTATGAGCAGATTCGGGCGGGTTTGCAAAATGAAGCTGGGGCCTTGCAGCACGCCGTTACTCCTGACTGTCGGGCTGGGCGCGATGGCACTGCCCGTGGCGGCTGGGCTGTACGGGCAGACGGCGCCTGATTCCCAAACGCCGCAGACAAAACAACTGTCCGCATCGCCAGAAACGCTGGAGTTCGAGGTCGCGTCCATCCGGCTGAGCAAGTCCGGCGCATCGCCTTACTCCAACTTCCCCATCAACGCGGGAACCATGTACAACCCAACCCGGGGCATCTTTTCGTCCATCAATCGGCCGCTGCTCGACTACATCGTCTTCGCGTACAAGATGACGGACAGCGAGCGCCAGGACCTGATATCGAAGTTGCCGGCGTGGGCCGTTTCGGATGGGTACGACATCGAGGCAAGGTCGGAGAACCACGATCCGACCAAAGACCAGATGCGGCTGATGATGCAATCTCTGCTCGCTGACCGGTTCAAGCTGGCGGTCCATACAGAAACGCGGCACGTCTCCATCTCCGCTCTGGTTCTCGTCAAGCCTGGCATCACTGGACCGCAACTCAAGCTGCATGCGGCGGAACAATCGTGCTCGACAGCAGACCCGGCCGTCCCTGTCCCAGACGCGACATCCGCGCCGCTGATCAAGCTCCTCGGCGTATGGCCGGCAAGTTGTGGTGGAGTCAATCGAGCCAACTTGGCCCTTTCGCCTGACGTGATTCGTGCCGGCGGGCGCAACCTGAGCATGGAATCGTTTGCCAGCTCCATGAACGGACTTGGCAAACTCGACCGCCCTGTGGTGGACCGGACGGGACTTACTGGCAACTTCGATTTCGTCCTCGAATTCGAGCCTGAGAGCGCAGCCGGCGAGGCCCCCGGCAACTCTCCGTCCGACCGCGAGGGGCCGACATTCATCGAAGCGCTGAAGGAGCAACTGGGACTCAAACTCGAGTCGCAGAAGGGAACGGCAGACTATATCGATGTTGATCATGTAGAGCGTCCCACGGCGAATTGACGATGGTCGGCATTCCTCACCTTCTGGCGCGGTGTCGCATTGATGTGGAGCCGTATCGCACGCAAGCGGGAAAAACGTACCACGCTCGCCACTTCCAGCCGCGAAACCCACAACCTTGCGGCGTATTCTCTTAATTCATGCGCATGACCGTTCTCGCCTCCGGCTCCAAGGGCAACTCTACGGTCGTCGCGACCACGGAGACGCGCATCCTGGTTGACGCGGGCCTCTCCTGCCGCGAGCTGCGCAAGCGCATGGCCGCCGCGGGCGAAGATCCATGCGCGCTCTCCGCCATCCTCATCACGCATGAGCATCAGGACCACGTCGCTGGCCTCGCCACCATGGCGCGCCGCCTGCGCATCCCGGTCTACTTCACCGAGCCCACGCACCGCGCCTGGGTGCGCATGGTTACGCCGCGTTCCACGATGACCTACGCAGAATGGCTCACGCACATCCAGCGCGAGAAGGAGATGCGCGCCGCGCAGACCGCAGCAAGTAAATGCACCACTCCACACTCTCAGAAAAGCGTCATCCTGAGCGAAGCAGTCCCGCCCAGCGGGACTGCGCAGTCGAAGGACCCCGAGGGCGTTCACGCCGCCTCAGCCGAACGAACCGTTCTAAACTCTGTCGCCCTCAACGCCGCCTCCGATCCCGACGAAGAAGACGCCGAACCGGAAGCCGTCAAGCCTGATCCCAGCTTCCTTCCCGCGGTCCAGTATTTCTCCGCGGGAGCGTCGTTCACCATCGGCGACATCGCCGTCACGCCCTTCACCATCCCGCACGACGCAGCCGACCCTTGCGGCTTCGTCTTTGAGTCACGCACGGAGAACGTACGCATGGCCGTCGCTACCGACCTCGGCTATGTGCCGCCCAACGTGAAGGCCGCGCTGCGCCGCATGGACGTGATCCTGCTCGAATCGAACCATGACCTGGAAATGCTGCGGGACGGCCCCTATCCATGGTCAGTTAAGCAGCGCGTGCTCTCCCGCGTGGGGCATCTGTCGAACCACGCAGCAGCCGAGTTCCTTGCCCGCGACTACGACGGCGGCGCGCAATACATCGTCCTCGGGCACCTTTCAGAGCAGAACAACGTGCCTGAACTTGCTATGCTCTCTGCCGAACAGGCAGTTGGCAACCGGATGTCCCTGCTTGGCAACCGTATTCTGCTGGCCCGGCAGGACGCACCGCTGGCTTCCATCTCGCTGTAACTGGCACGATCTCTGCATCTTCGCTGCCCCATTTTGCGGGCAACCTTTTGCCCTTTCGTCGCCCATGCGACATCAGGTTCCCGCGGCATCTTTTTCGCGCCCTCGCGCGATCAAATCTTGTAGAATGATGCCTATACCACGATGCTCGAATTTCCTGCACAACCCGCGAGACGGCGCATGAGCGCCCATTGCACAGATCCGCTCATTGGTAACATCCTCGCCGGCTGGCGTTATGACATCTCGCAGTTGTCGCCCGCGATGCGCGCCGACTATGACCACCACCTGGCCGACTGCGCGCACTGTAGCCGCCGTCAGCACGTCGCTCGCACAGTGGACTTCCTGCTGCTCTCGGTTTCGACGCTTTCCATCGTCGCCTTTTTGCTGGCCACTGCGGTCCTGCACAAGATTGAGGTGCTGGCGCACCTCGGCAGCAAGTTCCACGGCCACTTCCATCACACGCCCGTCACGATTTCGCTCGAAGCGGTTGCGATCGCCGGCCTGGTGGTCTCCATCCTGCTCTGGGTGGTGATCGCTTCCATCACGCCGGTTCCGGGCATTGTTTCGGAAGCGCTGCAGCAGCGTCTGCCGCAGTCCCTCCGTGAACGCTGGATGAAGGACGCCGCGTAAGATCGTGTTCCGCTGATCTGCTCCATCGCTCGCTTGCTGGCATCTGTTAGCGTAGAGCTATCACCCGATGTCCTCTGCTCCACAAAGCCGCGAGGGCGAGGTTCTCCCGCCCGCGACCGCACCGGACTATGCCCGGGCGGAGCCGCGCAGGCAAAGGCGCGAGTTCTCGGTGTGGGATCCGCGCTCCGCGCCCGGCACGTATCTCTTACTGGCCATCAACACAGCAGTCTTCCTCTGGATGGTGACTCACGGTGTCAGCGCCAAGATGCCCACCGACCGTCAACTGGTGCACTACGGCGCCAATGTTACCGGTTATGTGCTACATGGGCAGTGGTGGCGCCTGCTCACGGCAATGTTCGTCCATGTCGGCTGGATCCACATTGCCAGCAACATGTGGTGCCTATGGAACCTCGGTATCCTCGGTGAACCATTGATCGGCCCATGGGGCATGGTCGCTGTCTATGTGATTACAGGCGCGGCCGGCAATCTGCTCAGCATGGGCCGCAACGTGCTTGCCTACAATCTCAGCCACGATCATTACTTCCTCCTGATTCCCGGCGCGGGCGCGTCGGGTGCGGTCTTCGGCATCGCCGGAATTCTGATTGTGCTGCTTTCCAACCGCAAGCTCCCCTTCCCATGGGAGGAGTTGCGGCGGCTGCGCAGTTCCGTCGTCAAGTTCGCTGCCATCAATCTTGTTATCGGACTGAGCACGAACTTCATCAACGTGGGAATTTCAATCGACAACTCCGCGCACATCGGTGGATTTCTGTCCGGCCTTGCACTGGGAGTTCCGCTCATACCCCGGATGACCGCCGGCCGCGAGCGCTACTTCGCCCGGCAGCGCGTAACCTTCGCCTTCGCCTGCCTGCTGCTGGCGCTGGTCGGGTACTACATCGCCAGATTGGCGTAGCAGTTCTCAGTTCTCAGTTCTCAGTTCTCAGTTCTCAGTTCTCAGTTCTCAGTTCTCAGTTCTCAGTTCTCAGTTCTCAGTTCTCAGTTCTCAGTTCTCAGTTCTCAGAAAAAACATACGGCATGGGAAACCACCCATGCCGCTGTACTGCGCAACTGACAACTAACAACTAACAACTAACAACTAACAACTGAGAACTGACAACTAAACCAGCGTTGTCTGTGCGAACTTGCGCACCATCGCCAGCAGCAGCTTGCGATCGTTCTCGCTCAGCCGCGCGGAATAGCGCTGGATCTGGGTCAGGAACCGAATCTCCTCTTCGCTCAGCTTCAGCGCGGACATCTCGCGGCTGACCGCCTCGTCGGAGAAGAACTGCGCGAGCTGGAGATCGAGCGCGAAGGCGATCTTCTGTAGCGTCTCGAGCGAAGGAACCGTGTGCCCGTTCTCCACGCGCGACAGATAGCAGCGCAGCAGGCCGGTCTTCTTCTCGATGTCGCCCTGCGACATGCCTTTTTGCAGGCGATATGCGCGGATCGTCGCTCCGATGTTTGCCGCAATCGTGGTTACGGGCGGTCCACCGCCCATCTCTGCCGTCATTGTCGCCGGTACTGTTTGCATGTCAGCCATTGACCACAAAGTAACCATGGCCCGGGCCAAGGTCAATGACTATTTCGTGTTACGGGCAAAGTTCAGGAACCACGGGAGGTTCCAAGGGTGGGCGGCGTTTATGTGGGTTTGTTCCAATCCACAGCAACACCTATAATACGTGTAGCACGTATTTGCGTGTACCGTGGACAGGGTAGCTAAATGGGACAGACCAAGAAGCAGAACATCACAATCAGTCTTGACACGCGGGTTGTTATGCAAGCCAAAATTCTAGCGGCGAAACGGTCCACCTCGATCAGTGGAATGCTCGCGGAACAGGTGGAAGTCCTGGTGAACGAGGACCAGGCGCGCGAACAGGCTATCGCATCGATAGCCACGCGGCTGAAGCACGGATATCACTTGGGCGGAGGTCCTTACGCAAGCAGGGACTCTCTCCATGAACGCTAAAACCTTCGTAGATACGAATATTCTTATCTACGCGCACGATGAGGATGAGCCGATGAAGCGTTCGGCTGCCTCCGCCCGCTTGCTGGCGCTCGCGAAATCGGGTTCGCTCGCTTTGAGCCCGCAAGTGCTCCAGGAGTTCTATGTCAATGCAACCCGAAAGCTGGCGAAACCGCTGCCGAAGGGCGCGGCACGGCAGATCGTTGAGGACTTCAGCGGGTGGTGCATCAGCACTGGGCCAACCGAGGTGATGATGGCCTGCCGTATTGAGGACGAAAGCGGAATCAGTTTCTGGGACGCTTTGATCTGCGCCTCAGCACTCAAAGCCGGTGCGCAGACGATCTTGTCGGAAGATCTGAATCATGGGCAGAAGATAGCCGGTATCGAAATAGAGAACCCTTTCCGCACTCACGGAGCCTAAGTTCCAATTCGCCAGATCAGCCCATGTACATTCCGCCATTTACGTCCAGCGTGTGGCCTGTGATGTAGCCAGCGCCCTCGCTTGCCAGGAAGCCGACGGCAGCGGCAATATCGCCATCCGTGCCTCCGCGGCCCAGCGGAATCTGTGTGGTCATGGCGGCTTTCTGCTCATCGTTCAGCACAGCTGTCATCGCCGTTTCAATGTAGCCTGGAGCGACCGCGTTCACGGTGATGCCGCGGCTGGCCAGCTCGCGGGCCAGCGACTTGGTCAGCCCGATCAGGCCAGCCTTGGAAGCGGCATAATTCGCCTGGCCCGCCTGTCCGGTCTCGCCGACGACGCTGGTGATATTGATGATCCGTCCCCACCGCGCCTTCAGCATGGAACTCATCACCGCCTGCGACATCAGGAACGCCCCGGTGAGATTGGTCGTGAGCACTTCATCCCAGTCCGCGCGCTTCATACGCATAGAGAGGATGTCGCGTGTGATACCCGCATTGTTGACGAGAATCTCCACCTTACCGAGCTTCGCGATGACAGCCTTGACGCATGCCTTGATCGAATCCTCACTGCCCACGTCCAGCGCAAAGACGTGTGCCCGGCCTCCGCTCGCTCCCGTTGCGGATTCGACTTGAGCTTCGGTACCGGCAATGTCGGCACTCGACGCACCTCCCGCAATTGCCGCCACATCCTCCAACTCACCTTCAGCCTCGGTCGCTGCACCCCTGCGGCCATTGATCTCGCCGGCGACCTCGGCCAGCTTGGCCTCATTGCGCGCACACAGCGCGACCGTCGCGCCCATCCGCGCCAGCTCCATCGCGCACGCCCGTCCAATCCCCTGCGAGGCGCCCGTCACCAGCGCCACTCGTCCCTTTAGCGAACTCAATCCGCTCACACGCATTCTCCTTCGGAACCGACCTGATTATACGAAGTTGCGAAAAAGAGATTGAAGTGCCGAGAGTCGAAAGGATCAGCATCATGAATTCTTATGGCTGGTAGCGCCACAAATCGTTCAGTTCGCCCGCAGTGTCCGTCGCATCATTGCCGAGACCATCAAAGAGCCAGAAATCCCCGCTGGCATCGACCCATCCGGCCGGATTGATGCGCGCACCGGGAACATTGGTCGCGGCGGGAGTATGCAGAACTCCATACGTTCCACCCGCACCAGCCCGGCTGCTCCCGCTCATCCACGTCCAACGATTCGTTGCAGGATTAAATCGCCACAGATCGTTCAGCCAGTTGAACGTTCTGCTCGCATCAAATCCTGCGCCGCCAAAGAGCCAGAGATTGCCCGACCGGTCGATCCATTGCGCGCCGAAATATCGCGCCCCGGGTACATTGGCGGCCGCTTCCAGGCCAAGGGTTCCGTAAACGCCCGGAGCGCTGAAGGTGTTGCTACCTGTTACCCAGGTCCATTGGCTCGTTGCCGGGTTGAACATCCAGAGATCGTTGTACCAGTTCGTAACAGAGAGACCGCTCAGGTTGATGCCTTCGCCGCCGAACAGCCACAGGTTCCCGTTGGCATCGGTCCAGGAGTATGCACCGTATCGGCCGCCGGGCACGTTCGTTGCTCCCGCTACTCCTTGCGTGCCGTAATTCCCATCCGAGTCGCCAATCTTGCCGCCGCTCACCCAGCACCACAGCTTGGTTGCCGGATTGAACTTCCAGAGGTCGTTCAGCATATGGACGGTTCCGGTTGAATCGAAACCCTCGCCGCCGAATAACCAGAGGCTTCCGGAGCTGTCCGTCCAGCTGACAGCGCCGAACCGGCCTCCCGGCACATTGCCGGAAGCCGCCACGCCGAGCGTGCCATAACTACCTGCGACGTTGGGCTGATTGCTGCCGCCAACCCAGGTCCACTGCCCGGTGGCGATGGAGTACTCCCAAAGATCGTTGAACCAGGTGTCGTACATGGGAGTTGTTGGAACGACAGGATTGAATCCACCAAACAGCCACAAATTGCCTTGGCCATCCACCCAGCTTGCGCCTCCGCTGCGCGCACCCGGAGCGTTCCCCGTAGCTGGCGTTCCTTGAACGCCGTAAATTCCCGTGGCATTGTTCGAACTGCTGCCGCTCCACCAGGTCCACTCGCCGCCGGGAATCTGGTATTCCCACAGATCGCTAAGCTCCAGATTGCCTTGGGACGGCTGATAAGATTCGCCCCCGAGAAGCCACAGGTTGCCGCCATGATCCGTCCATGCCTCCGACAGATTCCGTGAGGATGGCAGATAAAGCTGGCCAGGAACTCCAACCGCGCCACGATTCCCTGTCGAGTTCACACTCGAAGCACCACCCATCCATGTCCATTCCCCCGGTGTGGCGGCGATGGTATAGGCGGCCGATGCAACCGCGCTATTGGTATAACCCGCGTCGATTGCAATGGCCTTGATCGTCACCGTGGAAGAGATGGAGATCGGACCG
Source organism: Acidobacteriaceae bacterium (assembly GCA_035572415.1). GTDB lineage: Bacteria > Acidobacteriota > Terriglobia > Terriglobales > Acidobacteriaceae > Edaphobacter. The sequence continues at coordinate 16,801 of DATNAU010000116.1, forward strand.
GTATAAAGCGTTGAGTTCGCGGTTGGTGCGGAGCCGTTCAGGGTGTAGTAAATGACCGCTCCCGGCATTGCATCGGATATCGCGATGGCTTGCGGACCGGAATAGGTCCCGGCTGGCGGAGCGAAGGTCGGCGTCGCCGCTACCGGCACAACAGTGATTGTGTAGATAGCGATAGCTACAGCGCTGTTGCTGTAACCACCGGCCACGGCGATCGCTTCCAATGTCTCGGTAGAGGAGACCGACACCTGCCCGGTATAGAGCGTGGAACCGGCGGTCGGTGTTGTCCCGTTCGTGGTGTAGTAGATTTGCGCGCCGGGAGTCGCGTCTGTAATGGCTATGGTTTGCGCTTTGGAGTACGTCCCTGACCCAAGGGAAAAGACGGGCGTGGACGTCGTACTCAAAGAAGCAGGCGGTGCCGCTGGGTCGATGATGGTCGTGCAGCCGGACAAGCAGATCGCGAAGCCAGCCGCAAACGACGCCAGCCAAGTCGCAAACCGCGACTCATTTCTTCTGTGGGCCCTTCGTTCTAACTGACACATGTACGATCTCTTCGGGGTTCGTGATGCCACTCTATACGACACAAGCAAAAACTCAAGGGATAGTTTCGCGGCAAGGTTGCGTGCATTCAGCTTTGCTTAACCTCGAGCTGATACTTTTTTCACGCATGTCTGACGGCACGTGGCAGGCGCATCTCACTCACAGGCGGAATCGACAAATGCGATCAGGATTCAGGACAGCGGCGGTGTTGCTGGGAGCGATGGCGGCGTTCAGCGCGCCCCAACTGACCGCGCAGACCCATTGGGATGTAACCAACACGCTGCACATCGGCGGCGACGGCGCGTGGGACTATGTGACCGCCGACCCTACCACGCACCGGCTGTTCGTCACCCGCTCGACGCACACCCAGGTGATCGATGAGCAGACGGGCAAGGTGCTCGGCGACATCCCCGGCCAGATAAGGTCGCACGGCGTCGCAATCGTGCCGCGTCTCAACCGCGGCTTTATCACCGATGGCGGCGGCTCGGGCGCGATCGTCGTCTTCGACCTGACGACGTATGCGGTGCTCGGCAAGCTCGCCACCATGCCGGACTCCGACGGCATCATCTATGACGCAAGGCAGGACCGCATCCTCGCGGTCTCCGGCGACGGCAATGCGCTGATGGTCATCAAGCCCGACATCGATCCCAACGGCAAGATCGATACGCCGATCCAACTCGGCGGCGCGCCGGAGTTTCTGGCCAGCGACGGCTCCGGCAAAGTCTACGTGAACCTTGCCGACAAGAACACGGTCGCCGAAGTGGACATCACGACTCGGAAGGTGCTCGCGCGCTGGCCTGTCGCTCCCGGCGGCCAGCCAACCGGCATGGCGATCGATCCTGCGCAGCACCTGATCTTCATCGGCTGCCGCAAGCCGCAGATGCTGGTGGTGATGAACACCGATACCGGAAAGGTGGAAGCGTCGCTGCCGATCGGCGCCGGCGTGGACGCAACCGGCTTTTCCAATGGCCAGGCCTTCGCGAGCACAGGCGATGGCGCGCTGACCGTCGCGAGCAAGAAAAACGGCACGTGGGTCGTCGAGCAGACGGTGAAGACTCCGGCTGCGGCACGAACCATGACCATCGACTCGAGCTCGCACAATATCTTTATGCCCACGGCGGAGATGAATGCGGCAGAGCCGGGCGGCGGCCGTCCGCGGCCCAAGGCGGGCACGTTTATGATCGTGGTGGTTTCTCCGAAGTAGTCGTGCCCCGAGTGAGCGGCTGGAGTCGCGCCGGAGTTCCGGTGAGCTTCAGCCGCATTCTTGTGTCTGAATCTTCCCCGGTTTCCTCAGCCATCGATGGCATATCCTTTGCTTCGACATGCCCGACACGACCATTCCAGCTACGCCCGAAACGAAGTCCGCACCTACAGGTAGTGCTACGCACGACGCAGCATCCGCCTCCGAGACCGATGTCTACGCCATCCACGGTGCCGATCCCGAAGTGCTGGCCTACGCGATGGCGAAGTATTCGCGCTCGTCGCTATCCATGCGCGAGTCGCTGGCGGAAATCTCCTCGCAGCGCGCGGAGCAGTTCCTCAACACCTTTTACTTCCAGTACGGCCACCGCTCCATCGCGGACCTCGCACATATCCCCTTCGCCGTGGAGCGGTTATCGCTGCTGGCGGCGATCGCACTCGTTGACGAGCAGCGCTGGGACGGGCAGGAACGCTCTACGCGCTATCAGAACTTCCGCAAATCCGGCTGGTATACGCCTGCGCTCGAAGGCGAGCAGCGCCGCGCCTACACTGCCGCCGTCGAGGCGCTTTTCGCCGCGTATGACAGCGTCGGCGCCAAAATGACCGACGCGTTGAAAGCCGCCATTCCGCAGCCCGAAGGCATGAAGGAGGATGCCTACCTGCGAACCCTCAAGGCCCGCGCCTTCGATGTCGCCCGCTACCTGCTGCCGCTGGCGACCAACACTTCGCTCGGCCAGATCGTCAGCGCGCGCACGCTGGAGTCCCAGATCTCGCGCCTGCTTTCGAGCGAATACGCCGAGGTGCGCACGCTGGGCGAGAAGCTGCGCGCCGCCGCCGCCGGCCCTGCGTGGAACATTCACCATGCCGAGGCGCAAGTGCTCTGCAACGAGGTCTCCTCGGTCGACGACGCCTGCGGCTGCCGCGTCACCGACATTTTGCTGCGCGAGGTGAAGACCGCGCCCACGCTGGTGAAGTACGCCGCGCCGAACGACTACGCGATGACGACGCGCGCAGAGCTTCGCGCTACAGCAGCGGAACTGATGTCCGGCCAGACGATTGAGCCTGCGCCGGTAGTCGATCTGGTGGAAGACTCCGCTTCGCTCGAAATCGAACTCGCCACTTCCCTGCTCTATCCGGAATGCCACTACTCCTGGCGGCAGTTGCAGCGCGCGGTTGCCGCGCTGCCGGCTGCGCGCGTGTCAGAGATATGCACGTTGGGAACGAAACACCGCGGCCGCCACGATGAGCTGCTGCGCGCCTTCTCCTCCGGGCACAACCTGCGCTTTGACATCCTGATGGATATCGGGGGCTTCCGCGACATGCATCGCCATCGCCGCTGCGTCCAGCTCATCCAGTCATGGACCGACGTGCACGGCTACGAAGAACCGATCTGCCCCGGCCAGCCAACGCTCGCCGAAGCCGGACTGGCCGAGACCTACAAATCCGCGATGGGCGCGGCATTCAAGACTTATCTATCCTTCAAGAATTCGGGTGCCCCAGGTGCCTCCGCTTTGGGTACCTGGGACCGACCCGATGCAGCCTACCTGCTGCCCCTCGGCACGCGAGTCCGCGCCATGTTCAAGATGGATTTCGCAGAAGCGCTCTACATCTCCGAGCTGCGCTCCGCGGTCGCGGGCCACTTCAGCTATCGCCGCGTGGCGTGGGAAATGTATCAGGCCGTCGCGAAGAAGCACCCGGCGCTCGCCGGCTTCTTCCGCATCGAGGACGTGAACCAGCCGGTGGATTTGCTGAAGCGATAGCCCTGCTGAAGCGCTAGACTTCCAGCACCGTCTCGATGGCCGTATGCTCGCCCATCGGCTGCAATGCCACAGACTCGCGTGTGCCGAACACATGCCTCAACCCGGCCAACGCGATGAACCCGAGCGCCATGGCGCAGACGCCGTTCCACTGATAGCGCACCCACACCGCCGCCGAGACCGCCGAACCGATCGCCGCGCCGGCAAAGTACACCGTCATGTAGACCGTGTTCAGGCGGCTGCGCGCCGAAGGCACCAGCCCGAAGATGCGGGTCTGGTTGCCGACCTGCGTGAGCTGAGCGCCGATGTCCAGCACAATGACGCCGATGACCAGGATTGCAATGTGCGCGACAAATGGCATTTCCGCGCGCTCGCCCGCCCACAGCAGCACATAGGAGAACGCCAGCGTGGAGATGCCCGCGGTCAGCACCCAGCGCACGCCGCGCCGGTCCGACATGCGGCCGGCGAACGGCGCCACCAGCGCGCCCGCCGCGCCGATCAGCCCAAAGCTGCCCGCGACCCCCGCCCCCAGTCCATAGTGACTGCTGAGGAAGAAGGCCAGCGTGGTCCAGAAGCAGCTGAACGATGCGAACACCAGCGCGCCAATCAGGCTGGACTCGCGCAGCAGCGGCTGCGTGCAGAAGAGCGTCCAGAGCGACTCCATCGCCTCGCGGTAGCCGAGGTCCTGCTTGGGCTTCAGCTCCGGCATTACGCGGCCGATCAGCGGCACGAATGCGGCGCTGACCACAGCCGCAATCAAGAACGCGTATCGCCAGCCGTCAGCGAGCCACGCATGTGCAGGAACGATGCCCCGCGTGCGCAGCACCCACCCCGGCACACGGCTCACCCATCCGGCGAAGGTGCGCGCGAGCAGGATGCCAAGCAGCAGGCCCATCATCACAGTGCCGATGGCGCGCCCGCGTTCTTTTTCCGCAACCAGATCCGGCGCGATGGGCAGGACAACATGTGTCACCGAGGCCACCAAGCCCAGCAGCACGCTGGCGGCGATCACGCAGGCCAGTGTCGGCGCGACCGCCACAATCAGCAGCGCCAGCGCCACGGCTGCGTACATGCGGAGCATCAGGCGGCGGCGTTCCAGCACATCGCCCAGCGGCACGAAGAACAGCAGGCCGAATGCATACCCAACCTGCGTCGCCACGGCAACCAAGCCCACATGCGCCGCCGTCGCGTGGAAGCTCTGGGCCATCTCCGCCAGCAGCGGCTGATTGAAATAAAGGCTCGATACGCTGACGGCGCACGCCAGGCCCAGGAAGTGGAGCGGGGCATGCGGCGCGGCGGGTTTGGGCCCCTGACTCATTCGATTCATTCAACTCGGTTCCGTGCAGATGGCGCGGAAGTTGCTGCATCCTCAGTGTATGTCTTTCCCCCGCCCGTTGTCGCGCAAGTGGTAGGTCCACATGACCTATTGCGCGCACGAAGTAACTTTCAAATGAGGAAATGTTTCCAGAGGCGTACGCTGAGATGTATAACGCTTATCGTTCGCGTTTTTTGCTCTCCCCCTACTGAATATCCGACTTATGCGCAGACTATTGCTTCGATTCCCATTCTCCGCGTTTTCGGTCGCAGTGTTGGCGCTCCAGTTGTCAGCTGCCTGCAGGTTTGCGGCCCGTGCTCAGACGTCAGCGGGCGCTTCGGCGCATGATCTTCCGCGGCTCGTCACCGACCATGGCCGTAGCACGCTGATGGTGGATGGCCAGCCGTACTTTCTGCTGGGCGCGCAGGTGGACAACTCCTCCGGCTGGCCGCCCCGCCTGCGCGCCGTGTGGCCGGCAGCCGCCGCGCTTAAACTGAACACGCTCGAAGTGCCCGTCTACTGGGAGCAACTCGAACCGCGCAAAGGGCAGTTCGACTTCTCCGTCGTCGACCAGATCCTCGCTCAGGCCCGCGAGCACAACGTCCACCTCGTCTTCCTCTGGTTCGGAACATGGAAGAACGGCAAGATGCATTATGTTCCGGACTGGGTGAAGTCCGACACGGCAGCCTATCCGCGCATGATGTCGAAGGCCGGCGTGCCGATCGATGTGCTGAGTCCCAACGCCCCCGCCAACCTCGCCGCGGACTCAGCCGCATTCGCCGCGCTCATGCACCATCTGCGCGACACCGACCCGCATCACACCGTCATCATGATGCAGGTGGAGAATGAGTCCGGCTCGCTGGGCCTCGTCCGCGACTTCTCTCCCATGGCGCAGAAGATCTTCGACGCGCCTGTCCCCGCCGATCTGCTGCGCGCGTTGCACAGAACCGGCAACGGCACCTGGTCGCAGGTCTTCGGCCCGGATGCCGACGAAACCTTCGCCGCCTGGAGTGTCGCGCGCTACATCAACGCTGTGGCCGAATCCGGCAAGCGGGAACTGCCGCTGCCCATGTACGTCAACAACTGGCTCAAGAGCCCGCGCGCTTTTCCGGTCACCACCATTCCCGGCGACGACTATCCCTCCGGCGGCCCAACCATCAATATGTTCCCGGTATGGAAGGCGGTGGCCCCGGCGATCGATCTGCTCGCGCCGGACATTTACGTGCCCAGCCCGGACCGCTACCGCGCCGTCATGCGCGACTTCCATCGCGCGGACAATCCGCTGCTCATTCCGGAGAGCCTTGGCTTCGAGCCCTTTCCCGGCGCCAGCGGCTACGCACGCTATCTCTACTACGCGCTGGGCGAAGGCGCAATCGGCTTCGCCAACTTCGGCCTCGATCGGTTGAATATCGCGCAGCCGAGCGCCGAATCGCAGGCGCAGATCAACGGCTTCGCACTGCTGGGCAGTTTCCCGCAGGAACTTGCCGCGCTCCAGTTCTCCGGCAAGTTGCAGACCGCGGTGGAAGAAGAAGGCATCTCGCAGAAAGAACTCGCCTTCAGCGCGGACGGCTTGCCGCTTGCGCTGGATGGACCTGCCTCCGCCCCCGGTGCGCCTCCGAACACGGCATGGCGAGTAGTGGTGGATTTTCCGCCCGCGTCGGCCGACGCAGCGCCCGTTTCCACGACCTCCGACACGCGCACTCTGCATGAGGGCCGCGCCGTGGTTGCGTCGCTTGGCCCGAATGAATTTCTTGTCGCGGGCCTCGACTGCCGCATCGAGTTCGCGCTGCCCGTCGTCTCCAACGGTAAGCAGCCGCAGATGCTGAAAGTAGAAGAAGGTCGATACGACGGTACCACGTGGGTCCCGCAGCGGCTGTGGAACGGCGACGAGACGGATTACGGATTGAACTTCGGCGGCAAGGGCGCCATTTTGCACGTGACACTGGGGAGCTACTGACATGACCTTGAAACTTGTAACCGGAATCGTTGCCTCTTCGCTCGCGGCTGCTCCGCTGGCTATTTCGCAGGTCGCCGCGCCACCGTCAGGCAATCACCCGTGGCAGAAGATCGAGATGCCCGCGGCCGCGCAAGTGAAGGCCGCATGGACCAACCCGGCCTCCGAGTACGGCCCTGAGCCGTACTTCGGAATGAACGGCGCCGTCACAATCGAGTCCCTTGCTCACGATCTCGACACCATGAAGTCGCTTGGCTTCCACGCCGTCACAGCGCAGGCCGGCGGAGGCATGAGCGCAAAGTATCTCTCGCCCGAATACTTCGCCTTCTTCAAGCAGTTCGCCGAAGAGGCGAAGAAGCGCGACATGAAGGTTTGGATCGTCGATGACATCGGCTATCCGTCGGGATTTGCGGGCGGCATCTTCGCGCAGTCCGGCCCAAAGCACGACCTCAGCATGCAGGCGCTCGCCATCGCACAGCGCATCCCGGTCAAGGCAGGTACTACGCTCGACCAGGCGGTCTCGCCCGAAGCTGTGGCAGCGGTCGCCATCTCCTCCACCGGCGAGCGCACACCGGTGGCGATCGCCAATGGCACTGTTCATTTCTCCGCGGCTACAGACTCCACCGTCGCCATCGTCGAGCACGTCTTCCGCACCTCGCCCACCAAGAGCGACACCAACCCCACGCACCAGAAGGACTCCTCGCAGCCGCTGGAGGATTATCTGAATCCCGCAGCCACCGCGGCCTACATTCAGGCCACGCATGACGGCTACTACAAGGCCATGCCGGAGCTCTTCGGCACCACCATCATGGGCTTCCGTGGCGACGAGCCTGATTACTCCATCTCAGGCCTGCCCTGGACGCCAGATTTCTTCGCCACCTTCCAAAAGATCAAGGGCTACGATATCCGTCCGTATCTCGGCGCGATTCTGCTCTCGCAATTCACGGGGCGGCGCCCCACAGCGCGACCCAGCGTCGCCGGCTCCCCCGCCCGACCCTCTGCAACGACTCCAGCGTCCGACCCGGCGTTTATTCCCGCAGGTCCAGCCATCGCCACCGCGCAGCTCACCGAAAAGGAACTCCGCGCCAAGGGCGATTACTACGACGTCTTCTCGCGCATGTTTGAGGACGGATTCTTCAAGCCTCAGGGCGTCTGGTGCGCCGAGCACGGCGTCGCATACCAGGTCCACCTGAACCATGAAGAGATGGAGATGGACCTCACGCGTTCCGAGGGCGACTTCGTCCGCGACATGAAGTACGTCGAAGTCCCCGGCATCGATGCCATCTGGCACCAGATCTGGACCGACACCATCTCCGACTATCCGCGCCTCGCCGCGTCCGCGGCCCACATCTACGGCCGCCCACGCGCATTCACTGAGACATTTGCCGCGTATCGCCCCGCGCCGGACATTACGCAGGCGCGCTACATCATCAATGAGCAAATCGTTCGCGGCGTGAACCTTGTGGAGACGATGTTCTATCCAGCCACTCGGCCCGACGCCCCCAATGGCCGCGGCGGTCCATCCGCCGTCATGCGCGATCCTGGCTGGCCGGCGCTGATGGACTACACCCGCCGCCTCAGCTACGCCCTCAGCATGGGCCGCCCCGCGGCCTCCGTCGCGCTCTACATCCCTTCCAGTTCCATGTGGATGAACGACCGCGATGCCGACACGCAGTTCGTCGCCACCGAACAGATGCTCTCCGAACGGCAGATCGACTTCGACATCATCAACCTCGACGCGCTCGCTATCGACCTGAAGGCCGGCCCGGGCACTCTGTCTACCGACAGCGGTAATAGCTATCGCACAGTCATTATCCCTTCCGCCCGCGTTCTCTCCGCGGCAGAACTCGACCGCCTGCGCGCCTTCGCCAAAGGCGGCGGCCATGTTCTCTTCCTCGGCCGCACGCCATCGCAGATTTACACCAGGACCATTCTCGACGCTCGCGCCGCAACTGCCGCCGACTTCTCCTTCGCCACGGTGGAAACCTCCGCCGAACTTCCGCCCACACCAACGCCGCCCGGCCAGCCGCCGGCCGCGCCGCCTGCTCCGCAGGTCGTCCCTGCGGCGATCGAGTCCGCGCTCGACAAAGCCGTTCCTGTGCGCGAGGTGGCGCTCGACACGCCGGATACGGCGATCAAGGTCATCACCCGCCGGCTGAAAGACGCCGATGTCTACTTCTTCTTCAACGAAGGCGCTGAACCTGCTTCCCGCACGGTCACATTGCGCACCGCCGGCCATGCTGTCGAATCATGGGATCCCGCCAGCGGCGCAGTCTCACCTCTCACGGCAACTCAGGGCAAAGGCTCCGTTGCGGTCAAGCTCGATCTCGCGCCGTACTCTACCCAGCTGATTACAGTTCGCTGAAACCTGGACATCGCGGGTGCCCCAGCCAAGCTGTGCTTGGGTGGGAATCAACGCTCGTCAATCGTCTTCTGCCGCGCCAGCCACCAGCAGGCATAGTCCGCCACGTGCGGAAAGAGCGACCGGCTGCAGTCCACTGGCTGCACACCGTCCCAGTCGTACTCCTCCTTGTCGCCCTTTAGCGGCGTTCCGATCATCACGCCGACGCTGACCGTTCCCATGCCGCCGCCACTCGCGGCGCGAATTCGCCACAAACACCAATCGCCGGCGTACAGCGCAACCACCGCGATCAGCAACCCCGCCAGCGCTCTGCCCAGCATTCGCTTCACGTACAGCTCCCGCCCGCCAGCCTAGCAGAATGCGGCCCGTGCCCCCCGGGCTTCTTACACCGCAAAAACAAAACGGCCCGGCCTTTGCCCTGGCCGAGCCTTACCGTGAAAACCCGAACTACCCGTTATCCGGCGCTCCTTACGAAGCCATCTTCATCAGGTCCTGCTCGGCGCGCAACCAGTCCCGAACGTGATCTCCGTGCGCTCGACCGCGCTGCTCCCAGTACTGCAGGGCCAGAAATGCAATCTCATCATGGGTAGGGACGTACACGGTCGTCTTTGCTCCCGCCGCTGCGCCATCTACTGCTGCTGTGCCATCCGTCTTTTTCGCCGCTTTCTTGGTTCCCGCCGCCGCGCGAGGCTTCGCCGGTGCCTTCGCCTTTTTCGCCTTCTCCGTCGTCTCCGCCATCTCCGTTACTCCTTCACTGCAGTCAATTCACCCGTTTTAGGGATCAACTTCAGGATACCGGAAGCGTAACGCGGAAATCTTCCATTTTCGGCGGCCAAAGGACCTCGCAAATTACCTATGCGCGAATATCGGCTGAAGGCAGATCGATCGAACACTGTCCAGACGCGAAAGGTCGCCATAGAAGTTCTGCCATAAGACCAGCTCCTTGACTCCTCCTCCCTGACAACTAGTTCCTTCTAATGTCCTTCCGCATGTCCTGGTTTCTGCTTACCGATCATGAGCACCAGCGGGATCATGCAGGCGCAGAACACCGCAAACACCGCAACAATGTCCAGGTATCCCAGCATGGCCGCCTGGCGGCGCAACTGATCATAGATAAACGTCTGCGCCGTGTGCAGATTTCCCGTCACCTTCCCGCCGAATCCGGATGCTGCGCCATTGCCGCCGCCCGGGAAAAGCCCCTTCAGCCGGTTCACCTGGTTGCGGAAGCCCTCATTGCCGGGCATCAGATAGCGCACCATCTGCGCCTGATGTGCTTGCGAACGCCGCGCCAGCATCGTCGCGATGAATGCTGTACCGGTTGAGCCGCCGATATTACGCGCCAGATTGGTCAAACCGGAGACATCGTTGTTCTGCTCGCGCGGCACGCCGACATAACTGATGGTGTTGATGGGAATAAACAGGAACGCCAGGCCGGAGGCCTGCAGCACGCGCACCCATGCGATGTAGCTGAAGCTCGATCCCAGCGAGAAGGTATGCATCGCCAGCATGGAGAGGCCGAGCATCGAGAACCCGTAACAGATCAGATAGCGCGGATCGACTCTGCCCACGAGAAACCCGACCACCGGCATCATCAGCAGGATGAAGAACGCGCCCGGCGAGATCACCAATCCGGCCAACTCGGCTGTGTAACCGAGCAGGGTCTGCACCAGTTGCGGAATCAGCACCGTAGTGCCATACAGGGTGAAGCCCAGCACAAACATCAGCACAAACGGGATGGCGAAGGTCCGCCGTTCGAACAGCGTCAGGTTCAGGATGGGTCGCTTCTTCAGCTTCAGTTCGTAGAGTTCCCACAGCACCAGCGTGACCAGCGAACAGATGCACAGCACCGTGAAGAGCACGATGGTGTGGGACGAGAACCAGTCGTCCTCCTGCCCTTTGTCGAGCAGAAATTCGAGGGAACCAAAGCCGGCCGCCAGCAGTCCGAATCCGAAGTAGTCGAACTTCAGCCCTTCGCGATGGGTCTTCTCCACCGTTCGGCGGATATGCGGCGGGTCCTCCACCAGCCGGTTCGTCAGGTACAAGCTCAGGATCGCCACCGGAATATTGATGAAGAAAATCCAGCGCCAATCGAAGTTGTCTGTAATCCATCCGCCGAGCGTCGGCCCGATTGCGGGCGCGCAGACTACGGCGAATCCATAGAGCGCAAATGCCTGCCCACGCTGCTTCGGCGAGAATGTGTCCGCCAGAATGGCCTGTTCGCTCGGCGCCAGGCCGCCTCCACCCGCTCCCTGGAGAACGCGAAAAAAGATGAGCGCGCCCAGCGACGGCGCGAAGCCGCACATCATGGAGCTCAGGCCAAACAGCACCACGCAGATCATGTAGAACCGCTTGCGCCCGACAAAGCCGATCAGATACGCCGAAGCCGGCAGGATGATCGCGTTCGAAACAAGGTAGCTGGTCAGGACCCAGGTCGCCTCGTTTTCGCTGGCGCTGAGCGCTCCTGCAATATGTGGCAGGGCAACGTTGGCAATGGAGGTGTCCAGCACCTCCATAAAGGTCGCCAGCGTTACCGTGATCGCGATGGCCCACTGGCCGGCACGGGGCTTCCATTCACGGTCAGCCCGGACCTCTGCTGCGTGCCTTTGCGCCTCAACTTCATCCATGGGGAGGGCTGCCGATGCCATTCGTAAGAATTAGACTGCTTCCTTCGCGATCGCGACTCGAAAATTCTGTCGAAATCGCGCGTCGCCCGTTAGAAATCAGCCAGTTTGGAGCCTCCAGTGACCCAAACTGTAACGGATCATGCCATTTTACGCAGATAGAATAACCGCATGACATTGCTTCATGTTGTGTTGCTTGCCATTGTGCAGGGGCTTGCGGAGTTGCTCCCTGTCTCCAGTTCCGCGCACGTAGTCGTCGCGGAAAAGCTGATGGGGCTCGATCCTTCCGCTCCCGCAATGACATTGCTCCTCGTCATGCTGCACACCGGCACCATGTTTGCCGTCATCGTCTACTTCTGGCGGCAGTGGGCGACGACTTATTTCTCCTCCGCCGACGCATTCAAGCGCTTCCTCGTCCGACTCATCTGGGCCACCGCCATCACAGGCCTCGTCGGTGAAGCGCTCATCAAGCTCATCGAACATACACTCTTCCGCGGCGCGCCCAAGGCGCAGATTGAAGACCTCTTCGGCCGACTGGATCTCGTCGCACCCGCGCTGGCCGCCGCAGGAATCCTCATTCTCATCGCGGGTCTGAGGCGCACGCGCGCGGAAGATGCGGCAGAACGCCCATCCTCCTCTCTCACCGGCAGCATCACGCGCCGCTCCGCCGGCAACGTCACCATGGGCCAGGCGGGATGGATGGGCCTTCTCCAGGGCCTCGCCCTTCCCTTCCGCGGTTTCTCGCGTTCCGGCGTCACCATTTCCATCGGCATGCTTACGGGCGCCGCGCGCGAGCGCGCTGAGCGCTTCAGCTTCGCCATGGCAGTAGCCATCACGCCGCTGGCGATTGGCCGCGAAGTCTTGCGCGTGCTGCACGCAAAAAGGGATGCAGCCGCAATGGGCATGCCGCTCGATCTTCACGCCACTGCCATGATGAGCCTTCTGGGAATGGTTTGCGCTTTCCTCGCCGGACTCCTCGCCCTCAAATGGCTCTCCAACTGGCTGGAGAACGGCCGCTGGTATTTGTTCGGTATTTACTGCCTCGCCGCCAGCGCCACCGTCTTCTGGCTCCACACCCGAGGCTACTGAGCTCGCTTTCACGCAACAAAAAAATGCGGCCCGATCTCGTCAGAGTCCGGGCCGCCAGGTTGGTGCAGCAGCTTCCTTATGCCTTCAAAAATCGACGCCGGAGCAGGGCCACGCCCGGCAAACCGCTGCTCAACAGCAGCAGTGACGAGGGCTCCGGAGTTGGCAGTGGATCGTTCGCCGTGAAGCCCAGACTCTCGATGTTGGTCAGTTGCAATATGTTGTACGAGTCGGTGAAGGTACCGCCGCCAAGTTCGGCAGCCACTCCGTTCGTGGTCACCGGTATGTCCAATGGCGCATTCAGGTTGTACCCCACAGGCGTCGCCATCGAGAGGCCCGCGCCGTTCAACCCCGAGGCGTCGTAGAAGCCCACACTCTGCTGTCCCGCATTTCCATTTACAACCAGTGTCACACCGGTCAGCATGAAAGTCTGCCCAGCAGACAGAAAAGCGTCGACGTTGTCGTAGCTATAGATCCCGTTCCCGTGATCATCGATTGCAGACGTGTCCTCATTGAACGTCAGAGTGAATAGAGCGTTCGTATACATACTGCCGTTCACCGTCCCGTCCGCCATGCCGGTGAACACGTACTGGTAATTGTCCGCATACGCGGACCGTGCCGGCAGAAAAGTAAGCGCCGCAACGGCAAACGCAGCCGCAAAAACCGCTCTTCCGGAAAAAGTTCCAATCAACTTCATGGCCCAGGTCCCCTTTTCGCGCAGCCTGCTATCGCTGCTTCCGAATACCGAGAGGATGACACTGGGTGAATCGGATTCCTAGCGCAAAATTGCGCGGATTACCAAGGAAGCGCAAGCCGCCATTACTGCACGGAAAGTTAACGTCCGTGCGCCTGCAAACAACTGCGGCTGAAATATAAGGACTTATTCGCGCCGTAGAAATGCACCCGCGCTGGTTACGAATTGTTCCCCGGCTGCATAAACTCCGGGCTCACAGGGTTCTCGTAGACAGAGTAGTCCCGTGTCACCACGGTCAAGCCGTTCTCAGAGACGAAATAGTTCTTCTTGTCCTCGTTTATGTCGTATCCGATCACCGTGCCATCCGGGATGTGCACGTCGCGGTCGATGATGGCGTGCCGGATACGGCAGTGGCGCCCGATATTCACATGCGCAAAGATGATCGATGAATCCACATCCGCATAGGAATTCACGCGAACGTCCTGCGACAGCACCGAGTTCCGCACCACCGAACCCGAAATGATCGACCCGGCGCAGACTACCGAATTGATCGCCATGCCCGTGCGTCCCGGCTCTCCAAACACGAACTTCGCCGGCGGATATTGATACGGACGCGTGCGCATGGGCCACGTTTTGTCATACAAGTTGAAGATCGGCGAGATCCCCGCGACATCCATGTTCGCCTCGTAATACGCCTCCAGCGTGCCCACGTCGCGCCAGTAGAGAGCTCGCTGCTTGTTCTCATCCACGAAGTTGAAGGCCTGCATCTTGTATCGGCCCAACAGCTTCGGCAGAATGTCATGCCCGAAGTCGTGCGACGAGTCCGGATCTTCCGCGTCGCGCATCAGCTCCGGCAGCAGAATGTCCGTGTTGAAGAGATAAATACCCATCGATGCATCTACCATCTCCGGGTTGAATGGCGACCGAATGTCGGTCGACTTGGGCTTCTCGACAAAGCCCGTCACCTCGCCCGAGCGCGCCACCTCCACCACACCGAAGCGCGAAACCTCATCCGGATTGATGGGCAGCGTCGCCAGCGTCACGTCCGCGCCGGAATCGCGATGCTGCGCGAGCATACGGCCATAGTTCATCTTGTAGATGTGGTCGCCGGAGAGAATAAGCACATGCCGCGGCTCTTCTGATCCGATCGAATAAATGTTCTGGTACACGGCATCCGCTGTGCCCTGGTACCAGCTCTTGGACACACGCTGCATGGGCGGCAGAATCTCAATGAACTCGCCCAGCTCGTTGGCCACTACCGGTCCCCAGCCCTCACGGATGTGGCGGTTCAGCGAGAGCGCCTTGTACTGCGTCAGGATGTAGACGTGGCGGAGGTCGGAATTGATGCAGTTGGACAGGGTGATATCGATGATGCGGTACTGCCCGGCAAACGGCACCGCGGGCTTGGCGCGGTCGCGCGTGAGGGGGAACAACCGTTCTCCGGCGCCGCCTGCCAGAAGCACACCCAGCGTGTCTCTCATCGTTCTCTAACCTCAATTCCAACGATTCACTCTAT
Source organism: Acidobacteriaceae bacterium (assembly GCA_035572415.1). GTDB lineage: Bacteria > Acidobacteriota > Terriglobia > Terriglobales > Acidobacteriaceae > Edaphobacter. The sequence goes on from DATNAU010000116.1 coordinate 31,843, forward strand.
TCATTCTGAAACGCGAATCAGCATACGACACTGTGATGCGGCTCGGCCACCATGCCGATTGCCGGCCGCCGTCCGCTGAGGGAACCGAGAGTCTAACCATGCGCGGATTGGCACCGGAATATGCGGCGATCACCGGCCCAGCGTGCGATTAACGACAAACGCCCGGCTCGAGGCCGGGCGCTTCATTCCAGATCTGCAGGTTTAGCTCTCCGAGGATTCTCCCGGCGCTTCGGCCGGTGGAGAAAGATCCAGCTGCTCCGGCCCCTCATCCCCAACAGTAATGCGCAGCGACTTGAGAAAGTTCAGGTCATTGGACGTAAAGGCGCCATGCGCAGGCGCATCTGATTCGCCGGACTGCTCGTCCCGCTCCACCTGATTCAGCCCGATCGTCGCCTCCAGCATCAGCATCACGTCAAAGCCCTGGTCACGGATATTCTTCACCACCCCCGCAATGTGCTCCGACTCGGAAACCGATTCGTGGATCGCCTCACCCAGTTTCTGGATCAACTGCTTCACTCTTTGATTCAATGCCACCTCCGGGCCGCCCTTACGATCAGATGCTCAACTGCCGCTGATCCGCATCGGGTATTCCCGGCCACCCAGTGTCACGGCGGGAACGGCATTGCGGGGCGCTGCTGTTGCGCTAGCATACGCCGCGCAGCGTCCAGTCGCAATGCCCAACCATCCCTCCGCGATTTCCGTCTGTTCTTTCACTCACAGCGGCTATGCGGCAGGCGCGCTCGCAATTGCGAGATTCATCGCGCTTCCCTTCGACAGCTTCACATTGTCCTTGGTGGTCGTCACAAACACGCCAGAGTTCTGCCCATCCAGGCGGCTGTGCAGGTCGACACCGGAAGTCACTCCGATCTGGTCGACCGCGCGCGTACCCGGCTGCCAGTCATTCGGCCGCGGCGAGACATCACCGGAATACGCCATTACCTCCTGGTTCCCAGGAGCCTGGAATCCCACAATTGCCGCATGCAGTGGAATATTTTTCCCATTCTTCAATTCCGCGCTCGTAATTCGCAGCGCGAGCTTAGCATTCCCTTGAATGTTCATGCTGTCCGTGGCCACAGTTCCGTGCAACATTGTGCCCGAGGGCAGTTCGGTGCCATTCGGCAGTTTCACCTTCCCGTCCAGCTTCGCCTCGAAACTGGCGCCCGGCTGCAGCTTCTTCGCATCCAGCGTATCCGTCAGGATCGCCTGCGCGGGAACGAAGTCCTGCCCGTTGGTTGCCATTGCGGAATTCGTGGTGTCGGCGTAGCTGGTGGAACTTGTGCCCGTCGCCGGCTCCGCAGCGCCCTGGGCCATCGCCGGAAGAGACAGAAAACTCAGCGTCGCGCCCAGCGCCGCGAAAACCACGGTCCGAGTTGCGCGCCGCCTGACTACCGAGTGAGTTGAAAATGACATCATAGGGCTCCTTTGTGTAACCGGAGGAACCCTGCTTGCGATCTGCCGTAGGCTCCCCGGCGAGATTGCGTTCTCTCCAGTTAGACGGGAACCGCCTCCTGGCAGTTGTCGTCCGCGGAGAACCCACGCCTACGCAGCCGTATGATGATCGGCCCACGCCTCCTCAAGCTGATGCGCCATCTCCTCCACATCCGGCGTGCGCCGCGCATTCCATACAAGAAAACCCACCGCAGCCGCGCAAATGCCGGCAATCGCGAACAGTATTCGATTCATCGCCCGCTCCTTCTTGTTTCCCTCCGCCGGGAAAGCTGAGTAGCGTTGGATGCAGAGAAGCCGAATCCGGTCTGCTTCCGAACATTTCCGTCCATTCCACGATGTTCTAAACTGGGCCCATGGACGCAGTGCGCTTTGGACGAGTGCTCGGATTCGGCGCCCGGCAGGCAGCCAAGACCGTCATCGGCGCCGTCGACGCCGCTCGCGCCGAGAATCCCTCCGGGCCAACGCCGGCGTCGAGACACGCATCGACAGATGTAGCCAACGACGCTCGATCCCCGGCGGCGGTTATCGTCACATCTCCCGCAGCGACGCCGGGCCCGCAACGGCGTGCGGCAGATTTGGCTTCGCACGCAAACCGTACAACGCGATCATCAGCACGCACCGTCGGCGGCGGCGCAACTGCGGCCCGCGGGATGAAGGAAGGCTTCACCCGTTTCCGCGACTCCACCGTCGAACCCGTCGTCCGCCTCTCCGGCGTGGTCTGGCTGGAGGTCACCGGCGTCTTCTTCGGCATCTTCGCGCTCTCGACAGGCATCGCCGTCTGGCGCCTGCGCGGCCAGTGGCGTACCGCACTCGCGCATCCCGCGACGCACCCCAGCCTGCTGGTAGCCATCGCCGTCTTCGCGCTCTTCGCCTACTTCTGCATCAGCAGCTTCGTCCGCGCGCGCCGCCGCGAACATCGCCGCGGTTAGTTAGGTGTCCTGCTCCGCCAGACATTTGGGCTTCTTCTGCCATGAACCACCGCGAGAACGACAACCTCCCCTTCACGAGCGGAGTAGTAAACGCAGTACGGAAATCTCGACATAAGGCCTCGCCGTGCCGATTTAGCAACCACAGGGAAGCTCATAGGTCGCTCTTCGATAGCATCGAGGAGATAGTCGAGCTGCATCAGAAACTCGTCGCCCAATCCAATGCGATTCGAGTCGTACCACAGCTTCGTCTCGCGAATGTCTTCAACTGCCGCAGGCAATATTCTCAGCGGCAGCTTCATCGACCGGATCGAACTCGCTGCGTCATCTCTTCCCGGCTCACCGTTGTCTCGGGATTGCGTTCGAGTTGAGCCAGCCGCTCTTCCAGAATCTCCCGATGGCCATCCGGAAGAGGCAGGGAATTCGGTTCAAGCGTGTCCCACACATCGCCAATCAGCCGCAGCCGATCGTCCGTGGAAAGCTCTTCGATCTCTGTCCGCGTGGGGTAGTGCATTGTCCCAGCATACTCCGACGCGTGTCGCACAGTCACCTTCTTCCGCCGGTGTTAAAGTCGAATCATGGCTACTGAAACCGCCGCCGCTCCTGCGCTGCGCAAGACCGCGCTCAACGCCACGCATCGCGCGCACAAGGCCAAGATGGTCGACTTCGGCGGCTGGGACATGCCCGTCGAATACTCCGGCCTCATCGCTGAGCACATGGCCGTGCGCACGGGCGTCGGCCTCTTCGACGTCTCGCACATGGGCGACATCCAGTTCCGCGGGCCGAACTCGCTCGCCGCCGTGCAGCGCCTGTGCATGAACGACGCCTCAAAGCTCGCCGTCGGTCAGGCCCAGTACTCCGCCATGCTCTACCCCGATGGCTCCTTCGTCGACGATGTCGTCACCCACAAGCTCTCCGACAACGACTACCTCCTCGTCATCAACGCCGGCACGCGCGAAAAGGACCTTCGCTGGGTGCGCCAGACCGTCGGCCAAATGCCCGGTACGCATATCGCCGACTACTCCGACTACTACACGCAGCTCGCCATCCAGGGCCCACTCGCCCAGGCCACGCTGCAAAAGCTGACCGGCACCGACCTCTCCGCGATCAAAAACTACTGGTTCACCTGGGGCCGCCTCAAGTTATCCGACGGTGCCGTGCTGCACAACGTGATGATCGCGCGCACCGGCTACACCGGCGAGGACGGCTTCGAGATCTACATCCCCTCCGACGAGCCGACGAGCGCAAAGGTCTGGGGCGAGGTCCTCGCCGCCGGTGCCGAGTTCGGCATCCTTCCCTGCGGCCTCGGCGCGCGCAACACCCTCCGTCTCGAGTCCGCCATGGCCCTCTATGGCCACGAGATCTCCGAGAGCATCAACGTCCTCGAAGCAAATCTCGGCCGCTACGCGAAACTCACCCGCGATGAAGCTGCATCCGGTTCCGACTTCGTCGGACGCGAGGCATTGCTCACAATCGAACGCTCTGGCGGAGCGAAGCGCAAACTCGTCGGCCTCGAGATGATCGAGCGCGGCATCGCCCGCGACGGGTATCCGGTCGCCACCGTCTCCGGGGAAAAGATCGGGCACGTCACCTCCGGCTCCCCCGCGCCCTTCCTCAAGAAGAACATCGCCCTCGCCTACGTCCCCATCCAGTACGCGGGCCATGGCGAAGAACTCGCCGTCGAGATCCGCGGCCAGCTCGTCCGCACCCGCGTCGTGCCGACACCCTTCTACAAGAGACAGAAGAAAACCTAACGAGTTTGACATGTCACTTCGACAGAGCACGAATGCGAATCCGATACGAAAGCTGCTGCTACTGAACTGCGCGTACTGGATTCTGTTTTGGTCTGTCTTCGCGTTTTCGAAGCCGACTGTTTTCGGAGCCGATATCGACGAAGGCGCGATCTTCGGGCGCACTCTGTCGGGAACGGCTGAGACGGTGAGGGATTCGTCCGAAATTGCAATGCTGCCGCAGTTCCCGTCGATTATCGCGACAGATATCACGCTAGGAACCGTTCTGCGAAGCAGAATAGCTTCTCCGACGCGCCTCTGGCGAACTTCTGTAACCGGATTCCTTCTTTTAGCATCAATGCTGGTCTCGTTTTTGCAATGGTGGGCGATCGGGTGGCTCGTCGTCTTCTTCCGTCGCAAACGTCCCAAAGCGATTGAGAAGGCCGCTTAAATTCCCACCCCGTTTTCCACGCCGCGCGCCGGATACACTTAATCTGAGAGCAAATCCGCACTTGGGAGAAGACGCGCCGATGCCTTACCCTGCCGGTTACAAGTACACCAAGGAGCATGAGTGGATCTCCGTCGAGGGTTCCGCCGGCACCGTCGGCATCACCGACTACGCGCAGTCGTCCCTCGGCGATATCGTCTTCGTCGACCTGCCCAAGGTCGGCGACACGCTCGAAGCCGGCAAGATCTTCGGCTCGGTCGAAAGCGTCAAAGCCGTCAGCGACCTCTACTCGCCCGTCTCCGGCACCGTCACTGAGATCAACGAGGCCCTCAAGGACGCGCCCGAAAAGATCAACGAGGACGCCAACTCGACCTGGATGGTGAAGCTCAGCCTCTCCAACCCCGCAGACCTCACCTCGCTCCTCTCCGCCGAGGACTACGAAAAATTCGTCTCCGAAGAAACCGGCCACTAAGCATGCGCTACCTCCCCAAGTCGCCGCAGGACCGCGAGGCGATGCTCGCCGCCATTAACGACGCGCGCGGCAAATCCGATCCCGCAATCCAATCCATCGACGACCTCTTCGCCTCCATCCCCGCCGAGTACCGCCTCACCCGCGACCTCGCCATCCCGCGCCAGCACTCCGAATCCGAAATCCTCGACCGCTTCCGCGCCTTCGCCGATGCGAACGCCGCCGGCTACGCCAGCTTCCTCGGCGCCGGAGCCTATCGCCACTACCGCCCCGTCATCATTGATGCCCTCGTGCAGCGCGGCGAGTTCCTCACCAGCTACACGCCCTACCAGCCGGAGATCGCGCAGGGCACCCTGCAGGCCATGTTCGAGTTCCAGACCATGATCTGCGAGCTCACTGGCATGGAGATCGCCAACGCCTCCATGTATGACGGCAGCACCGGCGCCGCCGAGGCCATGATGATGGCCGTCCGCATCACCGGCCGCGACCGCGCCGTCATCGCCCGCACCGTCCACCCGGAGTATCGCGAGGTCATCGCCACCTACGCGCAGCACCAGGAGATTCCGATCACCGAGGTCGGCTACGTTCCTGATGGTCAACCCAACTCCGGAAGAGTAGACCTCGCCGCCCTCGATGCCGCCATCACTGCGGACACGGCCTGCGTCCTCATCCAGTCGCCCAACTTTTTTGGGACGATCGAAGACGTCGCAGCCATCGCCGAACTCGCCCACTCGCGCGGCGCGCTGCTCATCGTATCCATCGCGGAGGCCGTCTCCCTCGGCATCGTCCGCCCGCCCGCCGAGGCGGACATCGTCTCCATGGAGGCGCAATCCTTCGGCGTGCCCGTCGGCTACGGCGGCCCCTACTGCGGCGTCATCGCCACCAAGGAAAAGTTCCTGCGCCAGATGCCCGGCCGCATCGTCGGCGAAACCAGGGACATGGACGGCAAGCGCGGCTACGTCCTCACCCTCTCCACCCGCGAGCAGCACATCCGCCGCGAGAAGGCCACCTCCAACATCTGCACCAACCAGGCCCTCGTCGCGCTCATGACCACGATCTTCCTCACCGTCTATGGCAAGGGCCTGCGCGAACTCGCCGAACACAACCTCGCCAAAGCCGCCTACCTCCAATCCGCTCTCACCTCCCCGGAAGCGCCTACGGCAAAGGATTGTCATTCTGAGCGCAGCGAAGAATCCCCGCATTTGGCCGGCAGCGCCACAAATAATATGGGCCGTCATTCTGGAGCGCAGCTCCAGAATCCCCATATTTCACAATCTGCCGACGACAATGCCCGGGTGCCCCATCCGTACGCGGCGACCGGGGCCCCCAGCGAGCGGTCTTGGCTCGCTGGGGTGGCAAAGCGGACGGGTGGGGAGAACAATGCTCGGGTGGCCCATTCATCCGCGAGCGTCAGCACGCGGATGAGTGGGGAACAAACGAACGCCCGCATCCTCTTCCCCGCCGCCCCCCGCTTCCACGAGTTCGTCCTCGAAACGCCCATCTCCTCCGAAGAGATGAACGCGGCCCTCCTCGAACACAAGATCATCGGCGGCCTCCCGCTCGCAAAGTGGTACCCCGAGCTCGGCCCCCACGCCAGCCTCTGGTGCGCTACCGAACTCACCACCCGCACCCAGATGGACGCCGCCGCCGAAGCCGTAAAATCCGTCACCGCACGAGAACTCGTTGAGCATGCACGATGATCTTCTCCCCGTCACGATTGTCATTCCGCAGCGGTCGATCACGCTCGCGGGATCGAATGCGGAGGAATCTGCTTTTCAACACGCGTTTCACCGGTTGCAGCTTTTGTTTCTGAGATAGGTTTCAGCTTTTGCTTCTGAGATAGGTTTGAGCTTTTGCTTCTGAGATAGGTTTCAGCTTTTGCTTCTGAGATAGGTTTCAGCTTTTTGCTTCTGAGATAGGCCGGGACTTTAGTCCCGGCACAACGAGGGCAACTACAGATTTGGGGCTTTAGCCCCTGGGACTTGGTTTTGCTTAAGGGCACGGCTTCAGCCGTGCCGTAACGGACGCAGCAAGAATGGGGGCTTTAGCCCCTGGGAGTAGCAGCGGGCTTCAGCCCGCGGAACGAAGGTCAAGAAGTGATGCGGCTTTAGCCGCGGGCTTTTTGAGAAGCAGATTCCTCCCCCTCGACTGCGGTCGGGGTGCGGAATGACAAGGGAGCCATGGATATCTCCTCCATCGAGGGCGAAGAACTCCGCTCCGTCGCATTCGTCGAGGACTACCTCGAGCTGCGCTTCGGCCCCGCCCTGCTCACCCTCTACAACTGGCCCTACGTCATGCTGCCCGACTTCTCCGTCGCCTTCGGCGAGCCCGAGTACCGCAACGCCCTCTGCGCGCAGATCGGCAGCGCCGTCGAGACCGCCGTGCTCGACGAGGGCAACGCCCTCACCATCGAGCTCGCCAACGGCATCGTCCTCGGCCTCTCCCTCCGCGAAGAAGACCTCGACCAGCCCGAGTCCGGCACCTTCTCCCCCACCGGCGACACAACCGACGCAGAGGAGTTTTGATGTTTCAAGGATCGGGTTTTGCAATTCCGGGTCTCCTTGTAGCCTTCCTAACTATCGGTATAGGTGGAATAGGCGTGTTCGCCGGATGGTTGTCGATAGTGGGGAACGACCAGAGCAAAACCTCACTCACAACGATTCCATACGCGCTATATTCGCTAGCCCTTTCTGTTGCGGTACAAGTATCGGGTCTTTTGCTCACGCATTACCTGAATCATCAGAGCTACGACCTCGCTCAGAGGCCGGTTTTTGGAACGCGTTTGGTCGTCCTTGTATTCGAATCATTCTTGCTGGCAAATCTTGCTTTGTGCCTCACTAGCTGGTTACTTGCGAGGAGGGCGTCCGGTCCGGCAGCATCGCTTTTGCGAAAGAGTTCGACAGCACTTTTAGTCACCTGGGGATTGGGATTCGTTTTGTATCTAGCGGGAGAATAACGCCTTCATACATTCGCTCAATTAACCGATTGCGAATAGAAAGGCACTTCTGAGCGCCGAAGGCGCGACAACATAACAGCCTAGGCCGATCCCGCGGAGCGGGAAGGCCTAGGTCAGCGGCATCGACATCAACCGAGGGCTGTAAGCCCGACACATAACCGCTCCACAAAGCAAACCGGGACCGCATATGACCACCAACTTCACCGGCACGCCCATCAAGGCCACCACCCACGTCAACCAGAACGAGGGCCTCATCTTTGAGAAGTCCTCGCCCGGCAAAAAGGCCTACCGCCTCGCCGAGCTCGACGTGCCCGCCGTCGACGCCGCCTCACTCCTCGGCGCCGCCGCTCGCACCGCGCAGAGCTGGAACGCCGGCCCCATGCCCGAGCTCTCCGAGATCGAGATCATCCGCCACTTCACCCGCCTCTCCACCTGGAACTACGCGATCGACCTCGGCATGTATCCGCTTGGCTCCTGCACCATGAAGTACAACCCACGCATCAACGAGGCCGTCGCCCGCCTCGAAGGCATCGCCGACGCGCACCCCTACCAGCCCGAAGCCCTCGCCCAGGGCTGCCTCGGCATCATGCAGCTCCTCTCGCAATGCCTCATCGAAATCACCGGCATGGACGCCATCACCCTCCAGCCCGCCGCCGGCGCGCACGGCGAGTTCACCGGCATCCTGCTCGCCCGTGCCTTCCACGAGGCCAACGGCAACCCGCGCAAAAAGGTCCTCATCCCCGACTCCGCCCACGGGACGAATCCCGCGACCGCCGCGGTCGTCGGTTATCAGGTCGCCAACCTCAAGTCCAACTCGGCAGGCATGGTGGACCTCGCCGAGCTCGCCCGCATGGTCGACTCCGACACCGCCGCCCTCATGCTCACCAACCCCTCCACCATCGGCGTCTTTGAGTCCGAGATCCACAAGATCGCCGACATCCTCCACGCCAAGGGCGCACTCCTCTACATGGACGGCGCCAACATGAACGCCCTCTGCGGCAAGACCCGCCCCGGCGACTTCGGCGTCGACGTCATGCACCTCAACCTGCACAAAACCTTCTCCACCCCGCACGGCGGCGGCGGCCCCGGCTCCGGCCCCGTGGCCTGCAAAAAAATCCTCGAGCCCTTCCTGCCCACGCCCGTCCTCACCACGCGCGCTGAGGGATCTGTAACCAAACTTGGTCTCGACTACGACCGCCCCCAAACCGTCGGCCACGTCCGCGTCTTCTACGGCAACTTCGGCATGTTCGTGCGCGCGCTCGCCTACATCCTCGCCAATGGGCCCGACGGCCTGCGCCAGACCACCGAAGACGCCGTGCTCAACGCCAATTACCTCCGCGCAAAATTGAAAGACACCTTCGACCTGCCGTACGACGCACCGTCGATGCACGAGGTCGTCTTCTCGGATAAGCTGCAAGCGCGCAATGGCGTCAAGACCGGTGATATGGGCAAGCGCTTAATTGACTACGGCTTCCACGCCTACACCGTCAGCTTCCCCATGGTCGTCAGCGGAGCCATGATGATCGAGCCCACCGAGAGCGAGAGCCGCGAGGAGCTCGACCTGCTCGTCGACGCGCTGCAACAAATCGCCCGCGAAGCCGCCGAGAACCCCGATCTCGTCCGCACCGCGCCCCACTCCACCCGCCTCCGCCGCCTCGACGAAACCACCGCCGCCCGCAAACCCATCCTCCGCTGGAAAGGCCCCGCGGCAGATGGGGTCACTGCGGACTCAGCATCAAAAGAGTGGTAAAAGATTTCTCAGAGTTCACATCATGCATATAAAGAACATGCTGATGACCGGATGTCTATCAGTGCTACTATGCATAGACTCCTGGGGACAAAGTGATAAGCAGTTTGTCGTCTTACCGGCTAGCGAAGCCCAGGCCGTTACTGGCCTCTGCTCACGAGGCGGCCCAACGCAAGTCGACCGAGGTTGGACGCCGGCAGCAGGCGACATTGCGAAGCTGGAGGAACGCCTTGGCGATGTCTCTAAAATCAAGCTCCGAGCTCACGGCGAACCAGAACAAATATCCAAGCCTTTTAGCTTTTACCGACAATATGTAGGAATCGTTGTTCACGGAAAGCGGGCTCTTGCCCTCCGCCCAGAAGCCCGACCAGTCGTCGTACGTCTTTCTCCCCAGCAGCAGGTCAAACCGCTCGCCGTACCGCGCCATCACCGTCTGCAACCCCTCCGGCGCGCGATACGGCCCCGTCCAGTCGCCGTACACAAAGTCCGCGCCCACCTCAATCACGCCATCCAGCGACATATGCTCCATGATCTTCAGCTTCCGCATCCCCAATCCCCCTGCGCACAGGATATGGCAACGAACCAGCAGGATCCGTGCCCCATTCATCGCGCGCACTTTGCGCGATGAGTGGGATCGAGCCACCTACTCTCGTTGCCGTCATCCCGAGCGAAGCCGCTTCCGGCGAAGTCGAGGGACCCCCGCATTTGCCTTTGGGGCAGCATGTGCGCCTTGAGCTATAAGCTTAAAAGCTCCCAGCTTACAGCTCGAGATTCATCGCACACGCATCGGGTGCCCCATCCGTACGCGTCCTTTGCGGACGGGTGGGGATTCTCTCAATGCCAACGCTACCGCCAGCCGTTGCCCCTACAGCTTCGGTGCGCCCACCTGGTTCATCTGCTTGGTCTTCTGGTCCTCTTGCCCCTTCACGACCCCCGCGATCACGTCGCGCGTCGCGGCCAGCGCCTTCAAGTACCTTCCCCCGTCTTCCATCGTTACCGTCAAGGCCGTGGTAGCGTACTGCCCCGGCGCCACCGCCGTCAGCTGTATCTGCGCATTCACAATCACAATAGACGCGCATGGCTGCGGCCATTGCGGCATCGTCGGTCCTGCAATGCCGATATTCACCGCCATGGGCGAGGTAATGCCACGCAGGATGTTGATGCACTGCGTGTTCAGGTGCGGCTGCGGAATCATCTTGCCCTGCGCATCGAACACCCACGTCATGCTCTGCATGCCGATGGGCGAATCCGGCGGAATTGTCTCCGGCCCATATTTCTTGCGCAGCGCATCGATGGTGGTCGTCGTGGACGGCCTCTGTGCCGTCGGGAACATGTAATAGCGGCTGACCATCCATATTCCCGGCTGGCTGGGCGGCGTGGTAAACATCAGTTGCAGCGTCTCTGTCGGCTGCGTGATCACCGTGCTGGTATTGTCCTCAAGGTCCTTGGCATCCAGTTGCACCGTGAGCGGACCGCTGAAACCCGCATACGTGTAGGAAGTCGGAGTCACCTTCAGCTTGGCGTTGTCGGCCTTCAGCGCCTGCTGCACATCGCTCATCGACTCGCCCAGCTTGATCCCGATCACATCAAGCTGCGGACTCTGCGCCGCGGCTAAACCCGTAAGCAACAAAACGGAAACTGGCAACAGCACAGCGATCTGGCGAACACGCATAACGCTCCTCTTTCTACGAACGGCGTTAAAAGCTGGCCCGTTTGAATCCCGAATGCGCACATTCTAGCAACAGCGACGCTTGTGCGCGTGCTAATTCTTCAACCCTCCCGCCGCCTTATAGTTCTGCATCACAATCCCGGACGGCAGCGCCTTCGTGTTCGCGAGCGTAAACGCGCGCGCCGGAGTTCCCTCCGCAAACAGCCGCTTGCCTGTACCCAGCAGCACCGGATTCACCATCAGCCCCATCTCGTCCGCCAACCCATGCTCCAGCAGCGCCGAAGTCACCGTCGAGCTGCCCCACAGAATCACATCCGGCCCGTCCCCCGCCTTGATCGCGCGCACGCCCTGCACAAAATCCGCGCCGTTGTGATCCGAAGAACCGCCCGCCCCAACGCCCTCCACCGGCCCCCACTCCAAACTCTCCGGCCGGTGCGTCACCACATATTTGGTCGCCGCATTCAGCCGGTCCGCCATCGGACTTCGCGGCGCCTTGGGCCAATACCCCGACCACAGATCGTACGTCCGCCGGCCCAGCAGCAGATCGAACCGCTCGCCATGCATGGCCAGCAGCGCCTCCAGCCCCTCCGGTGTGCGATACGGCGCGCCCCAGTCACCATACGCATAACCCGGCCCCGACTCAATCACGCCATCTAGCGAAATATGCTCCATGATCTTCAGCTTCCGCATCCGCATCACCTCTCCCGCAAGTCTAACGTCGCATCGCGGAGTTCATTTCCCACCATCCGTCCGAATCATTGAGAATCGACGTCAGAGGCAAGTCACAGGAGGCCATCGATGGAGCGCAATCGGCAGCTCGGAACTCAGGCTGCATTTCTAAATGCACGATGGCCGCGCTATGTCTTCCCGCTGCTCATCGGCGGCGGCGCGTTCGGCGCAGGAATCCTGCTCGACATTGCGCTGGGCATCGAGAACCGCCCCATCCTCTATTCCGACGTGCTCAGCGGAACCATGGCCGCGCTGCTCTCCTTCCTCGCGGGCCGCTATTACGAGCGGCTGCGCCAGGCGGACACAGAGCGCCTCCGCGTCGCCGCCGACGTCAATCACCACGTGCGCAACGCGCTCACCACCGTCCTCTACTCCGTTCACGTCAAGGGCGACCGCGAACTCATCGAGGTCACCCAGGACGCCGTCAACCGCATTGACTGGACCCTCCGCGAAGTCCTCTGGGAGACCGACCAGGCCCCTTCCGCGCATACCTCCGTATGGCGCGACTCCGCCTGACTCCGAATCTCCGGGTGGCCCATCCTTTCGCAGCTTCATCGCGAAAGGGTGGGTTGAGCTCGTGAGCGCAGAAGGCGCGTTCTATACCAGCCTCGGGCGCAGCCCCAGGAACAGCGTGACAATTAAAAAACCGAGGGCTGTAGGCCCGGCCTATCACCAGAAATCGCCGGCTACCCCATCCGCCCGCGTTGCCGCGAACGGATGGAGAGGGCAACCCATCCTACTGCGCGGCAATTGCCGCCGCCGCGCTCACCTGCGCAGCATCTACCGTCAGCGGCGCAGACAGCGTCATCTGGAACTGCCATCCGGCCTCGTAGAGAACGTAGTCGGAGTTGTCTCGATGGTGCCGGCCGAAGATCGCGCCCACTACCACCAGAGTCACCGGAATCCCAACCCCAAGCCCAATCACCAGGCCTTTCGATGGTCCTGGATTCGGAAGAGGTGGAAGCGGCGGCAGCGTTGGGTATGGGTACGGACCAAACGGCGGTTGTCCCAGCCGCGCGCCGGACGTAAAACCCTCGCCACCATAAAAAACCGTGTGCGAACCCGGAAGCGCTGGCGGAGGCAGCATCGCTTCACTCACCTGTTCCATCGGCGCAGCATCCGGAGCGCGCTTGCTCGCCTGCGTGCTCGTTCCTTCCAGCGCTGCAACGTATCCATTGGCGTAGACCAGCCGCACAAAGTTGATCTCCACCTCCGGCCGGTGCGTCTTCTTGGCCGACGCAGTGAGCGAAGTAACCACGCCTTCGACATACGTTCCGGCAGGTATCACCACCTGCCCGCCCGCCGTCACCGGGAACGCAACCTGAGCGCGCACCGCATCCCCTATCCTGGTTGACTTGCTCTTGATCTGGCTCACCAGCGTAAGAGGAACAACCGTCCCCGCCGGCGCAACGATAGTCGGGCCAGGCAGAGCGGCGTGCGAGGGCGCGGCATCGGCCTGGCGATCCTGAACATCCTGAGGCGCGGCCGCAAACGCCGTCTCGCTCGCTACAACTGAAGCAGCCAGAACTCCTGCGAGCAGACGAACCGATATCGAAACAGATATAGCTAGGCTCTTCATCACTTTCCTTCCTTTCCGTTCTGCAAACGGGTCTTCTTCGTGGAGGGTGTCGCGCGGACTTGCGGTGCGGGAATCGTTCCGCCAGGCGTGCTGGAGATCACCATTGGCGAAGCCGGGCAGAACGTACCCGGCGTGCCGGGAGTTCCTGGTGTGCCCGGACTTCCCGGAATCACCGTCGGAGGAGTCGCAGGCGTGCCCGGAATCGTAGTAGACGTCCCGTCCGGCCCCGGGATACTGATGTCCGGCGTTCCCGGGCTGCCAGGAATCACCGTGTCCGGTGTTCCCAGCGTCCCCGGCGTTCCCGGATCGCCCGGCGTCGGGCGGCACAGTGTAGCCGGCTTGAATGAACCCGGCGGAGGCGCATGGGAGCGCCCAACAGTCCAGGCAATCTTCGCGGCATCCAGCGCGAGCGGCGCTGCCAGCGTCATCTCCATCTGCGAACCGTTGTCCAGCAGAATGTCATTGTTGCGGTCCACCTGAACGCTGACAAGGCTGCGCGTCGCTGTACCTCCGGAAACCGGAGCCGCGCGCGCGGCATTGCCGGAGGACGGCAGTGGTCCGGTCCCTTCCGCGCCCGCCAGCGCCACCGCGTAGCCGCCCGCAAAAACCATCTGGTTGAAGCGCACCTCCAACTCCGCGCGAGCCATCTTGCGCGTCGGCTGTTGCACCGCATCAATGGTCGCTGAGACGTACGTTCCGGCAGGAATTGCGATCCGGTTGCCGACCGTCACCGGAAACACCGTCTCGAGATACAGCGGATCGCCCGCCTTCACCTTCGCCGCCCACACCGCCCGCGTCGCCGCCATCACCACTTTGGTTCCCGCAGGCAAAATCAACATGCCTGCCGGAGTGCCTGCCGCGGAAGTAGACGGAGATGCGCTTGCAGTTTGTGCGTGAAGCGGAGAACCGGACAGAGAAAGCGCCGCAAGCGCATGCAGCGCAACGCGTGTGAGAAAGCTCCACAAAGAGCCGTCTGAATTTTTCATCGTTCACTCCTAAACCCAGGGCAAAAAGGACTGCCCGTGCGCCATGGCATGCGCGCTCAAGCGTCAGGCGGCAGTGCGCCGCCAAGGGGGGCTTAGGAAAGTGTCGGAGGAGGGCGGTAGGCGAGTTGCGGCGTCGCCGGATCGTATGGAGTGTGCACAGGAAAAGCCGGCTCCGTACGCTCAATCGCGTGTCGGTTTCCAACTAGGCCCGGCACTTCCTGCTGCCAGCAGTTGCTGGAAACAGAAAAACCAAGGTCTTCCTGAATATCCGGCGTATAGCTGCAATGAACGGGCGCAAGGTCGGGCTGCTTTTCTACGCCTAACCTCACCTTAGCCACGGTGGTAGCGTTGTCCTGTTTGCCGCGATACTTGGACAATCTCGTACCCAGACCGCCAAGAAACACCAGCGTCGCCAGCACCAGCAGGCCGCTCTTCAGAACCAAAGACCTCGATCTGTGCTGGACAAGCATGGCCTTGCCTCTTGCTGGTTCTCAACACAACGCCTGTGTAGGAGACGCCGCTGCCCGAAATTGGTTGCACAAAAAGTTCTGGCGCACCCGGGATCAGCTCGATCGTGCTTGCCTGCCCTTCTTAGAGGGTGCTGAAAAGGGCCCTGCTTTGAAAGGGCGCGACTTTAGCGCCACTAAGGACAAAAACGGGGCGGCTTCAGCCGCTGAGGGAATGCAAAACCCGCCGCGGCCGACTTTTCAGCATCCTCTTTAGCGCGCGATAGAATGCCATGCGGAAACAATGCTGCTCTACCCCCAGGTTGCTCCTCATAGCTTCTTCCGCTTCGTCTCTAAATGGCCCCTGCGTCTCCTTCCGAATTTCGGGTGTCCGAATTTCTATTGGAATTTGCTGGTTCCAATGGGTAAACCACTCAAGTTCTTGCAGGAGCGTGGATTACAGACATCTAGTAATTGCACTACGGAAAACGGTATCCTCAGATCGGGTGCAGGGCCGTGACCCGCGGAGGAAAGCGTCGAGCGATGGAGAGGGAGACAGCTACAGGGATTAGGGTTGGTGCGTGGTGGGCTGTCGGTGTTGGGGCTGTGATTGCCTTGGTAGCGGGTATCGGAGTGCTTGCCAAGATAGCAATCGTCATCCTGGTGATCGCGGGAGCCTCTGGTTTCACGCTTGCGACTCTTGAACACGGTTGGATCGATTGGGTGAGCAGCAAATCTATTGTGCGCGGAATTCTTATCCTGCTCGCAATTTGGAGTGGAATGATCGTGATCGGCTACAAGGCGTGGCCACTAAAAGAACTAGTGAAAATAACCCCGGAAATCGTCTGGATTCCTGCATCGCTTCAGGAGGGCCAACCGCTAGGCCCAGCACAACTAAATGCTTCAGCCACAGTTGACGGGAAAGAAGTAAAAGGGAGAGCGGTCTATGATCCGGCAATCGGCGCAACTCTCTTGGCGGGAACTCAAACGCTAAGGGTGGACTTTACTTTTGATGACGATCCCTACAATCCCGTGAGCAAGGCTGTCGCGGTAGAAGTATTGCCCAAGCCTAAACCGCACAACTTGCCGCTGCCTCCCGCACGACCGACACCCCCGCCGAACCCGATCACCATCACTTCGATTCACACAAGTACGCAAACTCCCGCCACTGGCGTGCAGCTTGCAATACGAGTGAACCTGCAAAACGTGTCGGGTAAAACGCTCAGCGTAAAAGAAGCGGCCAGCTCTGGGCTGCGGCCAATATCTACCAATGAGCCCGATAATATTCCTCTTGAAGAGGATATGTGGTCACATTTGATGGCTGGCATTGGTGGAGCACCAGTTGCCGAAATCTCTACGGCGGAAAATGGGCTGTTCAATGTTCCTCTTCATGGACAAGCTCTTACCCAAAACGAAGCAGATGCACTAATTAGTGGAAGGGCAGGCCCATACTTTTTACTGGTCTTCCAAGACGCCAACACGGGGGAAAATCTTGTTGAAGTATGTGGCCGCATAGATGGCCCAGACAGCTTCCACTCATGCAGTCATCACAACAAACCTTGACATGCTGCAATTACTGCACTACAATTAGTGTAGCGAGGATGAGATGGCGAACGCACTCGCGAGGTCATCAAGCAACTGCATGGGGCCAACGCAGTGCATGTCAAGAGCGTGCCTGTGACCGATACGTGGCAGGGTCAGACCGTGTGGGATGGCGTCGTAGAAGTGTTCGACCTGACCGGCCATCCTCAGACAGATCGGGTTTATGCGTGGTCGCATGAGACAGACGACCCAAAGAATCCCATCCGGCACGTGACCGTCCTGCATATCCCACCGGCGGTGTCGCCAGAGTTGGCCGTCAAAACCGCACTGGTACAGGAGTACAGAGATGCCCACCAAGCGTAAGCCCGGACGCCCTAAGATGGCGAAGAATGAGGCCAAGGCTGCACCCATACAGGTACGGCTAAACCCGGTAGATCGCAAGGCCGTGGAGCGTGCAGCCAAGGCCAAAGATCAGACCGTATCCGAGTGGATCAGAACTGCACTCATGGCCCAACTGGAGGCAATTTATCGGCCAGTGAAATTAGGACACCACCGAATTTCGCCACCCTCTTGACAGCCCCGGTAAAATAGAAACAGCAGCCAAAATCGCATCAACGGCCGAATCCACCGCGTCAGGATTGTGCCTCCCGCAACACTACGAATCCATCAGAACCCCGAACATGAGGGCCGGCATGCTGGACTGTAAATCATTGATATCGCTTGGAGTTCCAAAAAACCCTTTATTTACAAGATCATGACACCTAAGTCACATGCTTTCTAGATTTTGCGGAATTGGATACCGGGGGGGGGCACAAGACTCGGCAAGCGGCGACTAGGCGCCGCCTTTCCGCAGCTCCCTGGTCTTCACCACGATCAGGTACTCGTAAAAGGCCTGCAACGTCGCATAAGTCAGCCCGGCCACGCCGTCCAGAATCGCTCCACGGAGGAACACCATGTAGAGCCACTTGATCAACGGCCGCGCAGGCAATTTGTAGAACAGCGCCTTCTGGTGCAGCCGCCGCGTGTGGAAGTCGGAGTGGCTCAGCGCGGCCTTAAGGCTCGGACTCTGCAGTCCCTGCTGCCCGACGATCAGCTCGGCCTCCATGGTCGAGTAACTGTTGTGCTTCGCCACCCAGTGCGCAATGCCCTTGGAGAACGGGAAGTGGTCGAGCGGAGCCAGCAGTTGCGCAACCGGCCCATCCACCTCCAGCACCTCGTTGATCGCACGCGTGTACCTCGCCTTCCCCGGTCGCACGAGGCGGATGTAATAAGGCGAAATCTGCGCGTGCTTCAGCCACGTGCCGAAGAGGAAATCTCTTCGCCGCAGCCGGAAACCCGCGGTATTCGCCGGCGCTTCGCTGACCACCAGCGCCATCTCGGCCGAGAGCTGCGGTGTCGCCCGCTCATCCGCATCCAGCAGAAACACCCATGGATGCTTGAACGGAATCCGGAACGCCGCATTGCGGTGCGTCGCATAGTCGTCGAACGCCCGCCCATGCACCTGCGCTCCCGCTGCCCGCGCGATCTCCTGCGTGCGGTCGGTCGAGAGCGAATCGAAGACGTGTACGTCGTCCGACCATGCAACCGAAGCAAGCGCGCCAGGCAGGTCGCGCTCCTCATTCTTCGTCAGAATGAGCACGGAAATAGGAGGTGGAAGCACTGAGGGCTATCGTACCGCGAACTGCTTCATCGCCAGCACTGCGTTCAGGCCGCCAAACGCGAGCGAGTTCGAAAGCGCGATGTCCTTGTCTTTTTCGAGTGGCCTTGGCGCATCGACGATCACATCGAGGTCCAGCGTGCGATCAACCGCCCCGATATTCGCCGTGTGCGGCAGGCTGGCAGCATCAAGCGCAAGTGCGGTCGCCAGCGCCTCGATCGCACCCGCGGCGCCGATCGAGTGTCCCGTGAGCGACTTGATCCCGCTGATGGGAACCTGAGCCGCGCGGTCGCCCAGCGCCAGATGGATCGCCTGCGCCTCCACCGGATCGTTCGTCGGAGTTCCCGTTCCATGCGCGTTGATGTAGCCGATCTTTGATTCCCACGTCTCAGAATCGAGACGTGGGGCACCCAAAGTTGTGGCGACGTCGTCGATGGCGCGGCGGATCGCCAGCGCAGCGCCTTCCGGACGCGGCTGGGTAATGTGGTGAGCGTCCGCCGACATGCCGAACCCGACCATCTCAGCGTAGACCTTCGCTCCGCGCGCCAGCGCAAATTCGAGCGGCTCCAGCACCAGCATCGCTGCGCCTTCGCCCAGGGTCATGCCATCGCGATCCACCGCAAAAGGCCTGCAGGCAGTCGGCGAAACCACGCGCATCGAATCCCACGCGCGCAGGAAGCCGAATGTCAGCGCCGCCTCGTAGCCACCCGCAATTGCGGCAGTGACCTGGCCGGACCGCACCATCTGAAATGCCAGCCCAATGGCGTGCGTTCCGGAGGCGCAGGCCGTGGAGATGTTCAGCACCGGGCCCATCACGCCCGTTTCAATGGCGATGTTGCTGGCGCCTGAGCTGGACATCGCGCGCACGATGCCCAGCGGAGAGACGCGAGCATTGCGCATATACAGGCCGCGGTTTGCCTCTTCGTCCGCCGCGCGGCCGCCGCAGCCGCAGCCGATGATCACGGCCATCGCGGATGGATCGTAGTGCCGCAGCACGCCGCTCTCTTCCACCGCCTGGCGCGCGCTGATGATGCCGAACTGCGCGCTGGTATCGGTCGATGCGGCGATCCCCGAAGTCAGCTTCTGCGCGGCATTGCTGGCAGGATCGAAGTTCTTCACCAGCGCGGTGGTCCTGAATCGCAGGCCCGGATCGTCGCCGGTCATGCCGGGAAAGTGGCGATCGAAAGGAGCAATGCCGCTGCGGCCCGCGTACATCGCCTCCCGGAACTCCGCGACGGTATTGCCGATGGGCGTAATGCAGCCCAGTCCGGTAACGGCGACGCGCATCATGTTCTGGTTATACAAGGTG
Source organism: Acidobacteriaceae bacterium (assembly GCA_035572415.1). Taxonomy (GTDB): domain Bacteria; phylum Acidobacteriota; class Terriglobia; order Terriglobales; family Acidobacteriaceae; genus Edaphobacter. The sequence goes on from DATNAU010000116.1 coordinate 51,485, forward strand.
CGACCGAGGGCTGCGCGCGCTATGCCCTTGCAGTATCGCCGGAAGCGGCTGCCCGCAACCGTTCGACCCCACGCACCACATCGCCGACGGTCTTGAGTGAATTGAGGCTCTCATCGGGAATCTCGATCGAGAACATCTCCTCGACCGCAAAGGTGAGGTTGATCTTGTCCAATGAGTCGATCTGCAGCTCGTCGAAGGTGGTGTCGAGCTTAACGGCCGAGGCCGGCAGGTTCTTTGACTGTGCCACAAGCTCGATAACGCGCGATGCGATGTCGTCCATGCTTGTTCTCCGCGCTCATCCGCGAAGCCAGACACGGCTGAGGCACGCGGCAAACGAATGATAAAACGGCTGTTGGACTGTTGTACCATGCCCGTCGTCAACCGGTCCTTCGAACTTGGAATCCGGTAAAATCAAAGAGATGGCAGTCGCAGACAATACCGCTTCCCTGACTTATCGGCGCCCAATGCCCGCACGGCGCCGCTGGAGAGCGGCAATTCGGAAGGTTCGTGAGCTTTCATCCGTCGGCTGGGCACTGGCGAACACTTCGCACCCCTATATGGCGCATATTGTGCCCATGCGGCGTTGCAATCTGGCCTGCACCTACTGCAACGAATTTGACGATGTCTCCGATCCGGTGCCGATAGAAGAGATGGAGCGGCGCATCGATGAATTGGGCCGCCTGGGAACATCCGTCATCACCATTTCGGGCGGCGAACCGCTGCTGCATCCCGATCTGGACCGCGTTATCGCGCGCATCCGCAGGAACGGCGCCATTGCAGGGATGATCACAAACGGCTACCTGCTGATGCCCGACCGCATCCAGCGGCTGAACCGCGCAGGTCTCGATCACATGCAGATCTCCATCGACAACGTGATGCCGGACGAGGTTTCAAAGAAGAGCCTCAAGGTTCTGGACGCGAAGCTGAAGATGCTGGCGGAGCACGCGGATTTCCACGTAAACATCAATTCGGTGGTCGGCGGAGGCATTGCCCATCCGCAGGACGCGCTGACCATCAGCAAGCGCGCGCTTGCGCTGGGATTTTCCTCGACCATCGGCATCATTCACGACGGCAGCGGTCAATTGAAACCACTGGGGGATGAGGAGCGTTCGGTCTGGGACCAGGTGAGGCGGCTGACGCGGCGCAGCTATTCGCGCTTCAACCATTTCCAGGAAGCCATCGCCAACGGCCAGCCCAACAGGTGGCGATGCCGGGCGGGCAGCCGCTATCTTTACATCTGCGAGTTCGGCCTGGTGCACTACTGCAGCCAACAGCGCGGTTATCCCGGTGTGCCGGTTGCGGATTACAAGAAGAGCGACGTGAAGCGCGAGTTCCTGACCGAGAAAGGCTGCGCCCCAAATTGCACGATCAGCTGCGTACACCAGGTCAGTTACATCGATCACTGGCGCGCACCGCAGACCTCTCATATCTCACCTGGCGCAGGCACGCACGCGGACCTGGTTCAGATTCGCTAGCAGAAGCTCATTTTTCGCAACCAGTTGGCCTCCGCGACACTCTAAACTGGGAGTGAGAGTGGCGCTCCTTTGCACATCTGGTTTCCGTGCCGCAACCTGCACAATGCTGCTTGCGCTCGCCTGTCCGTGCCTCCAAGCCGCGGACGGAGCCGCAGCACCATCACAGCCTGAAGCATCCGCGCGTCTTCACGGTATTCCTATGCGGGCGGACGTCGCAGCCCTGCCCAACGCTCCGGAGCCGCAGCCGCCTTCCCTGCCCGGCGCTCCGCTCACAAGCCCATTCCGCAATATCACATTGCCCGAACCGACGCCGGGCGGACCTCTCTCACTGGACGATGCCATTCATCGCGCCGTGCTCGGCAATCTCCAGATTCAGCTTGCGACCCAGCAGGACCGTGCGGTGCGCGGCCAGATTCTCACCGCCATCTACGCCCTGCTGCCCAACATGAAGGCGACCTTCGCCACCACCGCGAACGAGATCAACCTCGCTGCGCTGGGATTCAAGCCGCGGTCGCTGGCGGCATTTGGGCTTCCCCCGAACGCGATCCACACCATCGTGAAGGTGGACACCACGTCGGCGCAGTTCTCCGCAGACCAGGTGCTTGTCAATCTTCCTGATTTCTTCTTCTATGGCGCTGCGCGGAGCGCCACGACTGTCTCGCAGATGAACGTGCTCAACGTGCGCGGCGGCATCGTCGAGGCGGTCGCCCTGCAGTACCTGGTTGCCTTGGCCGACCAGGCGCAGATCGCGAATGCTCAGGCGCTGGTCACGGCTGACGAAGACTTGGTCCGGCACGCGACTGCATCGCATGATGCCGGCGTGGGCACGAATCTGGATGTGCTTCGCGCGCGTGTCGAGCTGGAAAATGAGCAGCAGACCCTCGTGAAGGCACAAAACGCGTTCGTCAAGGACAAGATCGCGCTAAACCGCCTGATGGGACAGCCCGCCGATCAGGATGTGGTCCTGGTGGATACGGTGCCCTATGCCGATCTTGCGGAGTTGCCGCTGGAGCAGGCTAAGGCGGTCGCCTACTCGCGCCGCAAAGACCTGCTCGCGCTCCAGGCCGAACAGGTGGTCGCCCGCCGCGCGCGCCGCGCCATCTCGATGGAGCGGCTGCCCCAGTTGGGCTTCAATGGCTACTATGGTGTGCTGGGCGAAACGCATGGTCTCTACCACGGTGTCTTTGCGGCACAGGGCGTGCTGAAGATTCCCATCTTTGAAGAGGGCCGCTTCCGTGGCGAGAGGGAGATCGCTGCTGCGTCCGAAATCGGGATTGCGCGACAGATCGATGCGCTGAAGGTAACGATCGATGCGCAGATCCGCGCGGCTATGCTGGATGTCCAGTCTGCCTCGGATCTCGTGAAGGTGGCGCGCTCGAACGTCGATCTGGCGACGCAGGCGCTCTCCGACACACGCGATCGCTACGCAGCCGGCGTGGACGACGATCTGCCGGTGATCCAGGCCCAGGCTCAGTTGCAGGCCACGCAGAGCCAGCTCATCGCGACGGAGTTCGCCTACAACAAAGCGAAGCTCGATCTCGCCCGCAATACCGGTGTGGTGGAAACGCAGTACAAAGAATATCTCGGTAAATAAAGAAGACGCGACGGATCTGGCGGTTCGGCCAAGCAGCGCTAGTGGCCCTGGCCGGCGGTGTTTGGGACCGCGTTTGAGAGTGCGCCATTGACCCCGCTGAACGCGCTTCCCACCGTGTTATTCAGAACGCGCAGCGCACTCACGCCGGCAACGCCGACAAGCGCGGCGATCAGCGCGTACTCGATCAGGTCCTGGCCTGAATCTTCCAATGCGAGCGTCTTGAGCAACTGCAACATGCTGTCTGCCTTTCGGCCCATGGTCAGACTTCGATCTCGTGTGGCCCGGGAGAATTTTCGTGCAGTGAGAAAAGGATACGCCGCAGGTGTTAGTTGTGAATCACCACAGAGTGGTATGCCAAAGATAAACTATTGAAAGCAAATAGAATCCTCCAAATTGATTGCACTCTAAGGAAGGCATCGGAACGGCCCCATTGCCGCCGCGCGCCCCCGTTCCCGTTCCAGCAGCGGGCTGTGCCAACATAGAGAGATATGGCTGAGGGTGGCAGTCAGGGTGGAGCAGCGGTCGCTGGAGGGCGCGCGCAAAGCGATACAGCGCAGATGGAATTACAGCCGGAGGGCTGTAAGCCCGCAGCGAATGCGAGATCCCGCATGGGAAGCGCGTTCCTCTCGCGCGACTTTCGCCTCTATCAAGTCGCTCGCCTGCTGGTGATCCTCGGCGCGGAGGCCCAGTCGGTTGCGGTGGCGTGGCAGGTCTATGCGATCACGCATTCGGCGTTCAAACTGGGCCTGACCGGCTTGACATTGTTCGCGCCAGGCATCGTCTTCATCCTCGCGGCCGGACATGTGGCCGACCGCTATGACCGCCGCATGATTATCCTGCTGTGCTATGGCCTGCAGGCCGTTTGCACGGTGGCGCTGCTTGAGTTCGCGCTGCACGGCATCGCTCGCGTGTGGCCCATCTATGCGGTGCTCTTCGGCATCGGCATGGGACGCGCCTTCTCGGGGCCGGCGGCATCTGCGCTGCTGCCATCGCTGGTGCCGGAAGAGCACTTCGTCAATGCGGTCACCTGGGGCTCGATCGTCTTCCAGATCGCAAATATCGCCGGTCCGACGGTCGGCGGGTTCCTTTTCATCCTTAAGCTGACAGGCGTGCTCGCGCCATGGAGCGGCGCGGGGATTGTCTATGCCTTTACGCTGCTCATGCTGGTTGCGTTTCTTGTGCTGGTCGGCGCAATGCGGACAAAGCCGGTGCGGACGGTGAAGAATGCCTTCACGCTGGAGACCATGCTTGCGGGCTTCAAATATGTGTGGGCGACCAAGCTGCTGCTGGGTTCCATCTCGCTGGACCTGTTCGCCGTGCTGCTGGGCGGCGCCACTGCGTTGCTCCCCATCTACGCCACGGACATTCTGCACGCAGGGCCGCGCGGCCTTGGCCTGCTGCGCGCCATGCCCTCGCTGGGCGCCCTGGCAGTTTCGCTCACCATGACGGTGCGCCCAATCCAACGCAATGCGGGCAAAAAGATGCTCACCTGCGTCGCCATCTTCGGCGCCGCGACGGTGATCTTCGGTCTTTCGCGAACCATGTGGATCAGCCTCGTCGCGCTGGTCGTCGTGGGGGCCAGCGACATGGTTTCGGTCGTAATTCGCGGCAGTATCTTGCAGTTGGGCACACCGCCGGACATGCGCGGCCGCGTCAGTGCGGTCAACTGGCTGTTCATCGGTGCGTCGAACGAATTCGGTGAATTCGAGAGCGGCACGACGGCGAAGTGGTGGGGTACGGTGACGTCGGTGGTTGTTGGCGGCATCGGATCGCTGGTGGTAACTTCGCTTGCGGCCATGTTCTTCCCGAAACTGCGGCGGGCCGATGCGCTGACTGCCGAATCTCTGCTGAGCGCCAGTGTGCAGCAGAGCGCGGCCGAGCCGGTAGACTGACTTTCACGTGATGCGAGCGACCTTACACGCGCTCGACAGCCAGGAGCAGAGATGACACCAGGTTTGAAGGTCGCGCTCGGACTGACGGCGGTGATGCTGCTGGCATTCGGCATTGAGGTGACGTATATCCACTACGACCGCAACCGGCCGGACCAAACTGCGGCCCAGCCGAACTACGGCCCCACCGATCCCGATGACCTCGTCTTCCTGAAGCGGAAACATCCGGAGAGCGTGGCCGATCTGAAAGACCTGAACAGCGAGACAGTGTGGGTGCAGGCAGGTGGTCAGATGGAATACTTTGCCGCGGAGAGACATCGCGCGGACTATGCAAAGCCTGCGGGTGTTCTGCCAGGCGGCCAGCCGTTGAAGATCGTCGATGCCTTCCAGCAGGCAGAACCGAAAGGCGTGTCCACGCGTGTACCTGCAGGAACCGGGCAGGTGCTGCTCGCGTTCACGATGCCGAAGTCGGCGGATGCAGCGAAACTTTATGCCGCGCCGGTTGGCTATCGGGACGCGAGCGGCTACAACTTCTTCACGGATGACATCTTCTTCTATGACGATCCGCACAAACTGTGGGACTGGTCGCCGCAGATATGGCAGGCCATCGATACGCACCAGGTGATCGCCGGCATGAACCAGCGGCAGGTGTCGCTCTCGTTGGGCGCGATTGCGAAGCAGAGCAGCGGCCAGTACGGCGATGGCGAGATGGTCTACGCCAACGCAGGGCATCCGGTCGCGGTGACGTTTGCGAAGGGCAAGGTGACGGCGTCCCGTTCCGCCGCCGGCTATTGATGGCGGGTCATTCCGGGCCACTATCTCGATAATGAGGCAAGCCGGGTTATGCTCGGACTTGAATGTTCGCAACCTTCAAGCTGTGGTTCGTCTATACGGCCCTTGGCATTCCTGCCGGGCTCATCGGGATTCCCTACTCGCTCCTGGCGGGCAATGTTGACCTGCTTTACCGCATGGTGATTCATGGCATTGTGCCGTGGGGCGTTCGTGCAGCGGGTGTTCGCGTGGAAGTCACCGGACGGGAGCGCATTCCGGCGGACGAGAGCTGCATCTTCCTCGCCAACCACGTCTCCAATCTTGATCCGCCTGTGCTCTTTCCGGAGTTGCCAGGTATGGCGGTGGCGATGCTCAAAAAGGAGCTGATGCGCATCCCACTGCTGGGGACCGGCATGCGCATGGCGGGGTTCGTTCCGGTGGAACGCGGCCACCGGCGCGAGTCAGCGCAGGCGAGCGTGGCGAAGGCTGCCGAGGCGCTGCAGCGCGGGCGGCACATGCTGATCTTTGCGGAAGGCACGCGCTCAGCGGACGGGCGGTTGCAGCCGTTCAAGCGCGGGCCGTTTTATCTCGCCATGGAAAGCGGCGCGCCGATCGTGCCGATCATCATTTCGGGCACGGAGAAGATGATGCGCAAAGGCAGCTTTGCAATTTCTCCTGGCGTAGCGCATGTCGAATTCCTCGAGCCGGTGTGGCCGAAGGATTTCGCGACGCGCGACGAACTGATGGCCGCGGTGCGGGAGCGGATGATCGCGGCGCTGCCGGAAGAGATGAAACCAAGTTGCTAGTTGATGGTTGTTAGTTGCTAGTTGAAGGGCACGCCAGTTGCGAACGCTCGGCAGCGGCTCAATCAACTAACAACTATCAACTATTTGACGATCGCATTGAAACCGTCGGCAAGCACGCGCTGGCGCATCGCATCCGCATCCTTGCGATTGTTGAAGGGGCCGATCTGCACGTGCAGCAACTGGTCCTGCGGCTCATGGCGGACCGCGACTGCGTAGCCCTTTTTCTCCAGCGTAGAGACCAGGATGTTTGCCACATCCTGCGAAGAGACAGCTGCCACCTGTACGACGAAGGTGCCGGTTGCAGCCGGGGCTGCGGTTGGCGGGGGTGCGGCAGCACCGGCGGGGGCCTGCGCCGCTGTGCTTGCAGCCGGGGCTCCGGAAAGCGGCGCTGCGGACGGGCTGCTCGATGCGGCGGACGACGTGAGTGGAACTGTAGCGGTCTGCGTGTTCGCAGAGGTTGCGTCGGTCGTGGCAGAGGCGTCGGCCAAGGGTGTCTCCGCTGCGGCAGTGCTGCCGGGCACGGGCTTCGCCGCACCGGTTGCCGGAGCAGGCGTGGTGCTGAAGACCTGAGGTGCAGGCGCGCTCTTGTGGCCCATGGCATAGCCGAGGCCGAAGAAGCACGCGCAGACCATCGCCAGTGCGAAGAAGAGGCCGAGGATGGTGGGCGTGGAGAGCGTCAGCTCATGGTCAATGTCAGCGTTCGAGTCGTAGCTCGACACAGAGCGCCGATAGTCGCTCACCTGCGGTTCTTCCTCGTAGGTCTGGGGGCTCATCGGTTCAGCTCCTGCGCTGGCTTGACGGGGGCGGGTATGGTCGACGTGAGCTTGTTGAACAGCGTCATCATCTCCATGGGCAGCGGGAAGACGATTGTCGTGTTCTTCTCGACGCCGATCTCGGTCAGCGTCTGCAGATAGCGGAGCTGGAGCGTCATCGGCTGCGTGGCCATCAACTGTGCGGCGTCCACCAGCTTGGCGGCAGCTTCAAACTCGCCCTCCGCGTGAATGATCTTTGCCTTGCGCTCGCGGTCGGCCTCCGCCTGCTTGGCCATGGAACGAAGCATCGACTCAGGGAGATCCACCTGCTTCACCTCAACGGAGACAACCTTGAGGCCGAAAGGAGCGGTGTGGCCATCGATGATGGACTGGATGCGCTGGTTGAGGCGGTCGCGATGGGCCAACAACTCATCCAGCTCAACCTCTCCGAGGACGGAACGCAGCGTGGTTTGCGCGAACTGCGAGGTCTGGTAGACGTAGTTCGAAACCTCAATCACGGCCTTTACCGGATCCACGACCCGCAGCGTGATCACGGCGTTGACCTTCAATGTGACGTTGTCGCGCGTGATGATGTCCTGCGGCGGAACTTCCATCGCCTCCTGGCGCAGGGAGACGCGGACGATCTGCTGGAACGGCCGGAAGACGAGGATCACGCCGGGCCCAACGGCGCCGCTCGACACGCGGCCAAGTGTGAACACGACACCGCGCTCATATTCCTTGAGTATCTTGATGGAATTGAGCGCATAGAGAACAACGATCAGTACGATGACCAGCAGAGGCAGACCAATCTCAGGCATGGCACACAGCTCTCCGGCTGCGGAACACACAACAGCCGTGGTGATTGTAAACCTCCCGGCGCGCCCTGACACGAAAAGCAAGAGCGGGTGAATACGGATGAGCACGAGTGCAGCTAACAAGACAAATAGAGGGTCCTTCCCCTTCGGCTCCTCGCCTCGCTCGGTCGCTCAGGGGCAGGATCACGGCTTGTTACATTTGTGGAGAAGGAGACGCAATGGATCTGGGACTGAAGAACAAGCTGGTGGTGGTCACCGGCGGCGGCGCAGGCATCGGCAGCGGGATTACGCGAGCGTGCCTGGCGGAGGGCGCGCGCGTGGTAGTGCTGAGCCGCCACTCGGAGAACGTGGACGAGTTCATGCGCGAGCAGGCCGCGGCCGGTGCGGCCTGCCACTTCGTTGAGGCGCATCTGGAGGACACGGAGCGCTGCCGAACGGCGATCGCCGAGATCGAGCAAAACCACGGCGACATCTACGGCCTGGTGAACAACGCCGGCGTGAACGACGGCGTGGGGCTGGCGAGCGGCAGCGTGGAGAAGTTCATCGCCAGCCTGAACAGGAACCTGACGCACTATTATGCGCTGGCGCATTACGCGCTGGGATCGCTGAAGCGGACGAAGGGCGCCATCGTCAACATCAGTTCCAAGGTCGCGTTGACGGGCCAGGGCAACACCTCCGGCTACGCCGCGAGCAAAGGGGCGCAGCTGGCGCTGACGCGGGAGTGGGCGGCGGAGCTGCTGGGCGACGGCATCCGGGTGAATGCGGTGCTGCCGGCCGAGGTGATGACTCCGCTGTACGAGCGCTGGTTGAAGACGCTGGGCGATCCGGCGGCAAAGCTCAAGGAGATCGAGAGCAAGATACCGCTGGGGCATCGCATGACGACGCAGGCGGAGATTGCCGCGGCGACGGTGTTCCTGCTGTCACCGACCCAGTCCAGCCATACCACCGGCCAGCACATCATTGTGGATGGCGGCTACGTGCACCTGGATCGAGCGCTGACGTAGGAAGCAGCCCCCCGGGGGATACTTTTCGGCTAAAGTATCCCTTCTGCGCGAGTTAGCTGGCAGAGGTATTGGCGAGGTATCGGGCAGACCAGTGGGGCCTTTGGCAGCGCTTCTCATGAAACTCAAAAGCCCCGATGAGAGATCGGGGCTTGTTTTGACTTTCTATTTCTATTATAGGATGCGGAGCAAAACTAAAATGCCACTTCGGCGAAAATTTGATCTCTTGCGTGGTGAATAAGTTAGCCCAATGTTGCGATGACGGCCCTCTTGACAACTTCTGGAGACTGACCACCCCGCGGCTGAAACCGCATTGGTTCTGCCAGCCATCTACTGCGCGCTCAGAGGGGCTAAAAAAGTCGGCCTCGGCCCGGTTTGCATTCCCTCAGCGGCTGAAGCCGCCCGATTTTTAGTCGGTAATGGCGTGACTAAATTCGCGCCCTTTCAAAGGGCGGCATTTTTCAGCAGCCTCTCAAGCGCCCTGCTACACCCAAGTGCACCTGCGCTAGAAGCGGACGTAAAAGCCTACGTTTGGTTCAGAGGTGCGGACGCGGCGGTTGATGGTGAGGTAGTTTTCGAGGAAGTCCGGGGCGAGGTAGATGAGCTGCCGGAAGCCGGCCCTCATGCCGAAGTGGCTGTTGGGAAATTGACCTTCGACGCCGCCGGTGTAGTAGTAGGCCATCCGGTACTGGAACGGGAGGGTCTGGCCGCCGCCGCGAGTGGGATGGAAGCTCATGGTTCCGGCGCCTGCGCCAAGGAAGGGCTGAAGCCCAAAGAATTGATGCGGCGGATGGGCGATATAGCCGAACGTGATCTCATGCACGCCGGTCTGCGCGCCGCCGACCAGGACGGGCGCGGGAAAACTGGGGACGAAGGTGTAATCCTCGGTGTAGCGCTGATTGCCGAAGTTGAATTCGAACCCGAGCCATGGTTTGGCGGTGTAGCGCAGGGTCCCGAGTTCGCCGACACTGCGGCTTGCCTTGATGGTGAGCGTCTCCGGAGTCAATTTCCCGTTGATGACCTGGTTCGCGTCGCGCTTCTCGATGCCGGAGACCGTGTTGGTCAACTCGGCCGCGCCTTCCACGGCGAGGTCGAAGTGGTCAAAAAACTTCTGTGTGCGGGTCTCGGGGGCAGTCTCGTCCTGCGCGGCAGCGCAGGTTGCTGGAAGGAGGGCAAGCGAGAACAGAAGGGTAAGAGCAGGGCCGGCGATTGCGGACCGGCGAAGCGACATAAGCATCAAAAGCGGACTCCCTTACGGACGCACGAATTGCGCTGATTAAGTCTACCTTGTAGACGAAGAAGATGGCGGAAGGTTCGAGCTTCGAGGTTCAAGGTTCCAGGCGGGAGCGAGGGACGAGGTGGAACTGCTTCCGGGGGAGTGTTCTACCCCGCCCGTGCGCTCGCGCGTACGGATGGGGCACCCGAACGAGGGGGCAGAGCCAAGATTCGGAGGGGTATATCGCGCCAAATGGAACATGTTTTCGTGGGTGAAACACGAACTTCGTCGATGGTGCGCGGCGACGGAAGCGGCTGTTATGATCGGTGGCGATTCTGAGTGCGCGCGTCCGCGCATGACATTTCAGCATGGAGCGTGCATGCAGATTTCCACTCCTCCGCCAGGCAGCCGCGGACCGGCCGCACACCGCGCGCGCGTCTTCCCCTTGGGCCAGATGCTGCCCTTCGTCCTGGTGACGGCGATCTTCTTTCTTTGGGGAATGTCGAACAACCTGACCGACATTCTGGTGCAGCAATTTCGCAAATCGTTCGAGCTGTCTCTCATTCAGGCGCAACTGGTGCAGACGGCTGTGTTTCTTGCCTATGGCACGATGGCGATCCCCGCCGCGCTGATCATGCGGCGGTTCGGGTATAAGACCGGGATATTGATTGGGCTGGCGACGTTCGGGACAGGGACGCTTCTGTTCTGGCCGGCAGGCGTCATCGGGCAATACCTTCCGTTCCTGCTGGCGCTGTTCGTGGCTGGGTGTGGGCAATCGATCCTGGAGACGGCGTGCAATCCGTTTATGGCACAGTTCGGGCCGGCGGAAACGAGCGAGCAGCGGCTGAACTTTGCGCAGGCATTCAACCCGCCGGGAACGATCGCAGGCGTGCTGATCGGGACGTGGTTCATCTTCTCCGGCGTGGAGAAGACACCCGATCAGGTGGCGACAATGAAGGCAGCGGGCACGTATACGAGTTATCTGCATACGGAGATTCTGCGTGTCGTGCCGACGTACATCGTGCTGGGGCTGGTGGTGCTGTCGCTTGCGGCGGCGATTGCGCTGACGAAGTTTCCGGCAATGCATGCCGAGCACGAGGGAGAGACCGGAGACCGGGGCAGCTTTGCGGCATTGTTCCAGTACCCACATCTGCTGTTTGCGGTAGCCGCCCAGTTCTTTTACGTGGGCGCGCAGGTGACGACGTGGAGTACGTTCATCCCGTACATCAAGGCGTACACAGCAGTGACGGAGAAAGATGCGGGCTACTTTCTGACGGGCACGTTGGTGGCGCTGGGTGTGGGGCGGTTCGTCTCTACCGGGCTGATGAAGCTGATTTCACCGGCGAAGATGATGGGCGTGTACGCGCTGGTGAACATTGTGCTGCTGGCAGTGGGGATTGCACAGCCGGGCATGACAGGCGTGTGGGCGATCCTGGCGACCAGCTTCTTCATGTCGATCATGTTTCCCACGATCTTCGCGCTGGGCGTAAAGGGACTGGGACCGAATACGAAGCTGGGCGGCAGCCTGATTGTGATGGCGATCCTGGGTGGCGCGCTCTTCCCACCACTGTCGGGATGGCTCGCGCGAGGACATGGCATCGCCCTGGCCTATGCGCTGCCGCTGGCCGGGTATGTGGTGGTTGCGGCGTTCGGGTTTGTCGTTCCGCGGATGCTGCCGCCGATGGGCATGACGGATCCTGAGGCCGGAAAGCTAGTGGCTGAGTATGGGCAGGGAGTGTAGGAAACAGTTGATAGTTGCTGGTTGTTAAGTTGCCAGTGATGATCGCGATGAAGGCCATCCGCTTCTATCAACCATCACTGGCAACTATCAGCTAATTGCCCTTCGCAAATTCGCGCTTGGCGAACTCGATGAAGTAGGGCCAGTTGGGCGCGGGAGTGTGGCCGTAGTCGTGCTGGCGGAAGGCAATGTCGCCGGTGTCGATGAAGGTGTCCTGCGGCGGGAAGACATCGGTGCCGAGGCCCTTGTGGCCGAGGATGGTCCAGGCGGGGCTGGCGGCAGCCGCAGCCATGAACATGCCCTGCGCATCCTGCCATGCGTCACCGGGGACATATTTGGGATCGGTGAGCAGCGCGCCGCCGCCGATGAAGACAGCGCGGGGCGCGGCGAGCGCGATGAACTCGTGACTGTCGACGGGAAGCTCATTCGCGGTGTGGCCTACAGAACCGTACTTGAGGAAGTTGCCGCAGAACCAGTGAAACTCCGTGGTGGAGGTGATGGACGAAGTGGTCTCGCCGTAGTTGCGGCGGAAGAGGGCCGCGCCGCCCGCGCCGGAGGACGAGATGTAGCCGATGGCGATGCGCGGATCATCGACTTCCGCGACGAGGGCGGCCTTGCCGCCGCGCGAGTGGCCGAAGACGCCGATCTTTGAGCCGTCAACGTCGGGGTCAGTCAACAGGTAGTCGACGATGCGGGCGTCGCCCCAGGCCCAGGCGCGCAGCACACCCCAGTCGTCCACGGAGCGCGGCTGGCCCTTGTTGACGAGGCCGATGATGCCCTTGGTGAGCCCGGCGCCGTTGTCGGCCTGAACCTCATTCGAACTGCGCGAGACGAAGCCCATGCCGGCTTCGAGGAGGAGCTTGGAGGAGTCTGGCGGATTGGGCGGCATGGAGATGCCATGGATGACGGTGCCGGGAGGCGGCGTGGGACGGGCGGGGCGGGCCGCGCCGGCGGCGCCGGGGCGGGCGCCGGGGAATCCGCCGAAACCACCGGCACCCGGCCGGCGAATGCTGCCACCGCCGATGATGACCGGGACCCTCTTGCCCTTCATGCCGGCGGGCGTAACGACGTCAATGTGCATGTCGACGGTGATGGCGGGGTAGGAGGAGTTGTCGGTGTGTCCGAGGACGTGCTTAACGATGACGGGGATGTCGGCGACGGTGGATTCCTCGGTGCCGGTGACGGTCCAGGTGACGGAGGGGATGTGCGCGGGGTACTTGCCGTAGACGTACTCATCGAACATGGCGGAGATTTCTTTGCGGCGTTTGGCCCAGTCGGCGGCTGTCTTCACGGGCTTGCCGTTGTTGAAGACGAGCAGCTTGGGAAGATTGGGATAGGGATTGGCCTTGGACTCGTCGTAGTTGGCGTTGCCGGGCTTGCCGATGTCATACGCAGTGACGCCGGGCTGCATGGCGGCGATGCCGAGGACCTTCATCTCGCGCTCACGCTCGGCGGTGGAGGCGGCAGCCTGCGCGGCGCGGTCCGCGGCGGAGGGAAAGCCGGCGGGGGCTGCTGCCGGTGCGGGGGCTGCTTGCGCGGCCGGTGTGGGTGTGGGAGTCTGCGCGTGCGCGTGCCTGACGATGACGAAGAGCGCGGCGATAAGGATTGCGGCGAGCAGCGTGAGGGTGAGAGCTGCGGGTGCGTAGGAGGCGCGGCGGGTGCGGGTGGAGTTCATAGCTAATCCTTATGGAACCTTGGGAACCGTCGGAGCTAGATACTTCTGGACGCGAAATAATTCTGGGCGCCGAAGGAAATCAGTATGGTCGCGGGCAAATGTTTTTGGTTAACCATAATTAATAGGGGACGCGAAGATTTCCCGACGGCTGACCACGATAGCACCGGAGCGAAGTGAGGCGCAAGAGCCATAGTGGAGTTCTCGTCAAGTCTTGCGCGTGATGCGGAGGATGTGGGCGGGGATGGCGCTGGGGTGGAGGGCGACGTAGTTGGAGCGGCCGCGCCAGGGGTAGTGTGCGCCGGTGAGCAGGTCTTCCACGTCGTAGCTCTCGTCGGTTGAGAGGCCGAGTTCGTCGAGATCGAGATTCACCCAGCCGGCCTGGTCGTTGTGGGGATCGAGATTGACGGCGACAAGGATGAGGTTGGGTTCGGTATCGCTCAGTGCCTGCGCTGCGGCTTCGGCAGATGCCGACTGCGACAGCGCCGGTGACGCGACGCCGCGATGCGCGTTGTGCGAGCCTAGCGCGTTGGCTTCGGCGAGCGTCATGGGCGCCGGCGGCGGGAGCGTGGTCTTGGAGTAGCAGATGATCCACGGATTGTCGACGGGATGGAAGTGCAGCGAGCCGTCGCTCTGCAGCGCGGGATTCTCGTGGCGGATTTTGTTGAGCAATGCGGCGAGCGGCGCAATGGAGTGCGCGGCCTTGCGGTCCCAGTGGCGCTGCTCGTACTTTTCGCTGTTGAGATACTCTTCACTTCCCTCTTTTGCCGGGACATTTTCGCCGAGCTCGTACGCCGGACCGTAGATCCCGTAGCTGGCGGCGAGTGTGGTGGCGAGGATGAGGCGCGACATGAAGGCGGGACGTCCGCCCTGCTGGAGTGAGGCGTGGAGGATGTCCGGCGTGTTGGGCCAGAGGTTGGGCGTGAAGAAATCGGAGACGGGAGGCTTGGTGATCTCGTTAAAGTAGGCCTCGATCTCGGTCTTTTCCGTGCGCCAGGTGAAGTAGGTGTACGACTGCGTGTAGCCCGCCTTGGCCAGCGAGTACATCACGTGCGGGCGCGTGAAAGCTTCGGCGAGGAAGATCACGTCCGGCGCCGAGGTGTGCAGCTCCGCGATGCACCATTCCCAGAAGGGCAGCGCCTTGGTGTGTGGGTTGTCGACGCGGAACACTTTGACGCCGCGATCGATCCAGAACTGAAAGACGGAGCGCAGTTCATCCCACAGCGACTGCCATTTGGGCGACTCGAAGTTCAGTGGATAGATGTCCTGATATTTCTTGGGCGGATTCTCGGCGTACTGGATGGTGCCGTCGGGGCGGTGAATGAACCACTCCGGGTGTTCCGTGACCCACGGATGGTCGGGCGAGCACTGGAAGGCGATGTCTATGGCGAGCTCCATGCCGTTGGCGTGCAGCGTGGAGACGAGGTTATCGAAGTCGGCGTAGGTGCCGAGTTTGGGATGGATGGATTTGTGGCCTCCGCCGCCGGGCACGCTGGCGTGGCGGTCGCCAATGGCCCATGGGCTGCCTTCGTCGTTGGGCTGTGCGGTGACGGAGTTGTTTTTGCCTTTGCGAAAGGCGCGGCCGATGGGATGGATGGGCGGCAGATAAAGAATGTCGAAGCCCATCGCGGCAATCTCCGGCACCAGCGCGGCGGCGTCTGCGAGCGTGCCGTGTCGCGAGGGGTCGGGCGATGTAGAACGCGGGAAGATCTCGTACCAGGCGGAGAAGCGGGCGCGTTCACGATCGACCCAGAGCGGGAGCTCCTTGTCGTGGAGAGTTGCGAAGGAGTGGTCGGGATAGCGGGCGGCGAGGGCTTCGAGTTCGGGGGTGAGTGGGTCGTCGTAGAGTGCGAGCTTTTGCTCCGCGAGGTCCCGGAGATGGCGTGCGGCGGCCTTGAGCTGCTTTAAATCATCGCCCGTGGCGCGGGCCGCGGCCTGGTCGAGAAGATTGGCGCCGATGGCGAAAGCGACGGGGATGTCCTGATCCGGGACGGACGGTGCGGGCGGGTTTGCCGCGTCGGGATTTGCGGCGGAGGAGGTCGCTGGATCACGCGGAGGCTGGGGCGCAGGGGCTGCGAGCGCAGGTTGCGCGGCGAGACGCTTGCGGAGGTCGGCGCACCAGGTGTCGAAGTGATCGACCCAGGCGCGGATGGTAAAGCGCCAGGGACCGAGCGCGTCGACCGGAAAGCTCGCGGTCCACATGTCATTGACGAGCGCGGTCATGCGGGTGGCACGCCAGGAGTGCTCGCCTTCGCGCTTGTAAAGCAGTTCGGCGGCGACGTGGTCGTGGCCGTCGGAGAAGATGGCGGCGCGGATTTCAACTTCATCGCCGAGGAAACGGCGCGCGGCGTAACGCCCGCAGTCGATCTGGGGCTGGACCTCTTCAATCACGACACGCTGGCGGCCTTCGGCAGGTTTCATCATGGTTGGTGGTCGCTCGTTGCCAATCGTTTGGATTCCGCAGCAGACTTTGGATGCTGCTCGCTGCATCTTACCGAAGAAGTTTGAACGGCGGCGAGTTTCGCTCCCAACGCGAGTGTTTCCGCACACCAAATGAGCGCGCAACATGGAGGTGAAGATGCCGCGGAAGGCAGGCAAGAAGTCAGGATCATCGGATTCGGATTCCAGACCCGGATCCAGCTCGAAACAGACGGTCGCGCCCAGAAAAGCAGTGCGCAGGGCGGCACATGTCGCGAGCACACATCCTGCCAAGGGACGGGCACGGAAACTGCACGCCACGCTGATTGAGGATTACGCACTGATCGGAGACTGCGAGACTGCGGCGCTGGTTTCGCGAAGCGGATCGATCGACTGGCTATGCTGGCCGAACTTTTCCTCGCCGGCGTGTTTTGCCGCGCTGCTAGGAACGGAAGACAACGGCTTCTGGAAAATTGCGCCCGCCAGCGCGGTGAGGAACACGCGACGGCAATATCGCGACAATACTCTAGTTCTCGAGACGTACTTCGAGACCGCACAGGGCGAAGTTTGCGTTGTCGACTTTATGCCGCAACGCCGCAGGCACTCGCAACTGATGCGCATTGTGCGCGGCATCCGTGGGGCAGTACGCATGCGCATGGAGCTTGCGATCCGGTTCGATTATGGCCGCACCGTGCCGTGGGTGACTTCGAATGGCGAGCTGCGAGCGGTTGCGGGATCGGAGATGGTGGTGCTGGAGACGGCGGTAAAAGCGCATGGTGAAGACCACACCACGACTGGAGAATTCACGGTGCGCCAAGGCCAGAGCGTGGAATTCACCCTGAAATACGGCTCCTCACTGGAAAAGATCCCCAGCAAGAGCATCCCGAAGAAAGCGCTCAGGGAGACGGAAGCGTTCTGGCGGCGTTGGACCTCGCGCAGCAGATATCGAGGCCAGTATGCCGATGCGGTTGCACGCTCGCTGATCACGTTGAAGGCGCTGACCTTCAAACCCACCGGAGGGATTGCTGCGGCCGCGACAACATCGCTGCCGGAGGAGATTGGCGGGGTGCGCAATTGGGACTATCGGTACTGCTGGCTGCGGGATACGGCGTTTACGCTGCTGGTGCTGCTGCGGGCAGGCTATCGCGATGAAGCAAAAGCCTGGCGGCGCTGGCTGGTGCGCGCCGTGGCTGGAGCGCCGGACCAGGTACAGACACTTTATGGGCTGTCCGGCGAGCGCGATTTGATTGAATGGGAGGCTGACTGGCTTCCGGGGTATGAAGATTCTCGCCCGGTGCGCATCGGCAACAAAGCAGTCGGGCAGTTCCAACTGGATGTCTATGGAGAGTTGGCCTCCGCGCTGGCGCGCATGCCTGCGGAGAATCAAGACATCCGCTATTCCGAGATGGCTGTACTGGTGGCCTTGATCGACCATCTTTGCGCGGTATGGCGGCAGCCCGACCAGGGTATCTGGGAGATGCGAGGCAAGCCGCGGCACTTTGTGCACTCCAAGGTGATGGCCTGGGTGGCTCTGGATCGCGCCATTCGCATGATCGAGCGGAAGGACGCGGACGAGACCGCTATCCGGTGGCACGGAAAGCGCGCGCAGACCATCCAGCGATGGAAGCGGGAGCGCGATGCCGTCCACGCCGAGGTGTGCGCGCGAGGCTTCAGCAAAAAGCTCAACAGCTTTGTACAGTACTACGGCGCACGAACGGTAGACGCTTCCTGCCTGCGCATTCCGTTGGTGGGATTTCTGCCTCCCCAGGACCCGCGGGTGATTGGCACGGTCGAGGCCATCGAAAACAGGCTGATGCGACGCGGCTTTGTGCAGCGGTATAACACCGCAAAGACACCGGACGGTTTGCGGGGGACGGAAGGGGAGTTCCTCGCGTGCAGCTTTTGGATGGTGTCCAGCCTGTGGCTGATTGGGCGCAAGCATGACGCGCGCACGATGTTCGAACGCCTGCTCGGGTTGCGCAACGATGTGGGCCTGCTTTCGGAGGAGTATGACTCGAGGCTGCGCCGCATGACGGGCAACTTTCCGCAGGCGCTGTCTCACATATCGCTGGCGCATGCGGCCTATACATTGGGCGGCTTCTGGACGCCGATGACGAATTACCGGTTGGAGAAAGGAAAAGCCGGTAAATGACATCGCCTCCGCCGTGATATTGCGCACAATGCCGATGGTTTTTCGGACCTCAGGCAATTCGCCTCTTGTTCGCCCGTCAAAGTTGTTCCTTCCACACAGGAAGATTGCGTCAGGCCGAAACTTTTGCCTCGCGCAGGCCGTATGCTTAAGTGAACGACAGGAAGGGCTTTTTGACAGGAATTCGGATGCAGCAAGTGACCAATCTGCAGAGGCTGTTGAGGCTGGCCGCCGGGCCTGTTTTCGTACTGACGGCGGGGGTGTTCTGCGCCTCGGTTCCTCCCATCGCTCTGCACGCCCAGGCGACTGCGTCCCCCGCAACCCCGGCGCCGCAGCGCGGGACGGTGAAGACGATCTCCGGCAACAGCCTGACCGTGGTCACAGACGCTGGACCGACGGTGACGATCCAGGTCCCGGATGGGGTCAAAATTTCCGTCCTGGCGGTTGGCAGCACCGACTTGAAGACTGCAACACCGAGCCAGTTCTCCGATATTGCAGTTGGCGACCGGGTCCTTGCCGCAGTAAAGGCTGGCGACACCCCGACAAGTTTTACGGCACGCCAGGTTGTTCTCATGAAGTCCGCCGACATCGCGAAGATGCAGGCGGACCAGCAGGCGGACTGGAAGGCCAATGGCGTGGGCGGAATTGTCACCGCGGTGGATCCCGCGACTGGCGCCATCACGCTGACCTCTGGAACCAAGAAGATTACGGTGGATACCTCCAGCAAGACTTCGTTCAAGCGTTTCGCCGGTGATTCGGTGAAGTATCAGGACGCGAAGCCGAGCACGCTGGCACAGATCCAGCCGAAAGATCAGCTGCAGGCGCGGGGTACGAAATCTGCCGATGGGCTGACGGTGCAGGCCACAGAGGTGGTCAGTGGATCGTTCAAGGACCTTTCGGGCCTCTTAACGGCCGTCGATCCCGCGACCGGCAAGATCACGCTCAAGGACCTCGCCACCAAAAAGAACATCACGGTGGATGTAACGGGAAATACGAACATCCGGAGAATGCCGCCGATGATTGCTCAGCGCTTTGCCGCGCAGGCGAATGGCGGCGCTGGTGGCCGCGGAGGCGCCCGGGCGGGCGGTCCAGGCGGGGATGAAGCCGGTGGCGGACCTGAAGGTAGACCCGGCGGGGCGGGAGGTCCGGGAGGATTTGGCGGGCGCCGGTCGGCTGGCGGCGACCTCGCACAGATGATCGCGCAGTTCCCCACCGAACAGCTCGCAGATTTGCAGAAGAACGATGCAGTGATGATCGTCGCGATCGAGCCGACGCCGGGCGCGAGTGAAGTTTCCGCAGTGACCCTGCTTACAGGTGTGGATCCAATTCTGACGGCCAATCCCAACGGCGGGATGGACCTTTCCCGCTGGAGCCTGGGCGGTGAAGGCGGCGGAGGCGGCGACCAGTAGGTAACGCACCATAGGCCCTTTTGCACCAGACTTTGCGCGAGTCCCGGATAAAGTTTTTCGCAGTTTGTCCCAGTTGAACCTTTCACGGCTTTGGCTTTTCTATCAGGAGTGAAGATGTCCGTTCGCAGTCTCTTTGTGTCTTTCACGTTGTTTCTGGCGGTTTCTTT
>DATNAU010000117.1:0-2129 GCA_035572415.1 Acidobacteriaceae bacterium
GCCGAGGCAAAGCACGTTCATATCGTCGTGCTCCACTCCCTGGTGCGCCGAGTAATGATCGTGGCACATGCATGCCCGAATACCCGGCAGCTTGTTCGCCGCCACGCATACGCCTACGCCGCTGCCGCAGATCAGAATCCCGCGCTCGGCGCGGCCCGCAATGACGGCGCGGCCCACCGCCTCCGCAAAATCGGGATAGTCCGACGGCTCCGCATTAAACGCGCCCAGATCGATGACTTCGTGGCCGAGTTTCTCCAGATACCCGCGAACTTCCTCTTTCAGCGGATAGCCTGCGTGATCTGCTCCGATCGCCAGTTTCATCCGGTCCTCAAGTCGTTCTGCGCGGCCGCATCGTGCGACCAGCGTCTAACAAGGCTTAATGGCGAACCAGCTAGCTTGCTGAGTAGCTGATTCGCGGACGTTTTACTTCATCTACTTCGACGCCATCGCAGGCTCCGCCTTCTCGCGGCGTACTCGCTGTACAAGAGCCTTCGCCCGCGCGACGACATTGTCCGCCCCGAATCCCAGCTTCTCCAGCGCCGTTGCACCCGGAGCCGATGCGCCGAAGCGGTCCAGGCCGATCACATCGCCATGCCTGCCAACGTATTTCCACCAGCCCAGCGTTGCGCCTGCTTCGACGGCCATCTTTGGCGCGGCGTCCGGCAGGATCGACTCCCGGTAATTCTCCGGCTGCTCGTCGAATATCTTCGTACTCGGCATCGAGACCACGCGGGTATTGATCCCGTCTTTCTTCAGTTGCTCGGCTGCACGAATCGCCGGCCAAACCTCCGCACCTGTCCCGATGATCACCAGATCCGGCGTGCCTCCGCCGTCCACTACGACATACCCGCCGCGGCGAACGCCCTCAAAGACGCGCTGTTTGTCCGGATCGAGCACCGGCAGATCCTGCCGCGACAGCGCCATGAACGACGCGCCTTTGCGCTCCAGTGCCAGGCCCCACACAGCACTCGTCTCGTTCGCATCCGCCGGACGGAAGTCTGTCAGGTGCGGCACCGCGCGCAGCATTGTCAAATGCTCCACGGGCTGGTGCGTCGGCCCGTCCTCGCCAAGTCCGATGGAATCGTGCGTGAAGACGAAGGTGGAATGCACATTCATGAGCGCCGCGAGACGCAGCGCCGGCTTGCAGTAGTCCGTGAACACGAAGAACGTCGACCCGTACGGAATCAGGCCTCCGTGCGCAGCCATGCCATTGACCATCGCGCACATGCCGAACTCGCGCACGCCGAAGAAGATGTTCTGCCCGGTCGGATCGAGGTGGAAGTTCTTACTATCCTTGATCACCGTCTTGGTCGAGGTCGACAAATCTGCTGCGCCGCCGATCAGCTCCGGCACGGCCTTTGCGAACGCGTTCATGACAGTGTTGCCGGCGGTGCGTGTTGCCACCGGCTTCGAATCCGCGGGGAACTTCGGCAGACTCTTCTCCCACCCGTCCTTCAGCCGTCCCGCCTGCACGCGCTCGAATTCCGCCGCCAGATCCGGATGCGCCTGGCGATACTTCGAGAACAGCGCGTTCCAGTCCGACTCTGCCTGCGCTCCGCGATCAACTGCCTGCAGCCAGTTCTTCTTCGCATCTTCCGGTACGTAAAACGTCTTGTCTTCAGGCCAGCCCAGATTCTTTTTGGTCTCCTTGACGGCTTCCGCGCCGAGCGCCTCGCCGTGCGCCTTGCTCGTACCCGCCTTCGGGCTGCCGTAGCCAATGACGGTCCGGACCGCAATGAGTGATGGCTTATCCTTCACACCCTGTGCGGCCTCGATCGCCTTCGAAATCGCCTCAAGATCGTTGCCGTCATGCACGATCTGCACGTGCCAGTGGTACGCTTCAAAGCGCTTCAGCACGTCCTCGGTAAACGACAGCTCTGTCGGCCCGTCCAGCGAGATGAGGTTGTCGTCATAGAGATAGATCAGCTTGCCGAGCGCCAGCGTACCGGCCAGGGAAGCGGTCTCATGCGAGACGCCTTCCATCAGGTCGCCGTCGGAAACCAGTCCATAGGTGTAGTGATCGACCACGTTGAAGCCCGGCCGGTTATACACCGCCGCCAGGTGCTTCTCCGCGAGCGCCATGCCCACGCCCATCGCGAACCCCTGTCCCAGAGGACCCGTCGTGACTT
>DATNAU010000118.1:0-5885 GCA_035572415.1 Acidobacteriaceae bacterium
GCGTCGGCGGTGGGCTTTCCACGGAGCCCAACATCGGCGTGCGCATCCCGGCCTTCATCCCGCAGGACAAGGCCTACGCCGTCGTCGAAGCCGTCATCCGCATCTTCCGCGACTCCGCCGAGCTGCGCGAGAACCGTACCCGCGCCCGCATCAAGTACCTCTTCATGCGCCACGGCTGGACCGCCGAGACCATGCTGGAGGCAATCGAAGGCCGCCTCGGCTACAAGCTCGATCCCTCACCCGCCGATGAAGACGTGGTTCCGGACGATATCTACCGCGACCATGTCGGCATCACGCCGCAACGCCAGCCGGGTCTCTCCGCCGTCGGCGCAACCATCTCGCGCGGCCGGCTTACCGGCCAACAGCTCGTCCAGCTCGCGGATCTCTCCGAAGAGTTCGGCGATGGCCATCTGCGCGCCACCATCATGCAGAACATCGTCTTCGTCAACGTGCGCAATGAGCGCGCCCGCGAGCTGATTCACAAGCTCGGAGAGATGGACCTGCGCGTCGAGTCCACGCCGTTCTTCCGCGGCGCCATCACCTGCACCGGCACCGAGTTCTGCAAGCTGGCCATCGCCGAGACCAAGGGCTTCGCCAAGTGGCTCGTCAGCGAGATGGAAGACCGTCTGCCCGGCTTCGACCAGCAGATCCGCCTGCACGTCACAGGCTGCACCAACTCCTGCGGCCAGCACTGGATCGCGGACATCGGCCTCGAAGGCAAGAAGATCAAGAAGGACGGCAAGATGGTGGACGCGTTCTACTTCTGTGTCGGCGGGTCTATCGGCAAACACGCGCGCCCCGGCCGCCCTGTCGGCTTCCGCGCCGCCGCCGAAGACTGCCCCGAAGCCGTCGAGAAACTCCTCCGCGCCTACCTCGCCGACCGGCAGCCCGGCGAAGACCTCCGCCAGTACTTTGCCCGCCACGACGACGAGAGCATCCGCGCCCAGCTCGCCGGCACCTGGCTCCCGCCCGTCGAGCGCGACGCCCCACCAGTCGCCGCCGGCCGCTTCGCCCCGGGGGAGTAAGCGCAAATAAGCTAGAGATAAGTGACCGCACCGCCCAATGGAGGGAACCTGCGGTCAAGCGTAGCAATCACGGCGCCGGTGTGTGCCGCAAACGCAGCAAGATATGCATCCGTCCAGGCGTTGGCGCCTCCCGTGATGCGGCTCCCAGCCTGCCTCCATTGCTCAGCAAAGCCCGTTTGTTCTGAAAGGAACATAATGCGATCGTCCATTCGCCACGCGTCATAGACCTGCCACGCCCGTGACGGAGACAAAACATCGCTCCCCATGACATGCAAATTCGTCAGAAGCCGCAGAAAGCCCGGTTCTGTAATGCGGCAGAAAGCAATCGCATCCTTATCAATGCCTCGCAGCCATCGTGCAGCAACATGATGATGAACATGCCGATCGGAACTCAGAGCGATCCAGACATTGACATCAGGCAAGTAAGTCATCGAAGTTGAAGTCTTTCATGTCCAGAGCGCCTGGGTCCTTCGATGGCACGAGCGGCAGGGTCACCCTCACCGACTCAGAGGGTTTGGCCGCCTGGTCTTTAAATTGGCTCTCGAAGGTCCGGAGAAGAAACTCCTCGATCGATACGCCCTGTGTGCGAGCAACCCGCTCCGCATTGCGGTAGACCGTATCGGGCAGCTCGATTGTCGTCCGCATGGCTTTTACCTCTGACCTATGATACTGGAGGAAAGAAAAACATGTCCCTCTTCCCCATCTTCCTCAAGCTCACCGCTCGTCCCTGCACCGTCATTGGCGCGGGTAAGCTCGCTGAGTCGAAGATCGAATCACTGCTGGCCGCTAACGCCCGCGTCAGCGTCATCGCGCCTCAGGCGAATGAACGCATCTCCGCACTTGCCGATGCTGGAGAGGTCACCCTTCATCTGCGCGAGTACAAAAACGGCGACCTCGCCAACCAGTTCCTCGCCGTCGCCGCCACTGACAATCCCGCCGTCAACCGCGCGGTTTTTGCAGAAGCGGAAGCGAATGGCGTCCTCATCAACGCGGTCGACGACCCGCCCTTCTGCGACTTCTACTTCCCTTCCGTTGTGAGACGCGGCGACCTGCAGATCGCCATCTCTACCGCCGGACATTCGCCCGCGCTCGCGCAGCGCCTGCGCCGCGAGATCAACGAGCTCATGCCGCTCGATACCGGCGACTGGCTCATCGAACTCGGCAACCTGCGCCGAGAGGTCCTCGCTGCCGAGCCTCTGAACGACGCACGCAATCAGCTTCTGCACACCCTCGCCTCCCGCGACGTCTGCAGCTACGACGCCTGCCCCTCCCGCACCCTCGCCCGCGAACACGCCGCAACCAACCCTCGCACACCGGCGAGCAAATCGTGAGCGCAAATGAAGCCGCGAAATCCGGAACCGTCTATCTCGCCGGCGCCGGCCCCGGCGATCCCGGCCTGCTGACTCTGCGCACACTACGCCTGCTCCAGACCGCCGACGTGATCCTGCCCGACGACCTCGTCTCCGACGAAATCCTCGCCCTCGCAGCCTCAGCCGCACGGCAACACCCGCCGCAGATCATTTATGTCGGCAAGCGCTGCGGGCAGCCACGCATCACGCAGGCCGGCATTCACGACCTGATGCTCGAGCACGCCAGCGCAGGCCGGTCCGTTTTGCGGCTTAAATCCGGCGACCCGCTTATCTTCGGCCGCGCCGCCGAGGAGATCGCCTTCCTCACCGAGCACAATCTGCCCTTCGAGATCGTCCCTGGCATCACCGCGGCGTTCGCTGTCGCGGCCGAGCTCAAGACGCCGCTCACCGATCGCAGCTCCGCATCGAAACTCATCTTTGCCACCGCGCACCACGCCAAGGACAAGATTGAGCTGACGCCCAAATGGCAGGGCGCTTTCCCACCCGACGCCACGCTCGTCGTCTACATGCCAGGCCGCCGTTTCCGCCAGCTTGCCGACGAGTTGATCGAATCCGGCATCGCTCCCACGACTCCATGCGTCGCCGTTTCGAAGGCCAGCACGCCGGAAGAACACGTCCTTCGCGCCACACTCGCCACCCTCAGCGACGACACCGTCGGCCCTGCGCCCGTGATTCTGCTGATCGGCGACGCCATCCGGCCTGCATAACAAAAAGAAAGGGCGCAGCCGAGCCCCGCCCTGTTCTGTCCAGGCAACCTCAGCTTTACTGCTGTGGTGCCGTGTTTTGCGACGGTGCACTATTTTTGGCCTGCTGCAACCGGTTCTCGCAATTCTGATCCAGGCCATCCTTCACCGAGACATCCGGCGTCACCGATAATCCCGGCCGCAGCACGCGGTCCTGGTCCTCGTGCTCCAGGTCGGTAAAGTCGATGCGCACCGGAATGCGCTGCACCACCTTCACGTAGTTGCCAGTCGCATTCTCCGGCGGAAAGAGCGAGAGCATTGAGCCAGTTGCGCCGCCAATCTGCGTGACCACGCCGGAGAACTTTCGCCCGCCGTACGCATCCACCTTCAACTCCACCTTCTGGCACTGCTTCATCTTGGCGAGCTGCGTTTCCTTGAAGTTCGCGGTCACCCACAGGTCGGTCAGCGGGATGATGGTCATCAGGTCCTGCCCCGCGGAGAGGTTCGCGCCCACCTCGACATTCTTTTTGTTCACGATGCCGTCGGTCGGTGCGATGATCTTGGTATAGCTCAGGTTCAGCTTCATCTGCTGTACGCGCGCTTCGGCCTGCTTCACTGTCGCAGCGGCCGCTGCTGCGCGCGACTGCTCCACACGCAGCTCGCCTGCGCGGTTGCTCACCGATTGCTTCGACTGCGCCTGTGCCTGCGCAAGCTTCTGCTGAGCGCTCGCGACGGCGTTCTGGTTCGCCAGCACGCCCGCCTCGGCCTCCGCTACCTGCGCCTTGGCCGCTGCAGCGGCCGCAACTGCCGCATCGTACTGCTGCTTCGAGATCACGTCCTTCTGCACCAGCGGAGCATATCGGTCAACGTCGTCCTGCGCCTTCTTCGCGTTGGCATTCGCCTGATCCACGCGCGCATTGGAGGCGACGACCTGCTTCTCCGCCTGCTGTACCAGGGCCTGCGTCGCCTGAACATCGGACGCAGATGTTGTCACCGCAGTGTTCACATTCGTGCTGGTGATCGGAATGTTCGTCGATGCCTGCACATACTGAGCCTGCGCCGCGGCAAGGTCTGCCTCGGCCTGGTCGAGCGCCACCTGATAGTCGCTCGGGTCGATCTCGGCGAGCACGTCGCCCTTCTTCACCATCTGGTTGTCGCTCACGTTGACGGCAATCACATGCCCCTGAATGCGAGAGCTGATCTGATAAAGATTGCCGTCCACCTGCGCGTCGTCGGTGTCCTCGGTATAAGTGGAGTGCCAGTAGAACAACCCTGCGGCGATTGCCAGCAGCACGATTACGCCGATCACAATATACCGTCGATTCGACGGCTGCGGCGGGGGCGCCGGCTCGCCTTCAGGCGTCACAATCGTGCGTTCCGGTTCGCCGGGTTTGCCCTGCTCGTTGCTTTGCTCGTCTGCCACGTTACTTCCCTCCGAGATAGTCCTTCCAGTGTGCTTCAGCTACGCCCAGCGCGCGTGCCAGCGAAAGCTTGGCCGCGTTGTGCTGATACAGCGCCGCGATGTATTGCTCGTTGGCCTGCTCGGTCTGCGACTGCGCCTGGCTGACCGGCAGGTTGTCCGCCACGCCGGCCTTGAAACGCTGCTGCGCTTCGCTCAGCGCCTCATTGGCGAGATCCAAATTCGACTTTGCCGCATCCACCAGCTTCTCCGCGGACTGGATATCGAGGATCGAGTCGCGGATATCCGCGTTCACCTGCTGTACCTGATCGGCGAGCTTATCCTTCGCCTGCTGATAGTCCGAATCGGCGACGTCCTCTTCGCCCTTCGTCTTCGCGATCTGCAGGATGGGAACTTCAACTTTGCCGGTGGCCGTGTAGCTGCCGTGCGAATGCCCTGCCGTCTCCCCGATGTCGCCGTAATCACCGGAGACTTTCACTGTCGGAAGTTGGTCCGCCCATGCCGCTGTCTTCTGGTTCCGCGCCGCCTCTACCTGTTCGTTGAGCGACGCAAGGTCTTTCCGGTTCTTCAGCGCGTCCGTGAAGGCCGTCTGCGGATCGAGATTGTCCAGCGCGGAATACGGCTCTTTGTCCGTAAGTCGATACTGCTGGTCCAGGGGCAAACCGATCACGCGCGCCAGAGCCAGCTTGTCCTTTGCCAGCTGGTTAGTCGCCGAGATCAGCGTCTGCTGGGTGTTCTGGTAGTCCACCTGCGCGCGCAGCACATCCAGCCGTGGACTGATCCCCGCATCGTGCGCCGCCGTCGCTTGGTCCAGTGAGATCTTCGCCGTCGCCAGCTCCGCATTCACCGCATCAATCCGCGCTGCGTCCGCAATGCACAGCAGATATCCGTTGCCGACGGTGAGGACTACCATTTCGCGCGCATCTTCCGCGGTCAGCTGCGCGGCGCGGAAATTATGCTTCGCCGCGAGGTAGTTCTCCAACGACGGGATATTTACCAGGTTCTGCGTCAGGTAAGCGCGAAAGTCCACCACCTGGAAGGGTCCTATGATCGGGTTGATTCCCGGAAACTTCAGGCCGAACGCGGCGAGATTCACCTGCTCGACTTCGATGGAGGCATCGCCCGTAATCGTCGGCAGCAGCGGCTGGAGCATCTCCAGCTGCTGTCCCTTGGCACTCTGTTGGGCACTGCTCTGCAGAATGATCCCGAGATTCTGTCGCAACCCTCGTGCGATGGCATCGTCGAGGGAGAGGTCCATCACGGCACCGCTTGCTTTCCCGCTGACGATCGAACCTCTGAATGAATCTGGCGTCGGCGCCGCGGGATTTACTCCGCCGGGCTGCGTAAGCTGCTGCAACCCGCCCTCAACCGTCCTTGCCTGCGCGGG
>DATNAU010000119.1:0-4200 GCA_035572415.1 Acidobacteriaceae bacterium
AGCAGCGGTTTACGGCGAATGCGAATGATCTGGACAAGGTGTTCAAGTCGATTGCAGGCGCCCATGTGATCACCCTGACGGGGAAAGACTCGACAAAGGCAAAGTTAACCGCAGCAATGGAGGGCGTGGCGCGCGACGCAAAGCCGGACGACGATCTTGTGCTGACGCTGATCGGGCATGGAAGCTTTGATGGAGTGGAGTACAAGTTCAATCTGGTGGGGCCGGATGTAACGGCGGGAGAGCTTGCCGCGATGTGCGACAAGGTTGCGGCGAAGCGGCAACTGATTGTAGACACAACCAGCGCGAGCGGCGGGGCCGTGGCGGCGTTGCAGAAGGCAGGACGCGCGGTGATTGTCGCGACCAAGAGCGGCACGGAGAAGAACGCGACGGTGTTTGCGCGCTACTGGGTGGAGGCGTTGCAGGACCCCGAGGCGGACACGGACAAGAGCGGCTCGGTGAGCGCGATGGAGGCGTTTACCTATGCGGACCGAAAGACCGCCGACTTCTACACGTCGCAAAAGCGGCTGGCGACGGAGCATCCTCAATTCGAAGACACAGGCAAGGGCGAAGCGGTACGGTTGACCACGATGGAAGGCCGTGAGGGCGCACTGCTGCGATCATTTACGGTGCTGCGGCTGGGCGTGGCTCAGGCGGCGATGAACGATCCGGCAAAACGCGACCTGATGACGAAAAAAGAGGCATTGGAGCAGAAGATCGACGAGCTGAAATACGACAAGGCAGCAATGGAGCCGGGCGAGTACAAAAAGGAACTGACGGCGGCGTTGCTGGATCTGGCGAAGGTGCAGGCGGAGTTGGATAAGTAAGAGAGAACCACGGATTTACATGGATGAACGCGGATTGAGAACAAATATGGGGATTCTGGATCGCGTGAGGTGCGATCCAGAATGACAGGAATATGAGATTTGCAGGCCAATTCGGGGTGGTGATTGCGGGTGCGGCGATGTGCGCCGCGGTTTGCTTTGCCGGCGGAGAAGCTTCTGCGCAGGCGCGCGCGAATGCCGGCTCGGCGAACGTCACGCCGGAGAGTTGCGCGAAGCTGGGGCTGCATGGGAAGAAGGCGGAAGCGACGCGGTGCTATGAGGCGCTGACGGAGAGCGGCGATGGGTACCAGGCGGCGGAGGGCTTCTGGGGGCTAAAGCAATGGGAGGATGCGAAGACGCAGTTTGAGGTAGCAATCCGGAAGCCGGGCGCGCCGGCCTTGTGGAAGGCGCGATACGGGATGCTATTGCATGAGCGGTTCAACGATGTCGATTCGCCACAACTGTTCACGGAAGCGCTGGAGCAGGACCCGAAATGCGCGGAGGCGTTGCTGGGTGTCGCGCAGATTGGCGCGGCGAACTACGACGACAAGGCGGAGAAGTATCTAAGGGACGCGATTGCCGACGATCCGAAGATGGTCGAGCCGCATGAACTGCTGGCCGATCTGCTGCTCGCCGACGCGCGAACGGACGACGCGGTGAAGGAAGCGCAGGCGGCGATTGCGCTTGCTCCGTACGACGGCGCGGGGCCGGCCGGCGGGGGGACCGATGCGCTGAACGCGGAGGCCGAGCTTGCGGCCGCTGCGCTGCTGACCGATAAAAACGCCGAAGCGGATTCGTGGTTTGCGAAGATCAAGGCAGTGAATCCGGGATATGGCGAGGGCTACCTGATCGTCGCGAAGCACATGATGCTGAACCGGCGGTATCCGGAGGCGATTGCATATGACCGCAAGGCGGTGGAAGCGGACCCGGAGCTATGGGCGGCGCACTCGGACCTTGGCATCAACCTGATGCGCATGGGGCAGCAGCAGGAGGCGAGCGAGCAACTGCAACTGGCCTACAACAATGGACAGACGGACGCGCAGACGTCGAACAGCCTGAAGCTGCTCGATCTTTATCCCAAGTTTGTGACGACGAAGGACGCGACGACGACGGTGCTGCTGTGGAACACCGAAGACGAACTGCTGCGGCCGTACATTGAGGAGCAACTGCACAAGGCGATCGCGACGTATCAGGCGAAGTACAAGATGACGCTGCCTGGTCCGGTGCGGCTGGAAGTATTTCCGAACCACACAGACTTTGAGGTGCGCACGACAGGCATGCCGGGGCTGGGCGCGCTGGGGGTGACCTTCGGGACCACTGTCGCCATTGATTCGCCTTCCGGACGGAAGCCCGGAGACTTCAACTGGGCCGCAACCCTGTGGCATGAGATGAGCCATGTCTACATTCTGACGATGACGAACTTCCGTGTGCCGCGCTGGTTTACCGAGGGACTCGCGGTGCACGAGGAGGGGCAGGCCGATCCGCGGTGGGCGAACCGGCTGACGCCGGAGGTAGTGGCGGCGATCCGCGACAAGAAGCTGCTGCCGGTGGAAGATTTGGACCAGGGCTTCATCTTCCCCAAGTATCCCGACCAGGTGATCGTGAGCTACTGGGAGGGCGGCACGGTGTGCGATTACATCGCGGAGCGCTGGGGAAGCGATGCGCTGCTGGGCATGGCGCATTCGTTTGGGGAATTGAAGACACTGCCGCAGGTTTTTCAGGAGAACCTGAAGATTACGCCGCAGCAGTTCGATACGGATTATTTTGCGTGGATGAACAAGAAGTGGGGCGAAACGGCGAAGAATTTCGACCACTTGCGTGAAGCGTTGAAAACGATCATGAAGAGTGCTGACGCCAAGGATATGGATGCCGTGATTGCGGCTGGTCCCAGTGCTATTGCGCTTTATCCGGAGTATGTGGAGGACGCGAATGTTTATCAGCTGGTGGCGAACGCGCAACTGGCCAAAGGCAACAAACAAGCGGCGGCGGACGCGTTGAAGCAGTACGAGAAAGAGGGGGGCGAAGACCCGAAAACGCTGAAACAGCTAGCATCGCTCGAAGAAGAGCTTGGAGAGAGCAAAGAGGCCGCGGCAACGCTGGACCAGGTGAACTTTATTTATCCCGAGGATGAGGGCCTGCATCGGGAGTTGGGAAAACTCTACCTGGCGCAGGGAAACAATGCCGGCGCGTTACGGGAGTATCAGGCAGTGGTGGCGATGAAGCCGCTCAATAAGGCGCAGGCGGAGTATGACGTGGCAAGGGCATATCTTGCCGCAGGCGATAAGGCGAAGGCGGAGGAAAGCGTGCTGGCATCGCTGGAGGCAGCGCCGGACTTCAAGGATGCGCAGAAGATGCTGCTGGAGTTGGAAGGGACGAAGTAGAGATGTTGTACGTTGTGCGTTCTCCGTAGTGCGTTGAAGGCAAATACAGAGATTCTGGACACGCTGCGCGGTCCAGAATGACGAGGCTAATTCAGGGGGGAAGGCCGGATGAGTGCGATTGCGGGATTGAATGAGGATGTTGCGGGGTTGCAGGCGAGGGTGGAGCGCTTTCAGACGGTGCGCGATGGCATCTTGTCGCAGGTGCGGCAGGTGATTGTCGGGCAGGATGAGGTGCTGGATCAGATTCTGATAGCCCTGTTCGTCGGCGGGCATTGCCTGATCACCGGCATGCCGGGTACGGCAAAGACGCTGATGGTACGCACCATCGCGGAGACGCTGGGGCTGACCTTCCGGCGCATCCAGTTCACGCCGGACCTGATGCCGTCGGATATTACCGGCACGGACATCATCGAGGAAGACATTACGACCGGCCATCGCAAGTGGACATTTGTGCAGGGGCCCGTGTTCGGCAACGTCATTCTGGCCGACGAGATCAACCGCACTCCGCCCAAGACGCAGGCCGCGATGCTGGAGGCCATGCAGGAGCGCAGCTGCACGGTGCGCGGGCATGTGTACAAGCTGCCGGCGCCGTTCTTTGTGCTGGCAACGCAGAACCCGATCGAGCTGGAAGGCACCTATCCGCTGCCCGAGGCGCAGCTGGATCGCTTCCTCTTCAACGCGGTGCTGGACTATCTCAGCGCGGCGGATGAGGTGAAGGTGGTCGACCTGACTACGGCGACCAAGAATCCGCAGGTGAAGGCGGTAACGAACGCGGAGGAACTGCTGGAGTTCCAGCAACTGGTGCGCATGGTGCCGATCGGCGACTCGCTGGCGCGGTATGTGGTGGATCTGGTGCGGGCGACGCGGCACAAGAGTGACAATGCGCCGGACTTCGTGAAGAAGTACGTGAACTACGGTGGGTCGATCAGAGCCGCGCAGTTCATCGTGCTGGCGGCGAAGGCGCGCGCGCTCAGCCGCAAACGCTATCACGTGACGTA
>DATNAU010000120.1:0-50446 GCA_035572415.1 Acidobacteriaceae bacterium
GATGCGATCGAGCGCTACCCGATTGGGGCGCAGGTTCGCGGTCGCGTGCTTTCCGTGACGGACTACGGTGCATTCGTCGAGCTGGAACAGGGCATCGAAGGTCTGGTCCACGTCTCTGAGATGACCTGGTCGAAGCGGATGAAGCATCCGTCGAAGCTGGTGAAGCCTGGCGACGAGGTCGAGACCATCATCCTGAACGTGAACCCGAACGACCGCCGCATCTCGCTCGGCATGAAGCAGCTCCAGGACAACCCCTGGGAACAGCTTGAGGACAAGTATCCCACCGGCGCGATCGTTGAGGGCCGCGTCCGTAACCTCACTGACTTTGGGGCTTTCATCGAGATCGAAGACGGCATCGATGGCCTGGTGCATGTCTCGAACCTCAGCTGGACCAAGCGCATCAAGCACCCATCCGAAGTCCTGAAAAAGGGCGAAAAGGTTCGTGCCGTGGTCCTTGGCGTCGAGCCCGAGAACCGCCGCCTTTCTCTCGGCGTCAAGCAGCTTCAGCCCGACGTCTGGGAGACGTTCTTCGCACAGCACCGCGTCGGCGACGTGGTGAAGGGCAAGGTTCTTCGCACCGCGCAGTTCGGAGCCTTCATCGAGATCGCCGAAGGTGTCGAAGGCCTGTGCCACGTCTCCGAGGCAGTCGACGACAACAATGTCCCCGTAAAGCTGGAACTCGACTCCACGCACGATTTCAAGATCGTGAAAATGAATCAGGACGAGAAGAAGGTCGGTCTCAGCCTGCGCGCAGTCGGAGAAGAGGCCAGCCGCGCCGAAGTGGAAAGCTACAAGACCAGCGAGAAGGAGCACAAGAGCTCCTCATCGTCCTCCAGCACCACCTTGGGCGACCTGATCAACTGGAAGCGTTCGGAGTCCGAGCGCGACTAACCCTCTCACAGAACTGAAAAGGCCCTCTCGCAAGAGAGGGCCTTTTGTATGCTTTAAGAACCTGCCGGCTCGAACATCGGCATGCTTGATCGAAGTAGCTCAAATTGCCGTGGAGGCGGTGCGCCGTATCGGAAAATCCGTAACCTTGGGAGCCGGAGCGCCTGCGGGCATCTTCGCAGAAGCCCGGCGCATGACCTCAAGCTCGGCCGGCGCAAAGACCTCCGGCGGAATGCCGCCCACAGCCACAAATCCCGGCTCGTCACCCAGTGCCTGTGAGATCTGGTTCCAGCGCAAAAAGGGCGATGTTGTAGGCAGCACAATCATGCGCCGCTTCGGCTCCGGCAAAGCGAAGTATGTTGTCCAGATGGCAAGAACCGTGCAGATGATAATGCCATTCACGATGTTGTACGTTGTCCCCATACTCATACTTGGGTGAAACGCGAGCCATGCCGATTGCACCAGGTCATTGGTGGACATAATCCCGAGACCTAGGCCCACGCCGAAGATCCGGCTGCCGTAAGAAAGCCCCATCGGACGGATCGCGAAGCAGACAAACAGGAGCAGGCAGACCGTTAGAATGCTCTGCGTGCGCTGTAGCTGCGAGATCGCCGCAATGGCATAGCCGTTCGTTGAATTCGGTGTAAAGGCGCTCCCCAGGGCAACAACGACAGATATCCCGGCGGCCCATTTGAAGACCAACATGCCCAGCGTCTGCAATCCTTTGAGGGGTGCCATGGCGAGCCGGAAGACCCCGTAGACGATCATCAAGGCCAAAATCGCCTCAACCGCAAAGCTGGACCAATACACGAAGAAATAGCTTGCGTATGCTATCTGACCGCCGAGCAATCTGGGAAGAATTCTGTGGATGCCCGAGAGGAGCAAATCAGATCCCGCCCGGCTCAACAAAAAGCAGCCAAGCCAGAAGTAGTCCTTCCACTGCTTCTTTGCGATCAACAGGCATACGCCTGCAATGCAGAACGTGATCTCAAGATTGCCAAGAACATCGAGAATGGCAGCTGACGACACGCGCAAAACCCCCTGGACAAGTAGAGGATACCTCATCCAAGGGATGCGTCAATCTATTTTCGGGCCCGGGCAGACTACAACTTTCCTACCAGTTGCCGAAGCCGCAGCCAGGCGTGCCAGGGTAGCACTGGGGAACGGGCATGGCGCTGGTCTTCGCGGCGGTTACCGTCGTCTTGGCCGAGGCGTGGGTGGAAGTTGCTGCGGTCGCGACAAAGCCAGTGAGGGCCAGGGCAATAACGAAGCTGCGGACAATGTTCTTCATGGTGGGACTCCCTTTGGAACTGCTCAACCGGGACTAACCGGAGAATTTCTCTGGACTCGCCAGATGGTTCGACTGTAGGGTCTGTAACCTGGGAAGTCTACACAAAAGACTTACATATCATCAAAGGATACATTGATGGTTACCGAGGTAACTTTTTCCGGTATGGACCCACGATTTCTGCCCATTTTCGACACTTTGATTTTTCCGCTGCTTCGCGTCCTCCCTCGCCCTGACTCTTCGAGGTCGATATTTTCGGGTGCCAAAAGGGCGGAATCTACGACCTTTGGGGGATGCCTATTGTTGCTGCTCACGTAAACGGTGAGGGGTTACTTCCCGTTTAGTTTGTGCAACTTTGGTGGGACAAAAGAGGCGCTTGATATCGTGAAATCCATTCTCTCCAAAGCCGAAAATTGGCTCCTG
Organism: Acidobacteriaceae bacterium; assembly: GCA_035572415.1. Classification (GTDB taxonomy): domain Bacteria; phylum Acidobacteriota; class Terriglobia; order Terriglobales; family Acidobacteriaceae; genus Edaphobacter. The sequence goes on from DATNAU010000120.1 coordinate 2,600, forward strand.
GAAATCGTGAGCGGCTGGAAGAGGATGCCGCACCGGCTTCAACCATTCCCCGTCTCCCGGAGAGACATTCCCTGCTCTCGAACCCGGATTTTGCCGTACCATGGCCGCAGGATGCCTCTCCATGCTCCGGACTTCCTCCCCGCCGCACCCCCAATACATCCGCGCAGTCCTCCACATTGGCCTGATCGCCCTTGTTATCGCTTGCGTTCCCCCCGCCGGAGGTCAAACACAGGACGCCCCGCCGGTTTTCGTCGTGCGCGCCCACTCGGCGCATCTCGGCCCGGAAGGCGGTTATCTCAAAGACCGCGGCAATTCGCGAGTCCTGGTGTTCGTCCATGGCTTTTCCAGCGGACCGGACTCCGACTTCCGTTGCGATGATGACCACAACTGGCCAGAGATGATTGCCGGCGATCTTGATCCTCTTCTTGCCTCCACGGATGTTTACGTTCTCGGCTACTCCGAGCCGCCCCGGCGTGGCAAGACTGCCGTGGCCACATTGGAGAGCTCGCTCGTCGACCGCATCCAGGCCGCTGGCATCTTCACGCGCCATCAGGAGGTCGTTTTCGTCGCGCACGCCATGGGCGGTCTGCTGATCCAGCAGATACTCGAACAGAATGCTCAAAGCGACTGGATCCACAAGGTCCGTGGGGTATTTCTCTTTGGAAGTCCTCAGGGCACGGCCAAGCTCGCCGGTCTCGGTCGCTACATCGACGCCGATCCCCGGCTCAAGGAGATGGAAGGAAATGGCAACAACTTCATCCTCCACTCCGAAGCGCCGCTCTGGACCGGAATTCCGCACCTCTGCGCGTACGAAACTGTGTCCAACGACGGGTTCAGTTCGGTCGACTATGAGCGCAACACGCGTGGATGTACGGACAGGCAGGCGATTCAGGCGAATCGTTCGACAATCGCGAAGCCCTGCCAGGTTACCGACCCGGCCTATACCTATCTGGAAGAGAAGCTCCACATCCTGCTGCCTGCTCATTGAACCGCGTGTTCTGCCCCCTGAGCAGAGGACAAGATCGGGGCGTGCCTACGATTAAATTGACATTTCCCCTCACAACCGCCGGCCAGCGGTTGCCGTCCTACTGCGGACAATCAGCTCGCCTCACCAAGGAGACGCGCCATGCAAACCGCCCGCAATTTGACTCTTGAAGATTTCTACTTCCTCAACCAGCAGCATGCCGCAGCCGCAGCCGACGAAGAAGACGAAGGTGAAGATGAGGACGAAGATCTCGAGGACGAAGACGAAGATGAGGATGAAGGCGCGGAGGATGAGGACGAGGATGACGCGCTGGTCGTCGAAGGCGAGGACGACGACGAAGATGATGAGGACGACGAGGACTCCGGCGAAGACGAGCAGGACAACGTCGACGACACCGATGCTGAGGTTCGCTCCACATCGTCCGGCCGGTTGAGTATCAGTAGCCCTGCTCGCCGACGACGTTCTCCAGTGGCTCACCGGCCACGTAGCGTCGCACCTGGGCGGCGGCAAAACGGAACGCGCGGAAGATAAACTCGGGCGTCGATCCGCCAATGTGCGGCGTAATCAGGCAGTTCGGCGCGCTCCACAGCGGATGATCCGGCGGCAGCGGCTCCGGGTCAGTCACGTCCACGGCAGCGCGGATGCGATGTTGCTGAAGCGCTTCCACGAGAGCCTCAGTGACAACAACCGGCCCGCGCGCGGCATTCACCAGCAGCGCTCCATGTTTCATGCGTGCGATCTCCGCTGCGCCGATCATTCCGCGCGTCTGCTCCGTCAACGGCACAATCAGCACCACGATGTCTGCCTGCGGCAGCAGGGCGTTCAACTCGCGGATGCCGCTCACCTTCGGCTGCTCCCGCGCCGTGCGTGCAATGCGAAGTACGTTCACGCCGAAGGGCGCCAGCCGTGCCTCGATCGCCGCGCCGATCGATCCATAGCCAACGATCAGCACCGTCTTGCCGGACAAGTCCTCCGCAAGAACGGTGTATTGCCCGCGCGCGACCCCTGGCTCATTCAGGAACCCTTCGCCGGCCGTCGCAAAGCCGCGCCACTGATGCTGGCTTTGCAGATCGCGGTAGAGCGGAATGCGCTTGATCATGGACATGATCGCCGCCATCACCCACTCGGACGCCGAGATGTCATGGATGCCGCGCCCGTCGCACAGGGTGACGGACTTCGGCAGCCAAGGGAGAATCCAGTCCACGCCGGCCATCAGCGACTGCGCCACCTTCACGCCGCGCATCTGCTGGAAGGCATTCGCGGCATCCTTGCGGTAGAAGGGCAGAATCCAGAGGTCGAGCTCGACTGGCTCTACGATCACGCGCGGCAGCCGTACGATCTGCGCCTTTGGGGGAAAGTCCGCCAGCAGCTCCGGAGCAACGTTCTCATCGACACCGACACGGACTTGCCCGACACCGCCCCCCGCGTTCGCCATGCCCTTCAGTGTGCCTCAGGCTTCCACGCCGTTCAAACGGCCGAGCCTCGTGGTTGGTGAAGATCCGTCCTTGCCGGCAATACCTCGTGAAATTTTTTGGGGGTATTTTGGGCGCAAGCCATGTCTAAATAACTTGCGCACAAAATTCCTGAAATGAGAGGTTTAGGAGCCGATTCAACTGGAGCCAGGCCCAACCAAGGCCGCGCATCCAGCTTTGCTCGATGATTCAATTTTACCGCGGCTGTCAAGAGCGCTCCGCGGCAGTTCATGAAAGATTGACCTCAGGGGCTGAGGGGATGCTGAAGAAGCTGGCCTGGTTTGCATTCCCCCAGCGGCTGAAGCCGGCCACCTTTTGGTCCTTAACTGCGCGGCTAAAAATCGCGCCGTTTCAAAGCGAGCCCTTTTTCAGCAGCCCTCCGGCGCCGCGCCCTTTCAAAGCAAAATTCAAACTGACCCCACTCCCAGCGAGTAGCATGGAGACGTTCCGCGGAGGGGTCGCTGTGAATAGATTGACGATTTGGGCCGGTGTGCTGGCTGTGCTGCTGGGCGTACACGCGCCGGCACAAAACGTGCCGGAGACCTGGCAAGGGACCCTTCACGCGGACAAGGATCTCCGGCTGGTGCTGCAGGTAAGCAAATCGAACGGGGCATTGGAAGGAAGACTCTTCAGCATCGACCAGGGGCCTGGCGGAATGGGTACAACGACGTTTTCCCTGGATGGCGGCGCGCTCAAGTTCACGATCCTCGCTATGGATCTGAGCTATGACGGCAAGCTCACGCAGGGCGGAAAGACGGCGGTGGGAACATGGAAGCAGGGCTCGCGAGAGCTTCCGCTCACGCTGGAACATGTGAACGCGGATGCCGCGTGGGAAATCCCGAAGGCCACCGCGGCGCTCAGCCTGATGGACCCGAAGCTTGAACCGGGGTACGAGGTCGCGACGATTAAGCCCACCGATCCAGATCACGCGCGCGGCGGTTTTACGCTGCAGGGACGGCATCTGGTCGCGGGTAACTTCACGGTGGAAGGCCTGATCACGCTCGCGTATAACCTCCACCCGACACAGGTAGTAGGAGGGCCGGACTGGATCCATACCGATCACTTCGACATGGATGTGCTGCCGGATCATGAAGGCTTGCCGAGTCTTGAGCAGGCCAGGGGGATTGTCCGTAAGCTGCTGGCGGACCGGTTTGCGCTGAAGTTCCATGAGGACACGAAACCGCTGTCGGTCTATGTCCTGTCGGTAGCGAAGACGGGGTCGAAGCTGGTGAAGAGCGGAGCTGATCCAAATAGCCCTCCCGGGATGGGCGGCCCGCCGGGCAGACTCGGGATGCGCAATGGGAGCATGGAGGAGTTTGCGATGTTGATGCAGGGCATATTGGACCGGCCGGTTTTGGACCAGACGGGCCTGAAGGACCGGTACGACCTTAGCCTGAGATGGACGCCGGATGAGTCGCAATATGGAGGACGGGTTCCACCACCAAGGCCTGACGCGAACGACGGGAGCGCCGATCAACCTCCGCTTTTTACGGCGATCCAGGAGCAGCTTGGGCTGAAGCTGGAGGCGACGAAGGCGCCCGCCAAGGTGATGGTGATTGACAGCGTGCAGAAGCCCTCAGCGAATTAGCCATCGGAGCATCCTTGCTTTCTGTTGCCGACAATCAAGAGTTGGCGAAGTAAGTGGCCTCGGTTTCCGGAGAGCCGAGGATACGATCCGAGGCGACTTGCTAGCATGGCTGGCATGAGTTCCGTGAAGGATCAGACCGAGAAAGAGCGATTGAGCCTCAGATTGGATCGCCGCAGCACATACGGCGAAGACGGCAAGGCCAGCCACAATAGCATCCCGCGTGGGAAGCAGCATCGGCAAACCAGGCACGCGGTGGTTATCGTTTTTCTTTGCATTGCGGGGCTAGCGCATGGGCAGCAGCCAACTGTCGCGCGTGCGAGCGGCGATCGATCGGATCTCAGCTTCTTTGAGCAGAAGGCGCGACTGTCCAAGGAACTCGGGGCTACCGATATGCTTGTGACTGACGGTCTTCCCTCCGCCGACTGGGAGAAGGATGCTTCCGATCCTTATCCCATGTGGTTTGTCCATCACGCAGGGTTGCTCACTATCTTCCCGTCGAAGGAACTTCAGCCGTTCGTCGATGCGGAGTATTCCGCGCACGTTACTTCTTTGCTTCGGGGCCGGTGCGAGATCCTGTCCCGTTACGGCCTGAAGGGTGTGTGGAACGCGAACGAACCCGCCGTTCTGCCGGAGGGATTCTTTGCAGCGCATCCCGAGCTGCGAGGTCCGCGCATCGATCAGCCCAATCGCTCCCGCAAGGTCTACTTCGCGCCAAACGTCGATCAGCCGGAGACGCTTCGCATGTACCGCGAAGCGATGCAGGCCCTCCTCGGTGTGTGCCCGGAGATCGAACAATTCAATTGGGTGACGACCGATGCCGGCTCCGGCTTCGACTGGACCCCGTCTCTCTATCCGGGGATGAATGGAAACTCGAATTTCCGCAATCGCCCGATCGCCGACCGCGTTTCCGGTTTTCTGATCAACGCTCAGCAAGCTGCCAGGGACAGCGGCCATGAGATTCAGATCAATCTCACCCCGATCAGCCCACGTCCGTGGATGATCCCTACGTTCTCGCCGGATGTTCTGGAGAACACCGTACGCAAACTTCCCCGCGGCCTGGCGGTACAAGGCAAGGAAGGTCCCGACGGGCGATCTTTTGCCGGAGTGAGGGCGATCGGCAGCTCGGGCGCCTTCTATCCAATTGCAGGTATGGTGGTCCCTGCCATTGATGGATCCCCGGGATTGCGTGCGGCGTCGCGGTTTTATGTGAACTTCGGTGACGCAACGACGATCGATTTCAATTTTCGATACCTGAAGTTCACGCGCAATCTTCCGATGCGTACGCTTGCCGAACGCGTCACCGCTCTTCGGGCGTTCGCGGTGAGCGAAGTTGGCGAGGCGCAGGCCGACAATCTCGTGGAGGTATGGAACGAGCTGGATGAGGTCCAGAACAATCTTCAGGTGCTTGACTTCGGCGGGATGCTTCGATTCGGGCATGTTCTGAACCGGTGGCTCACCCGTCCGATGGTTCCCTTTCCAGAAGAACTCTCCGACCAGGATGCCCGCTACTATCGGCCATTTCTCTTCCAGGCCAAGGGACCGGAGCAGGCAGCCGATCTGGTGGACATCCAGGCGATGCGCATGTACGAAGGCTGGGGCGCGCGGCTGCTGTTTCAACGCGATATCGAAATCTCTGTTCCGCGCGTTCGCAATGCAATCTCACTGGTCAACGCCATTCGTGACTCCACCAAAACCGAAGCGGCGCACGAGCAGTGGGACGTTACCGGCAAACGCCTTCAGGCGCTTCTTTACCTTCTTCAGTCCGCAGGCAACATGGTGGAGTACCAGGCCCAGCTCGATCGGGTAAAAGCGATTGGCGCAAAACCTGAAGCCAACCCTGTCCTCGGCGTCCAGTCCGACTGGGCACGCACGGACCTGATGGACCTGGCGCGCAATGAGATCGATACGATGGTCAATCTGGACAAACTCATCGAGACCACGAAGGAGCCCCTTCTCGATCTTGCTTCCACGCCGGAAGAAGAGAGCATCATGCGCCTTGGTCCCGACACCTCCGCGGCGATCCGCCAGAAAATCCAGATCATGAGCAGACATTGGCGCGACTATGATCGGCTCTTCACTTCGCCGAACCCGTAGCTGCCCAAAATGCCAGGATCAGCTTCCCGCGATGGTCATTCCGTCGATGCGGAGTGTGGGCGCGGCGGAGGAGCTGCGAAAGAGAAGATCGCTGCCAATCGCGGTGATGTTGCGATACATGTCCTTGAGATTGCCGGCGATGGTGATCTCCTCCACCGGATAGGCCAGCTCGCCGTTCTCGATCCACAGGCCAGCCGCGCCCTGGGAGTAGTCGCCAGTGACCAGATTCACGCCGAAGCCCATCGTCTCAGTGACGTAGAGCCCGCTGCACACGCCGCCGATGATCTGCTCCGGCGTCAGCGCGCCCGGCTCCAGAAAGAAGTTGCCTGCGCCTATGCCCGGATTTGAGGCCAGCGATCGCGCCGCATTCCCGGTGGATTGAATGCCCAGCTTGCGCGCGCTGTAGGTGTTCGCGACATAATTCTTCAGCACGCCGCGCTCGATGAGGACCGTACGCCGCGTGGGCAGGCCTTCGCCGTCGAAGGGCGCGGTCCCGAAGCCGCCGACATGGATGGTGGTTGGTCGATCCCACTCAGCCCGCGATGAGGCTGCGGGATGAATGCGGCACGTATTCGTGGCAGTTCGAGTATCCGGAACCTGGTGCTCGAAGACCAGCGTGCCATCGTCGATGACGGTCACGTTTTCGCCGGCGACCTGCTCGCCGAGCCTGTCCGCCAGAAATGTTGCGTGGCGATACACGGCATCGGCATTCGCCGCGTCGAAGAGGTTGCCGATCAGCGAGCGGGTAATCTCCGGCGCAAACACGATGGGCGCCTGTTGCGTCGACACGCGGCGCGCCCCCAGCCGTCGCAGCGCGCGCCGGGCTGCCTCCTGGCCTATCGCTACGGGGTCCTCCAACAACCGCGTTGTGCGTGACGCCGAGTACCAGTAGTTGCGCTGCATTTTGCCGGCGGCATCCTGCGCGATGGGCTGCGCGGAGAAGCCCGCATAGGTCCGCCGATATTCGCCGGCAAAGCCTCGCGAGTTCACCAGAACCTTATGGAAGGTCGATGTGTCATAGTTGCCGCCGGCCGAGTTCTGAATGCGCGTGTCGTACGCCATGGCCGCGGCTTCGACAGCACGCGCCGTTTCGATGCGTTCGGACGGATCCTGCTCGAGCACGTCGGAAAAATACAGATGCTGCGCAGCGGGATCATGCTGGCCGAATTCGTCAGCCTCCGGCAGTCCGGCAAAAGGATCGGGCGTTGTAATCCGCGCCAGTTCCACCGCGCCCGAGACCAGCCGGGCCAGGCTTTCAGAAGAGAGGTCTGAGGAACTGGTGGATGCCGTGCGCTGTCCTTCACTCGCGCTGGCGATGTAAACCCGCAAGCCGATGGCGCGCGATCCGGACTCCTTGAGCGTCTCCACCTGCCCCAGCCGCACGTGCGTGGAGAACTCATCGCCGTTGTATATGACCACTTCGGCATCGGTTGCTCCGGTCTTCAGCGCGCGCGCCAGCACATCGGCCGCAAGCTCCTTCAAGCTGGTTGTCGCGAGGGTTTCCACCTGCCCCATTCTAGCGAAAGCATTGCGGCCGGGCATTGATATACGCTAGCGAGACGATGCGATGGCAAAAGCTCCGAATCGGGCTGGTTATCTGTCCGCTGTTGTGCGGCTGCGGGAACCTTTATCGTCCGGACATTAGCGCGTTACAGCAGGAAGAAGCGCGTGCGGTTCCATTGGGTCATAGTCCGGCACAGGTGATTGCATATTTAGACGGAAAGAAAATCGCTCATTCAACCTATAAGCGTGACCCGTTGAACGGGAACACGATCGAGGCGACGATTGTGGTGTCCAGACCGCGCACGCTGGTGGCGCCGAGCTATGAGGTGATCTTCCGCTTCAACGATGGGAACAGCCTGACGGGATACGACGTGCAGTATCTTGGATACCTCGGCTTCTAGCTTCCCGGCGGATCGTAGTCCGTAGCGGTAAGGATGTGCAGCGCGGATGGCGCGGAGTACATCAGCTCCGCCGACTGGCGGAACGCCGGCCCATCGACCAGGACAACGGTGCGGGCCGAGCCGGCGGGGTACGCCATCTGGCTGCTGGTGAAGAGCGGCGCAGCGGAGCCCGGCGCCAGTCCCGCAGGCAGCGCGACCAGCGAATAGTCGCCGGCGGGCAGGTTGCGATAACCGGTGTTGGATCCGAATGCGAGCCTGGCAGCGGCTGGCGCGAAGCCATCGGTGAGGGCCGCTCCGGCGGGAACGAGGTAAAGATCGATTGGCCCTGTGCGCGTGCTTTCGCCGAGGAAACGGAGCGAAACCAGCCCGGAGGGCGCGGGCGTGGACTGATCGCGCAGCAGCGAGAGATGCAGGTCCGCCGAGATGTCGTTGACCAGCAGCGTGTACTGTGCGCCCGGGGCAAGCGCGCCGTGCAGATTGGCGAGCTGCTGGCTGCTTCCGGTGAGATATGCGGCGTGCGCCCACGTTCCGGGGGTCAGCCGCATGTAGGAGCTGACCGTCCCGAAGCCCACGTTATACAGCGCAGGCGGCGCTGGCGCAGAACTGGAAGTAGGAACGATGTCCAGCGCCGGCGCGTCCGGCGAAGCATCGATGACACGCAGTTGCGCTGCTGAGCCGGCGTTGGCGACGGACTGGCATCCGGCCAGTACGAGCGCGGAGGCGGCGACCGCTGCCGATGCGGAGAGGCGGCTCCAGGTGCGCGCGGAATGGAGGAGGAACGGCATCGAACCGGCGCGTGCTGCGGTCGATTCTATCCGTGTAACGGCCTCCCGGCTCTGCAACGAAGGCGGGAGGAACCAAGGGTGGTTCCCTGCCTCCAAAGCAGGGTGATGCGCCTCGCGCGCGGCGTTCGGCCCACCGGAAAGCACGATTTCGGTTATATTTGGCGGTGCGAAGAAAATGCCCGCCCTACAGGACGGACAGGAATTCAGCGGGGAATATGGCGATGCAATTCATGAAGGCGGCGGTGCTGACGATGGCGATGGGAGCGGCAATAGCGGGAGTAGAGACGATGGCGGCCACAACGGTGAGCAAGGCGGACTTCGGCAAGCTGCCCGACGGCAAGGCCGCGGAGGTATACACGCTGAAAGACGCGGAGCTGACGGTGCGCATCACGACGTACGGCGCGCGCATCGTTTCCATCGACGCGAAGGACAAGGACGGCAAATCGGCGGACGTAGTTCTCGGCTACAACTCTGTGAATGGCTACGTGAACGAGGGACAGGCGAAGACGTACTTCGGCGCGATCGTTGGCCGCTACGGAAATCGCATTCGCGGCGGGAAATTTACCATCGACGGTCACACGTATCAGGTGCCGCAGAACAACAACGGCCAGGCGCTGCATGGCGGTCCGCATGGCTTCGACGAGAAGTTATGGACCGGCAAGGAGATTCCCGGCGGCGTGGAGTTCACGCTGGTCTCGCCCGACGGCGACATGGGTTTCCCGGGCACGCTCACGGCGCATGTGCGCTACACACTCGTGGGCGCGGCGCTGCACATCAGCTACTCCGCGACAACTGACAAGCCGACTGTGGTGAATCTGACCAACCACTCCTACTTCAATCTTTCGGGCGCCGGCTCGGGCACCATTCTCGGCGAGGTGCTCACCATCAACGCGGACAAGTACACGCCCGTGGACAAGGTGCTTATCCCGGTCGGCGGGGCGCAGCCGGTTGCAGGCACGCCGTTCGATTTCCGCAAGCCGACGCCCATCGGCCAGCGGATCCACGACAAGAATGAGCAGCTGCAGATCGCCGGCGGCTACGACCATAACTGGGTGCTCAACGGCGCGAACGGAACCATGAAGGTTGCCGCAAAGCTGTATGACCCGAAGTCAGGACGCGTGCTGACGGTTTCGACCACGCAGCCGGGAGTGCAGTTCTACTCCGGCAACTTCCTGGACTCGACGTACAAGAGCCCGGCAGGAGTTCCCTACGCGAAAAACACCGGCCTGTGCCTGGAGACGCAGCACTACCCGGATTCGCCCAACCAGCCGGCTTTCCCTTCGACGCTGCTGAAGCCCGGCCAAACCATGCACTCAGAGACCATCTTCGCTTTCTCTGTGCAGAAGTAATCGATCCCGTTCGACGCTCCCCGAACAAAGGCCAGCCCTGACCGGCTGGCCTTTGTTTTTCGCTGAGCGCATGACTCCCGAAAAGCCTTCGCAACTTGAGCCGCTATTTCTTCAGCAGCCAAAGGACGCTGGCGTGCGGTTCGATGGTCATGTTCTCGATCGACTTCATTTTGCCCAGCGATTTTCCGGACCATGCGTCGGTCACGCGATAGGTGGTCTCGTCGAGGTTATAGGCGGCGAAGCTGGTGGTGAAGGTGATGGGACTGTCTCCGGTGTTGAAAAGCGCCAGTGCGGTGGTGGCGCCGGCGGCGTCGGAGTGCGGGGCGGGGCGGAGTGCGGGCGGCAGGGTGGGCGGCAGATTCGCCGGCAGATCCGCAACCCAGGCGATCACGTCCCCGGAGTGCAGCACCTGGCCGGAGCGTGTCGCGGTCTGGTTGATGCGAAGAACGTCAGGTGCGGTGAGGAGCTTGAGTGTGGGCTGATCGAGCAGCGTGAGATTCGCGCCGAGGATGAGCGGAGATCGCGCAATGGACCAGAGCGTCAGCAGAGTGCGTTGCTCGGCTGGCGTAAGCCGCGTCGTACGCGGTGCTCCATCTCCCGGTACGGGACGCAGTTCGCCAATCGGCAGCATGTCGGCATCGGGCCAGTTGCCTGGCTTGACGTACGGCGCCCATGCAGCCAGGCGCGCGAACTGGCTGGAGACGGCAATCGGCCAGGGCTTCGGATTCGCCCAAAGGTCCCAGATGTCATTGGAGATGCGCCACATCTGCGCCTGGTGCGCTACCTCGTCCGCGTGCTCCAATGCCGTCGGGCCGGGTGACAGCGAGAGCACGATCGGCCGGCCTGTCTTATCGATGGCGCGCCGGATCATCCGGATCTCATCGATCTTGTAGGGATTGTTCGCGATGCAGTCGACCTTCAGCAGGTCGACGCCCCATTCGGCATACTGCTTCAGCAGCGAGTCATACCAGGCCTGTCCGGCGGCATTGTCTTTCACGCCCCAGTTGGTAGGGTCCCATGGACACGCATCGGAGGTATCCGCCGCATCGGTGACCGTGAAGCTGCTGTCCGCGATGGGCAGGTTGCGCTCGACCGAGGCGCGCGGTATGCCGCGGACGATGTGTATGCCGAACTTCAACCCTTGCGAGTGAACCCAGTCGCTAAGGGGCTTGAAACTCGTCTCGCTGATGGTGGCGGTCAGCTTCGGCGGCTGCGCAGCGGGCGCGGGCGTGGGCACGATCTGATTGGTAGTCACCGCACTTGACGGGAAGCGCGCGGGCACTGGAATGTAACGGCCGTTGGGATCGAGAGCATAGTGCAGCGTGCCGGGATGCGGCCGGTCCTGCGGGTTATAGAAGAACCAGCCCTCATCGATGACGGCGTAGTTCCAGCCATAAGGCTTCAGTTGCGTCGCCAGCACCTTCACGTTGGCGCGAAACTGGTCCTCTGTGATGGTGAGCCCGTAGGCGTCCCAACTGTTCCAGCCCATGGGCGGAGCAGCAGCGACTACAGCCGGCGGCTGCGACGTTTGTGCCGGCATAGGCCGGCTGATCAGAACTGACATTGCAAGCAAACCCGCCCAGTGGATTCTGGCCACGGCAATCACGCTCCTTCAGGAACGCATCCACAATACCGCGAGGCGATGTTCGGACGCACATTCCGCTATCGCCGAATCGGCAGTTGGACCGGTGTCATCCTAGTGGTTGAGGCATTCCAGCCAGAGCGACAAGGAGGCAGTAGTGACAGACGAATTCATCAGCGAGCAGGAGATATCGGAGCTTGTTGACCGGTTTTATGCGAAGGTGCGCCTGGACCCAGTGATCGGTCCGGTGTTCAACGAGGCGATCGACGACTGGCCGTCGCACCTGACCCTGCTGAAGAGTTTCTGGTCGTCGGTGCTGCTGGCATCGCAGACTTACAAAGGCAATCCGATGATGACGCACCTGCAACTGCCGCTTGAGGAGGCACACTTTCGGCGCTGGCTGGAGTTGTTTGCGGAGACGGCGCGGGAGACGATGACGCCGGAACACGCGGAGATCGTCATCGCGAAGTCGCACCGGATCGCACAGAACTTTCGCAACGCCATCGCATGGCAGAAGGCAAACGGGGAGACGATAGAGCTCGGACGCAGCAGCGGGCAGTAGTTCGGGTGGTTCAGCCCGCTTTGGGCACCGGCACGCGGTCGGACCCGGCGGAGGGAGCACCCTGCGTGAAGCTTCGCACTGCAGCCCCGTTTCGTGGAGCAGCGCCTGTCTGCGGTGTTGCGGCGCGCGGTCCGCTGCTGGGAATCGCAACCGGCTGCTGCAACGTCACGATGAGGGCGCTGCAAGGCTCTGAGCCCGCGCACTCGTAACTGTGGGTGGTCGATGCGTCGAAGTAAATGGCGTCGCCTGGCCCGATCTCGTGCGATGTCGCGCCATGCATGACCTTCATGCGCCCGGCCAGTACATAGAGGAACTCGCAACCGAAATGCTGGTGCGAACGCGGCTGCCGGCCGGCGCTCGCAGGCAGGAATTCGGCGAAGTAGGGGTCGAGCTGACGGTCGGGAACCAGATAACCGAGGCTCTCAAAGAAGTAGCAGGGATCATCCACGCCGGACTGCGGCATGCGAACGCGATCCTTTCCGCGGTGAACGCGAAAGAGTGTCTGCGGCTCCGGCTCAAAGAAATAATTCAGGTCCTTGGAGAAGACCATCGCGATGCGCGCGAGATTGCGCAGCGTAGGAACGACGCGGCCCGTCTCCAGTTGGGAGAGGAAGCTGGCTGAGAGGCCGGTATGGCGGCCCAGCTCGACCAGTCCCATGGATTTCTTCAGGCGCAGATGTTTGATGCGCTCACCGATTTTCTTTTCGGCGATGACGGATTCGGCGGCCTCACCGTCAATCTGAATGTTGGAGACGTCCGGTACGGCGTGAAGACCTGGGTGGCTGATGGAGCGGGAGAGATTGCTGCTGAGAACGCCTGGTGTCGCCATTTTTGGGTCCTGTCAAAAAGTATTTTGGCCCCCCGAAACCTCGAGGACCTGCCTGACGGAATCCCCGGGTCCGGGCCGCGATCGCGCTGCGAATTCCGTGCGCCGGAAAAATGCTTTAGCCTTTGGTTGGATGCCGTTTTTTGCGAATACGTCGCCACGCACACGGGGTTTGATGGTATGGAGTCCAAATTGGGCCGGATGCGGAGCCTTTTGCCTGCTGTGCGGGGCACTTGCGGGATGCGCGAGTCCCGGGCCACCGTCGCCGCCATCGTTGAACCTGCCGGAGATTCCTGCAGCGAGCACCCTGAGCGCAACGCGCGTCGGCTCAGCAGTGATTGTTCGCTGGACCACACCCGAGCGGACCACGGACCGCCTATTGATCAAAGGTCCAGTGGAGGCGGAGATCTGCCGTGACGTCGTGAATGACCCGACGCTCGCGGCGCGAACTTCAGCTATGAACCCGCCGGAAGCGAGCCCGAGCGCCGGCGGCAAGCCGTGCGCGCCGGTGGTTGCCACGGCAGTGGCCCAATCCGGTAAGGCCGGAGAAGCCACCGATATGCTGCCGGCGCAACTTGCCTCGGGTATGCCTCGACTGCTTGCTTACCGCGTGCAGTTGAAGAATGCGGCAGGACGAACGGCGGGCCCCTCGGCAAGCATTTACGCCGCGGCGGGCGATGCACTCGCACCGCTAAAGGATTTTCGTGCACATCTGTCCAAGGCGGGCGCGGTGCTCGAATGGACTCCCGAGGCGGAGTCGCATGGCGAAACGGTAGAGTTGCAGCGGACGGCCACCGATCCGAGGCAGCAGAATCGAAAGCCGGGTTCTGTGTCGGAAGCGCTCTCCGGGCAGAAGGAACCGGCGGAGGTCCATCTGCAGGCGGGCAATGGGGCGGGCGCCGATCCCGGCGGCACCGTCGACCGAAGCGTTGAGATAGGGCACACCTACCGCTATGTGGCGTCGCGTGTACGGACGGTCAGCGTCGGCGGCGAGCAGTTGGAGGTCCGCAGCGCGCCATCGGCTGCAGTCATGGTGCCGGTCGCGGACGTATTTCCGCCGGACGCTCCGGAGGGGCTTGTCGCCGTACCCGGATTCACGGGCGAGGGACCAGCCGCACATGCGGTGATCGATCTTTCGTGGGAGCCGAACGATGAGCCGCGAGTGGCCGGCTATCGCGTCTACCGGCGCGCCGTGACGGAGGCCGCCGCAGCGGGTCCATGGCAGCGCGTCAGCGGCGAGCAGCCCCTGGCTGAGGCGGCATATCGGGACACCGATGTTTCGCCCGGACAACGCTATGCCTATCGCGTTACGGCAATTGGCCTGAATGGGCTTGAATCCGAGGCAAGCCATGATGCCGAGGAAACGGCGACTGCCCCCTGAAGGACCTCGTTCGGCGCGATGCACTACACTGCCGGCGGCGGACGGGAGGAATGCTTTGAAGGCAGCAGTGATTGGCACCGGTGGCGCGGCCCGTCTGCACGCACACTCCTACGGGAGTTGTCCTCATACCCAGCCGGTCGCGGTAGTGAGCGGGAGTGCCGAACGGGCTGCGAACTTCGCGACTGACTTCGGGGTTCGCGGGTACACGTCTGTGGAGGAGATGCTGCAGCGCGAACGGCCGGACATCCTCTCCGTGGCGACGCTGGAGTGGGACCATGTCGAGCCGGTGCTGCTGGCGCTTGAGGCCGGCTGCCACGTGCTGTGCGAGAAGCCGATGGCACACACGATCGCGGCAGGCGAAGCCATGGTCGCGGCGGCAAAGCGTTCCGGCCGCATGCTGGGTGTGAACTACAACTATCGCAGCGTGCCCGCGCACGCGCTGATCAAAGAAGAGCTGGCGTGCGGCGGCTTCGGCAGGCCTGCCCTGTTCTCCGCGCACATGCATGCGTACCTATGGCCGCACCTGCTGGACCTTGCGCGCTACTTTTTCGGCGATCCGACACAGGTGAGCGCGACGCTTGTGGACGAGCAGGAGCTGCGGCCGCCCGTCTCCGTTGCGTCGCAGCGGCCGTGGGCGTACGGCGGCCAATTACACGACGAGATGTTGTACCACCCATCCATCGCTGTCGCCGCAACCATGCGCTTTGGTACGGAGGAGGAGGCGAACTTCGTTGCGTCGATGTCGGCCTCGGCCATGGTGCCGCTGGAAGAGCACTTCTGGTCCTTCGCGCTGTACGGCACGCAGGAGTCCATCGTCATCAGCCGGGCGACACGGGCAAACCTGCGTGGTTCGGCAAGCGGAGGAAGAATCGCAGAGAAGATTGCCGCGCTGCCTGCCTGCAGCTACCAAGATTCATTCGCGCTTTCGGTTTCGGGCTTCGTGGAAGCGGTGCGCGATGGCAAACCTTCTCCGGTCACGGGGGAGGATGGGCTGGCGGCAATGCGGCTGGATGCGGCGATCGTTCGCGCGGCAAAGAGCGCTCACTGACAGAAAGCGCACGTCACTTCGCACACCCCCATGAAGGCAGAAACAAAAATAGCTTGTTGTCAGCGAAAAACCGGGTGGTTCTAAGCAACTGACCGCCGAACGCTCGACAGGGTATTTAACCCATATACGGACCGACATCGGAAATAGACGCAATCATTTCTTGACAATACCCGCGCCGGCGTAGCAGTCTCATTGCGTCCCAGCAAACAGCGCTTGAAGATGCGGAAAAAGAACGCAGCACGCATCAGTGAGAAAGCTACCGTGGTTCGACCAAAGCTGTCCGAATGGACCGCATGGTCGGACAGCGATGAATTAAAACGATCCCACAAACAGGGCCCTATTTGCAGTTCGATTTCTGGAGGCAAGAGATGCGGCAAGGATTGAGTTTCAGGCGGATGGCGGCAGTGGTCCAACTGCTCGCGTTGGCGGTTTTCGTTTTTGTCGCAGGCGTAGCGCGTGCGCAGATCGCCGGTACGGGCAATATCCAGGGAACGGTTTCGGATGCCACCGGGGCCGCAATTGCGAATGCATCGGTAACCCTCACCGATGAAACCACCAAAATCGCGCAAACGACGAAAACCGATAGCGCGGGTGTGTATGTATTCCCCAATATTAAGGTCGGGACGTATACAGTCCAGGTGGCCGCACCTTCTTTTCAGACCTTCACGCAGACCGGCAACGTGCTGGACGTAGGCAGCAGTATTTCAGTCAACGTGAAGATGACGGTTGGCGCCGCGACCGAGCACGTTGAAGTGCATACGGATTCGCTGGCGCTGCAAACCGAGGACCCCACGTTCAAGCAGACGATCAACAGTTCGACGGTTCTGGAGATGCCTCTGAATGGCCGCCAGATGACGGCATTGATCCAGGCCTCAGGTGGCTCGACGAACGCCAGCGGCGGCGATTTCTCCAACGGCAGCAAGTACTCGTATGCATCCGTTTCGATCTCGGTTGCGGGCGGACAAGGCAACACGATCCTGTATCGCCTGGACGGCGCTGACAACAACGACTATATGGGCAACACCAACCTGCCCTTCCCCTTTCCGGATGCAGTCGACCAGTTCAGTGTGGAGACTGCGGCCCTGGGCGCGCAGGACGGCATGCACTCGGGCGGCATGGTGAATGTAGTTACACGCTCTGGGACGAACAGGTATCACGGCTCCGCATTTGAATTCATCCGCAACAATTACATCGACGCAACCAACTTCTTCGTCATCCCTCCCAACGGACCGGGCAGCGGCAAAGACCAGTTACACCAGAACGAGTACGGCGGCACCTTCGGCGGTCCAATCAAGCATGACAAGCTCTTCGCGTTTGCCGGCTATCAGTTTCACGAAGCGAAGCAGTTGAGCGCCACAACGACCGCGCACGTTCCCACAGCGGCGAACCTTGCAGGCGATTTCTCCGTAACGGCTCCGCCTCCCGGTTCGACGATCACCAAGACCTCCTGCACGACAAGCACGACGCAACTGCTCGATCCATTGACCGGCGCTGTCCTGCCGGGTAACAAATACAACCAGCCCGGCGGCCCGGCGCTCCCCACATGGAACGCGCAGTCATTGGCCCTTTTGAAATATCTGCCACCCATTAACCCGAACGTGGATATCTACAACTGCGGAGTTGTGCAATACGCAACTCCGAATGACGTGTACGATAAGCAGTTCGTCACGCGTGAGGACTACATCATCAATTCCCGGAACAATCTGTTTGCGCGGTACATGTTCGATGGGTACCAGTTGCCGTCGTGGTTCTTTCCCAACAACATCCTGGTGACCGCAGCTGCCGGAAATCCACTGCAGCGGGTACAGAGCCTGATTGTCGGCGAGAACTTCACCGCCAGTTCGAACCTGGTGAACAGCGCCCACGTTGCCGTGTTGCGCCGCGTCAACAACCGTGGCTACAACGCGTCCGACATCAACGCGCCTAAGGGCCTTGGCGTTGCGATTTACAACCCGATTGCGAACGGCCTGCAGCTCTCGACCGGCGGCGGCGTGGGCGGCTTCACGATCGGCGGCGGCACCAACTCCGTCGCACACTTCAATGACAATACCCTTGCCATTGATGATGAAGTGACGTTAGTGCACGGGCACCATCAGTTTGTGTTCGGCGGCGAGTTCGTGCGCAACCAGCTGAACATCGGGAACGGGTACGAATCCAACGGGCAATTCTCATTCAACAGCGCCTACAGCTCATACGGGCCATACGGAAACAGCGGCACCGCAACCCAGAACCCGAACTATAAAACGACACAGATCGGTGACGGTGCCCTGGACTTCCTGGAGGGAACGATGAGCGCCTTCCAGCAGAGCAAGCAACAGCAGAATGCGCTGCGTGCTCCGATTCCCAGCCTCTACTTCCAGGACACTTACCATGCCACTCCGCAGTTGACGATCGTGGCCGGTCTGCGCTGGTCGCCTGAATTTGAGCCGACGGACTACTTCAATCGCGGTGTCGTGTTCAACAACGCCAACTTCCTTTCGACAACCTACAGCAAGGTGTTTTCGGGAGGCTTCTCCGCCTCCACGCCAGGGACGACGCCCAACGGAGCTCCTGCAGGCGCCCTGTTTTACGGCGATGCCGGCGTCCCCAAGGCGTTTACGCAGAACTCGCCGTGGCAGTTCGATCCTAACCTCGGCTTCGCCTATGACGTTTCCGGCAAAGGGAAGACAGTGATTCGCGCCGGCGCGGAGTACATCTACGACGAGCCGAACTTCTTTACCGGTCAGCGCAACCAGCAGAACCCGCCGTTTGCCACGGCGATCAGCCAGAACTCCGCCGGATACATCCCGTTCAGCACGCCCTGGTCCATCCCATCGGCGCTTGTTACTGCCACTACGATCAACACAAATCCGTTTCCGCAGGCGCAGATTGCTGTGCCCGGACAGGTCCACTTCTTCCCGAACTCCCAATACATTGTGTTACCCGCCCATTTCCGGCCCTCTTCGACGATGCAGTGGACGGCGAGCATCCAACAGTCCTTCGGCAAAGGCTGGCAGTTCCAGCTCGACTACATCGGCAACAAGACATCGCATATCGAGCTCGGTATTCCACTCAATCCAGTCGTCTATATTCCCGGCAACTGGAACGGACCGGGAAGTTGCGTGGCACCCGGAACCAACCTTGCCGAGGCGGGTACCGGTACCGGAGCATGCTCGCAGGCAAATGGCAACAGTTATCAGGCACGAGCGCTGCTGACTCTTGAGAACCCCACGCAGGGCGCGGGCTATTCCTTTGGCGGCGGAGGGTCAGTGTTGATCGGCGACGAAGGCATGGCGAACTACCATGGCCTGATCACCTCCATCAATCGCCGGCTGTCATCGACGTTTACGCTGTTGGGCAACTGGACATGGTCCAAGTGCCTGGACATCGTCGACGAGCAGGGCGACGTCGCCGCCACCTCCGTACAAAACTTCAACAATCCTGCGTCCGATTACGGCCCGTGCGGCTTTGATTACCGGCACATCGAGAATGTTTCACTGGTGGCAAGAACAAACTTTTCCCTCGCAAACCGCTGGGAGAAGGTGGCAGTTAACGGCTGGGAGATCGCTCCGCTGATTCGCATTCAGACCGGCGCGCCGTTCTCGGTAACACTCGGAACGGGAACAGCGAACGATAACTCTCTCGTCGATGTCAACAACGACCATGCCAACCTGGTTCCGGGGCAGCCCATTTACCAGAAGGTTGCGTTCCGGCAGCAGAGCGGGGCGGCAAACCGCGAATATCTGAATCCTGCGGCGTTTACCAAAGCCCCGGTAGGGACTTTCGGGACGACCGGCAGGAACGCGTTCCGCGGAACCCCGGCATTCAACATGGACGCACAGATCTCGCGCATCTTCGAACTCCACGAGTCGCTGAACATGCAATTGAGGCTGGAAGCGTTCAACGTGCTCAACCATCCCAACTTCAGCAACCCGACGGCTACGATTAGCTCGGGAACCTTCGGGCAGGTTGGCAGCACAACCAACAATGCCCGCGTCTTCCAGGGAGCAGTTAAGTTCAGCTTCTAAATTCCAAGCCCAACACAAATGCCCCGCCTTCGAAATTTTCCGAGGGCGGGGCAAGTTTTTTCTGGTGGTCCGCGCATACCGGCAGTAGAATGGAAAAAGCCCCGAGGTTCGCCTCGGGGCTTTGCCATTGGAGCCTTGTTCTTTCAAATACTTAGCTGCAACCCCAATCGTTTCAAGAACCTGTAGCCAAAACGCTGCAACTTCCTTGAAAACATGGAACTTGCACAAAGGGGGGAGGGGGTACCCGCTACTTATGGCTCTTGGCGTGGGCAAAGCGCTTGTTCACTTCGTCCCAGTTCACGACGTTCCACCAGGCGGCAAGGTAGTCGGGCCGCTTGTTCTGATATTTCAGGTAGTAGGCGTGCTCCCAGACGTCATTCCCCAGGATTGGGTATAGCCCCTGCGAGAGCGGGTTGTCCTGGTTCGCTGTCGTGGTGACCTCCAGCTTGCCGCCCTTCCACACGAGCCAGCCCCAGCCGGAGCCGAACTGCTTCGCGGTGGTCTCGTTGAAGGTCTTCTTGAAGGCCTCGAAGTCGCCGAAGTCCTTTTTGATCTGCGCGGCGATCTCGCCGGTGGGTTCGCCGCCGCCCTTCGGCTTCATGATCTGCCAGAACATGGTGTGGTTCACGTGGCCGCCGCCGTTGTTCTGGACGACCTTGCGCACATCTTCCGGGACGGCGCTGAGGTCCTTCACCAACTCCTCGGGCGACTTCTTGCCCAGCTCTGGGTGCTTTTCGACGGCGCCGTTCAGGTTGGTCACGTAGGCCTGATGGTGCTTGTCGTGGTGCAGCTTCATGGTCGCTTCGTCGATGGTCGGCTCGAGACCGGCATAGTCATAGGGCAGCGGAGGAAGTTCGTAAGCCATAAGAGAATCTCCTGTTATGCGGATCAGATGCGCGAGCACTGCTCAACGCGTCATGGGAAACGATCAAGACACAATCGCGATGATAGCGCAGTGAACAGCAGCCGCGCGAATCGCGCTGTTCACCGTGTTGAAACTGACGGCGGCGCCACGTTTGCGGTGTAATGGATTCCATGAGCGACCAATGGTCTTACAACTGGCTCAAGGATGATGGACCTGCCTTCGGCGCGCCGGGCCTCGCGCCGCGCTGGACCTCCAGCTTGAAGGATGCGGTGCTGACGGCATATTCGGCTTCCAGCCGCGTGTGGTTCACGGTCTCACACGGCACGTTGAACGAGATCTACTATCCGACGATCGATCGGCCGCAGACACGCGACATGGAGCTGCTCTTCACTGACGGAGAGACGTTCTTCCACGAAGAGAAGCGCGATCTGACGTACGAGTTCCACCGCATCGACCCGGACGCGCCTGCAGTGCGCGTTGTGGGCACCGACCCGCGGAAGCGCTACACCGTGACGAAGGAGTTCATTGCCGACCCGCACCATTCCGTCGTCCTGGTGAACGTGAAGATCGCCGGTGATGAGGATGTTCTGAGGCGAATGAAGGTTTACGCGCTGCTGGCGCCGCATTTGAATGGCGGAGGCGCGGGGAACTCCGCGCGCAGCGTGCTGGTGGCGGGCAGGCGCGTGCTGCTGGCGTGGAAGCTGCCATACGCCCTGGCGATGGGCGTGGATAACGGCGGCTTCACGCGCACCTCGTGCGGCTACGTCGGCGCCAGCGACGGTTATCAGGACCTGATGACGGACATGAAGATGGACTGGTGTTTTGGGGAGGCGCGCGACGGCAACATCGCCGTCATGGGCGAGATCGATGTGGCGCGCAGCCGCGAATTCACCATCGCCATTGGACTGGGAGACGGCGCTCACGCGGCAGTCAGCGAGATGATGCAGGCGCTGGCGACGCCGTATGAGGAGCATCGCCGCCGGTTTATCGAGCAGTGGCTGCGCGCGCTGGCGCCCAAAGAGCTTGTGCCGAAGTCCGGCGATGGAGGCCGGCTCTCCCGGGTCAGCCATGACGTGATCCTGACGCACGAAGACAAGACATTTTCCGGCGCGTTCATTGCATCGGCTTCGATTCCGTGGGGCGCTTCCAAGGGCGACGATGACCTGGGCGGCTATCACCTGGTCTGGACGCGCGACATGGTGCAGTCCGCTACGGCGTTGCTGGCCTGCGGCCGCGCCGAGACGGCGCTCCGAGCTCTGGTCTATCTGGCCTGCACGCAGCACGCCGACGGCAGCTTCGCGCAGAATTTCTGGATCGATGGCACGCCGTACTGGCAGGGTATTCAGCTGGATGAGGTGGCGTTTCCGATCCTGCTGGCATGGCGGCTGTGGAAGCACGGCGAGCTGCAGAAGTTCCAGGTGTTTCCGTTTGTCGAGCGCGCCGCGGCGTTTCTGGTGCGATATGCGCCCATCACGCAGCAGGAACGTTGGGAAGAGAATGCAGGCTACTCGCCGTCAACCCTTGCCGCGGTGATCGCCGCGCTGGCTTGTGCGGCGGAACTCGCACGTGCGCATCAGGCGCCGGAGCTGGGGCAGTTCCTGGAAGAGTATGCAGACTGGATCGAAGCGCATCTCGAGGAATGGACCACGACCAACGACGGCATCCTGCTGCCCGGCGTGAAGCACCATTACATCCGCCTGCGGCCGCCGGCGGCAGGGGAGCCATTCCACAATCCCAATGTCCCCCCCGGACATCTGGTGCTGGCGAATCGCGCGCCGGACGAGCGTGCGGAGTTTGAAGATCGCGAGATCATCGATGCCGGCTTTCTGGAGCTGGTGCGTTACGGTATCCGCCGCGCGGATGACCCGCTGATCATCGACTCGCTGAAAGTTGTCGATCACATACTGAAGATCGATTTCCCCGAAGGGCCATGCTGGCGACGCTACAACCATGACGGTTACGGCCAACGCAAGGACGGCGGTCCATATGAGGGTTGGGGTCAGGGTCGCGCATGGCCTCTGCTGACCGGGGAGCGAGGCCACTATGAGGTGGCTGCGGGGCGCGATCCCGAGCTATACATCGCTGCGATGGAGAAGTTCGCGTCAGTCGGAGGCATGTTGCCGGAGCAGGTGTGGGACTACAAGGACATGCCGGCGCTGGATCTGTTCAAGGGCAAATCCGCGGGCTCCGCGCAGCCGCTGGTGTGGGCACATTCGGAGTATGTCAAGCTGCTGAAGTCAGCTGTGGACGGTGAGGTTTTTGACTGTATCTCGGCGGCCCGCAAGCGTTACGCGGTCGCGCCGGAGCAGCGGCAGTTCCGCAGCGATATCGAAATATGCAAACGCGCTCGCCCGGCGACCTCCGTCGTTCGAGGCATGCGGCTCCGCGTCGTCGACGATGCCCGCTTCCGCGTTGTCTACACCATGGACAACTGGGCCACCAAAGCGACCGTCGAGTCGCATCCAGTGGGCTATGTCGGCTTCTTCTGCGACATTGCCACCGAAGCGACGCGGGCCGGCAAACTCATCCTGACCCTCTACTGGCCCGCCGACGACCGGTGGCTCGGGAAGAACATCGAGGTCGCGATCGTCGGAGGCTAGCCGATACGATCCCCTGCAGCACCCGAGGGGTTGCTATTCCGAGAGCGGCTTGACGATGTCCGTCGCGCCGACGGCCGGCGTGCGGGTCGCGCGCACCATCTCCGCATTGCGCACCACTGTCAGCACACGCGGGTCCATGGCGTATTTTGCGAGCACAGGATCGTGTTCCATCTCGTGGCGGATGTCCATACCGGCCTCGGCCGCCTTCGCCAGCGAGCGCAGCATCTCTTCTTCCATGCTGGTGCGGGCATACATTTTGGCCATCTCAAAGGAGAACCGCGCGGCATCCGCGGAGGAGAGCACATGTGCGGCGACTCCGCCGGTTCCCTCCTGCTCAAACACGTGAGGATCGAGCTCCAGCGCAGTCGCGATCTCGCGGCGGGCGCCGTGGTCGTCCCGCGCCTCAAAGTACGCGTTTGCGAGGTTTGCATGGAAGACCGCCGAGCGGCGGCTGATCTTGATGGCCTTTTTGTAATCCGAGATGGCGGCCTGGTTGCGGCCGTCGATGAACTCGCTCGCGCCCAGGTTGTTCCAGGCCTCGGCATTCTTCTTGTCCATCTTCACCACGCGCTGGAAATAAACGCGCGCCAGTTGAATATGGTGCATCTCCAGTTCGGCAAGACCTAACTTGTTCAGCAGGGCGGGCGGGTTGCCTCCGCGGTCCATCGCGTACTTGTAGTAGTCCATTGCATCTTCAGGGAAGCGGCGGGCGCGCAGAATGTCGGCCTGCTGCTCCAGCGACTGCGGGGAGGCAGTAGCCGGATCGGGCAGATGCTTCTGGATCTCATGCCACTGATCGGACTGATGCATGCGTTCTCGCTCGGTCATGGGAGAAGCAATCGAAGTGAGGCCCTGCGATCCGCCACGAACCGAAATGCCTGTAACGAGCGCGATCGAAAGGAAGGTGGGCGTAAGCTTGCGGACGGCAGGCTTTATGTGCCGCACAACAGGTATGTGCATGGCATACCTCCTGTAATGGCCAGTGATTTTCCGTCTTCCGCGGCACACATGTCAATACATAATCAGCGGTCCCGGATGGGGCAGCGGAGGGAGTTCGCGCGGTGGTTCGCGGGGCAATTCCGCACCGTTTCTTCGATGTGGATCAATTAGCCTGTGGCTGGTACCCAAGATTGGCTTGACGCGGCATTCGGCGAGTGGATCGACCGCAACGGGTGAGAAGCGCATCGAAGCATCGTGGCCGTATCCGGGCAATTGCGCCGCGGAAGCCACACATCTCATCGATATGAGGCGACATGGCGAGAAAGGCAATCATTATCGGCGCGGGACCGGCAGGCCTGACGGCAGGGCTCGAACTGCTGCGGCGCACCGATATCGTGCCGGTAATTCTGGAGGCAAGCCACGAGATTGGCGGCATCTCGCGGACGATTCGATACAACGGCAACCGCATGGATATCGGCGGTCACCGCTTCTTTTCCAAATCCGACCGCGTCATGCAGTGGTGGATGGAGTTGCTGCCCCCCGAGGCATTGGCGGAAGGCGCGACGGGATCAACACGGCCTCCGGTGGAAATCAGCTATCAGGGAAAGAAGCGCACCGTTGCGGTGCCGGCAAATCTTGAGCAGGAGCCGCCGTTGCGGGGCATGGGCCCTCTTCTGGGGGATGCCGATGACGAGGATACGGAACCGGACGGCGCCCACGATGGCGGCGATGGCAGGGAAACCGTCGAGGTGGAGTCGCCTGGCGATCCCGATCTGGTGATGCTGATCCGGCCACGGCGAAGCCGCATCTACTATCTCCGCAAATTCTTCGACTACCCCATCACGCTCACGGGCAACACCATCAAGAACCTTGGCCTGGCGCGGATGGCGAAGGTTGGCGTCAGCTACGGCGCCAGCCGCGTGAAGCAGATCAAGCCGGAGAAGAGTCTGGAGGACTTCCTCATCAACCGGTTCGGTCGCGAACTTTACCTGACTTTCTTCAAGAGCTACACGGAGAAGGTATGGGGCACACCCTGCCACGAGATCTCCGCAGAGTGGGGAGCGCAACGCATCAAGGGCCTTTCCCTCACCACAGCGGTCAAGCATTTCGTCAAGAAGATGTTCTCGGGAGGCAAAGGAAAGAACGGTGACATCTCGCAGAAAGGGACGGAAACTTCGCTGATCGAACAGTTCATGTATCCGAAGTTCGGTCCGGGCCAGTTGTGGGAGCATGTGGCCGAGCTGATCCAGCAAAAGGGTGGTGAGATCCACATGGGGTGGAAGGTGGACGGCATCAACTTCGTGCCCGGAAGCGACATGCACGTCGAGTCCATCGAAGCCATCAGCGACACAGGCGAGCGCCGCACCTTCGCAGGCGACTGGTTTTTCTCCACGATGCCGATGCGAGACCTGGTGCGCGCCATGCGCACGCCGATTCCCGCGAATGTGCAGGAGGTAAGTGAAGGCCTGCAGTATCGCGACTTCATCACGGTGGGTCTGCTTGCCGATCGGCTGAAGGTAAAGGAGCCGGATGGAGGCCTGCTGAAAGACACATGGATCTACATTCAGGAGCCGGATGTGACGCTGGGGCGGCTGCAAATCTTCAACAACTGGAGCCCCTATCTGGTCAGCGATCCTTCCAAGGTCTGGATCGGACTCGAATACTTCTGCTATGAGACCGATGACCTATGGAAGATGGCCGACGACGACTTGAAGAAGTATGCCATCGCCGAGGTTGCGAAGATCGGCATTCTGGATGCGGATGCAGTCAGTGACGCACACGTGGTTCGCGTACCCAAAACTTATCCTGCATACTTCGGGACCTACAGCCGCTTCGATGAGTTGAAGGATTTCACCGACCGCATCGACAACATCTTCCTGGTGGGCCGCAATGGAATGCACAAGTACAACAACCAGGACCACAGTATGCTGACAGCAATGCACGCGGTGGATGGCCTTGCCGCAGGTCGCGTCGACAAGAAGTCGCTCTGGGAGATCAATACGGAGCAGGAGTACCACGAGGAGAAGCACAAGGAGCCGGCAAAGGCATGACAGTATCTGCGGCGCACTCGAAGAACGATGTGCCTGTGAGGCCCCAATGAAAGTGGTTGCAACTCTGGTCCTGATTGTGTTCGTAGTGTGGACGGCGTTCAACCGCGAGCGCATCTTCGTCCGCGACCCCATCGCGTCGGTGTATCGCAATGGTGTGAAACAGGCCGGCATCGAAGTTTATCTGAACTTTTCAAACGACATTCTGATGAAGAATGCTGGCGATCCTGCGGCGCCGCCCACGATCCTGCAGCATTGGGACCAGGCGCCCGGAACGCCGGTTGGTCTGGTCTGCCTGCGCTGGGCCGCCTGCCTGACGGAAGCCGATCACTCGCCGGTATTGCCGTCGTCCGCGGATGAAAAACACATCAGTACCCCGCTGGCGCAGATGAACGGCCGTCACATCCAGTACGTTGACCGCAGTGGCGCCCAGATCCGAGTCGATCTCTGAATTTGGGGCAGGCCACTTGAGACTGCTGCATGGCACTTTTTGCGCGTGAATGCGCGACCCGGTACAATCGGATGAGTTCCATGCGGACGCGCGAAGCGATCTCTCCGGTTGTTTCACGCGGTTATGTGCCGTTCGCCAGGTCCGCCCATTTGAAACACCAGGACACAAAATCGTGGTACCGTCCGCGGCCCGGTTCCCCATGCTGGGCGATCGCGCTATTGCTCGCGTTCGCCGTGTCGGTGTGGGGATTGCACTATAAGCTCTCCCTGTACCAGCCATCTGCCTCAAAAGCGCATGCACCGGCTGCCAAGCTGCTTTCCCAGAAGGAGCGGCCAGCCGCCGCAGTATACCTGGAGGCGGGCACGGACAAGCCTTCGAATCCGGTTCTCTTCGGGAGCGCGCCCAACGCGTTTGCCACGCTGCGCGTGGCCGCACTGGCCGGAAAGCGGCCTGAGCAGTGGATTCTCGCGATCCCCGAAACGATTGTGCCCCCTTCGGCGGCCTTCGAGACGCAGCTACTTGCTCCGCGTCCGCCGCCTTCCATCGCCTGACTTGCGCTGAAATCCCCTGAACACCGTGGCTTCCGCGACCGCGGCCGTTCGCAATGTTCCGGCTCTCCATCAAGTCCTGACAGGTGATTCCCCAATGCATCGCAAGCGAACTGTTTCGATCGCGGCAGCGCTGTGTTTCATGGCCGTCGCGTGCAAGAGCAACAATCCCTCCGCCACAGAGAACACAACGCCGCCCGCGTCAGTTGTCGCCGTAACCCGCGCCACACTCGCGAACACGCTTACCGTTGCGGGCGAGTTTCTGCCGTATCAGGAAGTCGAGCTGCACGCAAAGGTGGCGGGTTATATCCGCCGCATCAACGTGGACATCGGCGACAAGGTGAAGGCGGGCCAGGTACTGGCGACGCTCGATGTACCCGAACTGCAGGCCCAGGTGCAGGGTGCGCAGGCCGGGGTGCGCCAGACGCAGGCCCAGATCCTGCGCGCAAAGAACGACGCCGCACGCGCGGAGGCGAACTACGCGGCTGTCCATTCCGCCGCGCAACGGCTGAAGCAGGCGTCGGATGCGCGCCCCGGCCTGATCGCGCAACAGGAACTCGATGACGCGCAGGCGAAGGACCAGGAATCGGCGGCGCAGGTGGATGCGGCGAAATCCGCTTTCGAGGCGATGCAGCAGCAGCTTGGCGTGTCGCAGGCGCAGCAGCAGCAGGTCTCGTCGATGGCGGACTATTCGCGAATCACCGCGCCTTTTGACGGCATTGTTACGTGGCGTTATGCGGATACCGGTGCGCTGATTCAGGCGGGCACGTCCAACGCAGGCTCCGCTCCCGTGGTCAAGATCGCCCAGGTGAGCACGCTGCGTCTGCGGCTTCCGGTCCCGGGCGATATTGTTCCGTTCGTCCATGACGGGGATTCCGCAATCATTCATATCGGCGCGCTCAATAGGACGATCGTCGGAAAGGTAAACCGCAGCACCGGCGCGCTCGATCCGGCGACCCGCACCATGCAGGTGGAGGTCGATGTGCCGAACAGAGATGGCTCGCTCGCGCCGGGCATGTATGCGGAGGTGACTCTCAATGTGAGGCGCAGCGGCGACGCTCTGGTGGTGCCGGTGCAGGCTATCGACCGAAGCGAGGCGCAGCCGGTAGTGCTGGTAGTGGATGGCCAGAATCGGGTGGAGAAACGCACCGTGCAGACAGGCATCACAACCGCCAATCGCGTGGAGGTCGTTAGCGGCGTGCACGAAGGCGAGCAAGTGATCGTCGCCAACCAGTCGAGCTTTCAGCCGGGTGAGCTAGTAAGCCCCAAAGAAAGCTCGATCATCGCGGCGGAGGTGAAATAGTGTCCGGGTTCGCTCTTCGCTATCCCTTCTTCATCATCATGCTCTGCCTCGTCGTCGCCGTTGTGGGCGCAACGATGGTCGCGCGCATGCCCGTGGATCTGTTCCCGGAGATCGATATTCCGGTCGTCGTCGTAGCCACCTTCTACAACGGCATGCCGCCGGAGCAGATCGAGGCGCACATCACCAATCCATTCGAGCGCTTCTTTACGCTGGGCAGCGGCATTGACCACATCGAATCACGCTCCTTGCCCGGCGTCAGCCTGATCCGCGTGTACTTCCAGCCAGGCACCAGTTCGGACGCGGCGATCAACACCATCTCCAATCTGGCGATGGCGCAGTTGCGGCGCCTCCCCCCTGGAACGCTTCCCCCGGTTGTGCTGAAGTTCGACGCATCGAGCCTTCCGGTCTGTCTGATCACTTTGAAAGGACAAGGGCTCAACGAGACGCAGTTGCACGACATCGGCCAGTACACGGTGCGCAGCCAGGTCGCATCCGTTCCAGGCGCGTCCATTCCGCCTCCGTTTGGCGGAAAGTATCGGCAGATCCAGGTATACGTCGATCCGACCAAGCTCGAGGCAAATCAGCTGAGCCCGATGGATGTCGTGCGCTCTCTCGGCAACGCGAATGCAATTCTTCCGTCCGGTGACGTAAAAGTCGGGCCGACCGACTTCAATATCTACACGAATTCGCAATTCCCGGATACGCAGGAGATCGAAAACCTGCCGTTGAAGACAAGCGGCAACGGGCAGCTGCTGGTGGGCGACATCGGGCAGGCGCGGGACGCCTCCGCGATTCAGACGAACATCGTGCGGGTGGACGGGCAGCACTCCGTATACCTTCCGATTTTGAAGCAAGGCGGCGGCAGCAACACCATCTCGATCGTGAATGGAATCCGTGATCGCCTGAAGCATCTGGTGGATATTCCGGCCTCGCTCAAGACCGCCGTGGTCTTCGATCAGTCGGAGTTCGTGAAGACGGCAATCAAGAACCTGGGCAGCGAAGGCGGTATCGGACTGGTCCTGACCGGGCTGATGATCCTGATCTTCCTGGGCAGCATGCGGGCCACGGTCGGCGTCATGCTCTCCATCCCGCTCTCCGCGCTGGCCGCCTTCCTGGCTCTCAACATGATGGGCGCCACGATCAACTCCATGGTCCTGGGCGGACTGGCGCTGGTCTTTTCCCGCCTGATCGACAACTCCGTCGTCGTGCTGGAAAACATCTTCCGGCACATGGAAATGGGCAAGTCGCCCGCGGAGGCAGCCGAGATCGGCGGACGCGAAGTGGCGCTCCCGGTGCTGGCCGCAACCTTCACCACCGCGATTGTCTTCTTTCCAGTTATTTTTCTCTATGGAGTCAGCAAATATCTCTTCACTGCGCTTGCGCTTTCGGTGGTGCTCTCGCTGTTCGCATCCTTTGCCGTGGCGATGACTGTGGTCCCGCTGTTCTGCGCGCGCTTCATCCACAATCCGCATCTGAAGGAACCCACTGAGAGCGGACACCACGGGGGCACAAGCCCATTCCAGCGCTTCGTGCGTCTCTTCAATCAACGCTATAACCGCACGCTCATGCACTACGACATAGCCGTAGGCAAAAGCCTGCTGCGGCCATGGACAACGGTGCTCGCGGTTACGGGAGGATTTCTCTTCAGCCTCGCGTTGTATCCAATGCTGGGGCTCTCGTTCTTTCCGCGCACCGATCCCGGCCAGTTTGTGATCAACGTGAAAGCGCCCAGCGGCACGCGCATTGAACTCACCGACGACTACATCTCCCACGTCGAGCAGGACATTCGCAGTGTGATTCCCCAGAAAGACCTGGGGATGATCGTTTCGAACATCGGCACGGCTCCCGGCTTTTCATCCATCTATTCCAGCAACTCCGGTCCGCATACTGCCTTCGTTCAGGTGAGCCTGAACAAAGAGCACAGCAAGAGCACCTTCATCTATATGTCGCAGGTGCGCGAAAAGCTGCGCGACGACCTTCCGGAGCTCTCCACATACTTCCAGACCGGCGGTCTGGTGGACGCCGTGGTGAACATGGGCCTTCCCGCGCCCATCGACATCCAGGTGAGCGGGAACAATCTGGACGAAGCTGCGGCGACCGCAGCTTCCCTGGCGAAGAAGATACGGACGCTTAAAGGAGTGGGCGATATTCTTACGCCGCAGGACGTCGATTATCCGAGCCTGAAACTCAATGTGAACCGCGAGATGGCTGGGCGACTTGGGCTCACGTCTCGCGAAGTGGTGGACAACGTGATTACGGCGCTGGCTTCCAACGCCATGATTGCACCGAATTATTGGGACGATCCGAAGAGCGGCAACAGCTATGTGCTGGCCGTGCAATATCCCGAGTCGCAAATCAAGTCGCTGCAGGACCTCTATCAGATTCCCATCAAGTCTCCCAATGGCGCTGCGGCAACCAACCTCGGTGCACTGGTGAGCGTGGAACGGACCAAGGCGCCCACGGAGGTGGACCACTACCAACTGCGCCGCGTGATCGATGTCTATGTCTCTCCGTCCGGGCAGGACCTTGGCGGGCTGGCAAATCGCGTGGAAAAGATCATTGCGCAGGAGAAGATCCCCGCCGACCTTCAGGTCACGATGCGTGGCTCCGTGGAAGGAATGCGCCGGTCCTTCACCAGCTTCGGCGTAGGGCTACTGCTGTCGATCGTCCTTGTCTATCTGATCCTGATGGCGCAGTTTTCGTCGTTCGTCGATCCGCTGATTATTTTGCTCGCCGTTCCGCCGGGCATCACCGGCGTGATTCTTTTCCTATGGCTTACGGGCACGACGCTGAATGTGATGTCGCTGATGGGCGTGGTGATGATGACCGGCATCGTGGTCTCGAATTCGATTCTGATCGTCGAGTTTGCGCGCAAGCTGCGCGATGAAGGCATGACGATTGCCGATGCCGTTGCCATGTCATGCCGGGTGCGCCTGAGGCCGGTGCTGATGACTTCGCTTGCGACCATCCTCGGCATGATCCCGATGGCGCTTGCGCTGGAGGCGGGCAGCGAGCAATACGCTCCACTGGCCAGGGCCATCATCGGAGGTCTCACGGTGTCAGTCATCGTGACGGTCTTTGTTGTTCCCGCGGCGTATCTGCTGGTGCATCGCAAGGAAGAAACGCCGCGTAACCAGGGGGAGGCGGCGACGGGCAGCTCGGAGGTGGCCCATGCGTAAGCGCATACCGAGACTGCCGGGTTGGCCGTTAGCCCTGCTGCTGCTGTTTGCAGAATGCCCCGCTTCGTTGACTGCGCAGCGCAGCGCGGCGCTTCCGTTGGCGCCTCGCGTGCAGCCGCAGGCAGAGAAAGTATCCGCTGATGCGATGCTGTCGCAGCGCCCGTCTGCCGGAGCTCCGGTGACGACCGCGCAGGACAACGCGACGGCCGAGACGCTGACGCGGCAGCAGGCTGAGCAGCTTGCGCTCAAGAACAATCCGCGCATCAGCGTTGCCGAGCTTGAGGCGCTCGCGCAGAAGCAGGTTGTTCGCGTCGCCCGTTCTGGTCAGCTGCCGCAACTGAACGGCAATCTCACCGGAGTAGATGCGGAAGAGGCCAGCCGCATCTCCTCCGGCACGCTGAATGCCTCGCGCCTGCTCTACCATGCGGGCGCCGGCGTAGTGCTCAGTCAACTCATCACCGATTTCGGCCGCACGCGCAATTTGGTGGCTTCCTCCAGCCTGCAGGCCAAAGCATCTTACGAAGCCAGCCTGGCGACGCGGGCTGACATTGCACTCGCGGTCGATCTGGCTTTCTACCGGGCGATGGAGGCGCAGGCGACTCTGGCCGTCGCACAGAGCACGGTAAACGCGCGCCAGAACGTCAGCGATCAGGTCAGCGCTCTCACAGCCAGCAAGTTGAAGTCGACACTCGACCAAAGCTTCGCGCAGGTGAACCTCTCCCAGGCCAAGCTGCTGGTGCTCGACGCGCAGAACCAGTACGACGCCGCGATGGCCTCTCTCAATGAGGTGCTGGGCACGACCAACAATACGCAGTTCCGTCTGGTCGACGATGCCGCGCCGCCCGTGCCAGTCGCCGCCGCGGCTGACGATGTGATCGCGATGGCGCTCGGTCAGCGTCCGGACCTGCTCGCGTCACGCGACGCCCACGACGCCGACCTGCGCTTCGCCAAAGCACAGCATGACCAATTGCTCCCCACTATCTCCGGTCTCGGCACTGTCGGGATCACGCCCGTCGGCTCCGACCAATATTTTCCGCAGAACTGGTATGGCGCGGCGGGCATCAACATCGGAATCCCAATCTTCGAGGGCTTCCGCTTCCGCGCCGAGGCAAGCGAAGCAGACCTGCGCGCGAAGGCATCCGCGGAGCAGGACCGCGATCTGGAAGACCGCATCGTGCGCGACGTGCGCACCGCGTGGCTTTCGATGCAGAGCGCCCAGCAGCGCATGTCGGTCACTGCCGAGTTGCTCAAGCAGGCCACTACCGCGCTTGACCTCGCGCAGACACGCTACAACCTCGGCCTCAGTTCCATCGTGGAGTTGAGCCAGGCGCAGTTGCAGCAAACGCAGGCGCAAATCGATGACGCAAACGCGCGGTTCGACTACGAGGCAGACCTCGCCGCATTGCGTTTTCAGAGCGGAGCGCAGCCATGACGATATTGCGGCAGACCTTGAAGGTTTTGGGAAGATAAGAAAAAGTTTGGTGTCCCCAACGGGATTCGAACCCGTATTACCGCCGTGAAAGGGCGATGTCCTAACCATTGAACGATGGGGACCCTGGAAGGCCGCCGAGCCATGAGAGGCGCTGGTTCGATTCTACTAGAACACCTTGTTTTCGCGGGTCGATGTCGCCCATGTTCCGTCTGCCGTGCAGCCGGGAGCCGGAAACGAGGTCCGCGAAATCCACACGCCCCCTTTGCGTAGGATGAGGGCTGTACATGGCAGCCAATGGTCACAACCAATCCGAGCACGCCGGCGACACGCGGCATGCCGATATCACACAGCAGGACACCGCCCGGACAGAAGTAGGCCGCATCGAAGTCGTTGTCGGGCCCATGTTCTCCGGCAAGAGCGAGGAGCTGATTCGCCGCCTCAAGCGCGCGCGCATCGCGCGCCAGCGTGTCGCCTGCTTCAAGCCGGACATCGACCTGCGCTACCACCGCACCGCGATCGCCTCGCACAGCTCTCAGACGCATGATGCCGTCACCATCGCCAATGTTGCGGAGCTGCGTCGCGCTCTCTACCGGCAGATGCCGGAGATCGAGGTCGTCGGTATCGACGAGGCGCAGTTTCTCGACGAATCGATCGTGCAGTTAGCGGGCGAGCTTGTTCATCTGGGCAAGCGTGTCATTCTCGCCGGCCTCGACACCACATTCACCGGCGATCCGTTCGGCCCGATCCCCGCGCTCATGGCCGTCGCCGATGAAGTGACCAAGTTGAGCGCGGTTTGCATGGTCTGCGGCGAACCCGCCATTCACACGCAGCGTCTGGGCAAGAGCCGTGAACTGGTGGTGGTTGGTGCGGCTGGAGTCTACGAGGCACGCTGCCGCGCATGCTTCCGGCCTTATCTCGATATGCCCGAAGCTGAGCAGATGGAGCTTCCGCAAAGCAGCCATCAGACTAGCGAGCAGCCGGCTACAGTTGCGTAGCGGCTCACGAATTACTCATATCAAGGTCGTCCCGCAGATTGGAATCTCAGCACCAAAGCCTTGGACAGTCCAGATTTCAGGCGCATATACTGACCATCCCCGCCCGAATCGCGCGGAGTTTTCTCGTCTGGAGTTTGCCATGACCCGCCTCACGCCCGCCCAGCTGGAGCATTACAACAACGACGGCTACATCGTGCTGAAGGGCATGCTCTCGCCCGAACAGATCGCTCTGCTCAGCCGCACCGCGCGCGAAGATCGCGTGCTCGACCAGCACTCCTACGGAAAGGCGGACGGCGAGGGCGGCACCGTGAGACTCTCGTTGTGGAACCACCCGACCGACACGATCTATGGCGCCATTGCACGGTCGGAATCGATCGTCGGAGTCGCCGAGCAACTGCTCGGCGGCGAGGTCTACCACTACCATTCGAAGATGATCATGAAGGACGCCAAGGTCGGCGGCGCGTGGGCGTGGCATCAGGACTACGGCTACTGGTATCAGAACGGCGTGCTCTACCCGTTGCTTACTTCGGCGTTTATCGCGGTCGATCCCGCAACCCGCGAGAACGGCTGCATGCAGGTGATCCGCGGCTCGCACAATCTGGGCCGCATCGATCACGTGCTCACGGGCGAACAGGCCGGCGCGAACATGGAGAGGGTGGAGGAAGTGCTGAAAGTGCTGCCGCTCGATTATGTCGTGATGGATCCGGGCGACGTGCTCTACTTCCACGCCAACCTGCTGCATCGCAGCGACCAGAACCGGTCGGACAATCCACGCTGGTCGATGATCTGCTGCTATAACGCCGCCCGCAACAATCCATACAAGGAAGCGCATCATCCGCGTTATACGCCGCTTGCCAAGGTGCCCGACTCGGAGATTCTCGCCTCGGGCAACAAGCGCTTTGCCGAATCCGACGAAGGCGTCTGGATCGACAATGCGAAGGACGTCAGCGCGACCTCGCTGCAGAACGTATAACGGCGCATGAAGCAATTGCGCTGTTATATGAACTGGCTTGCGCTGGAGGGAATGAACTCAGTGCACTTTGCGCAGGGACGCGTCGCCGCGATTCGCGAAGCCGGCTACGACGGCATACAGTTCATCGATCCGATCGATCCTGCCGCGCTCAAAGAAGCCCGCGCGCTCGGCCTCGGCGTCTGCGGTTCGGGGCGAGTCAACGCACCGGCCGATGCGGCTGTGCTTGCGCAGTCAGCCGCAGATGCAGGACTCGAATGCCTTACGCTGCACGTCGGCTGGGGCATGGAATCTGACGACGAAGCCGCGCTCCTGATCGAAGCGATTCTCTCTGCCGGCTTAGCACATCGCATTCCGCTGTATGTAGAAACGCACCGCGCGACCATCTTCCAGGACATGCAGCGGACGGTCTCGTTCGTCGAGCGTTTTCCCGAGCTGCGCTTCAATGGCGACTTCTCGCACTGGTACACCGGGCAGGAGATGGTCTATGGCGGCTTGGAGAAGAAGCTCGCCTATATCCAGCCGGTCATGGATCGCGTGCGCTTCGTGCATGGCCGCATCGGCAATCCCGGCTGCATGCAGGTTGTCGTCGAGCAGGATGATCCCGCGTCGTATGTGGTGCACTTCCGTACCATATGGACTGCGTGTTTCGTGGCCTGTCTCCGCGATCCCTCGCCGCAACAGCCATTCACTACTTTTGCCGCCGAGCTATTGGCGCCGGAAATCTATTACGCACGCACCTTTCATGGCAGCGAAGAATCCGACCGCTGGCAGCAGTCGCTCCTACTCTGTGAGATTGCGCGCGAGTGTTTTGCAGAAGCGTCGCGCGGGATCGGTGCCTGAAGAAATGCGGGGATTCTTCGCCTATGGCTCAGAATGACAAGCCAAAGAATTCCTACTTCCAGAACGCTTCGATCTCTTCGAGCGTTTTGCCCTTCGTCTCCGGCAGCCAGCGGCGCACGCCGAGGAAGCCGAGCACGCACACGCCGGCGTAGAGCCAGAAGGTTCCCGCCGTGCCGAGCGAGGCATTCAGCAGCGGAAACGTGTAGGTCAGCACAAAGCACGCCGCCCACAGCGATGCGCTGGAGATTGCCATGGCGGTACCGCGCACACGGCTGGGAAAGATCTCGCTCAGCACCACCCACGTAATAGGCGCGAGAGTCATGGCATAGCAGGCCAGCGCGGCCACCACCAGCGCCAACATGTGCACGCCCTGGCTGTGTTGATGGAAGAGCCAGCCCAATGCTACGTAAATTGCCGCGAGACCGGAGCAGCCGCCCAGCATCAGCACACGGCGTCCGCCGTGGTCCACGGTGGCGATTGCAAGGAAGGTGAAGAGCAGCATCGTAATGCCCGTGACGACGATGTTGAACATCGTCTCGCTGAGGCTGTAGCCCGCTGCGGC
Organism: Acidobacteriaceae bacterium; assembly: GCA_035572415.1. Lineage (GTDB taxonomy): Bacteria > Acidobacteriota > Terriglobia > Terriglobales > Acidobacteriaceae > Edaphobacter. Next base: position 38,918 of record DATNAU010000120.1, read on the forward strand.
AAAGATGTCGTGCGCGTAGTTGATGATGACGTTGATGCCGCACCACTGCTGCAACACGGCGAGGCTCACGCCCAGTGCCAGGGCGGCGCGCAGGCCTGGCGCAAGCAGCTGCCGCAACTCCGCGCTGAACCCGGCCCGATGCTCGGCCGCATGGATGCTCTCTTCTATCTCCGCCAGAACGATCGCCGCGCTCTCTTCACCGCCGAGCCGAACCAGCGTGCGGCGCGCATCCTCTTCGCGTCCCCGCAGGGCGAGCCAGCGCGGGCTCTCCGGAACGAAGAACATCCCCAGCAGAAAAATCGCCGCCGGGACGGCGGTCGCGCCGAACATCCAGCGCCAGCCGGTCGCGGAATTCCACGCAATCATCTGCGCCTCATTCGCAAAATGCACGAAGTGGCCGTCAGCAATCAGCCAGTTCACGACTTCCGCCGAGAGCACGCCGGTGACGATTGTCAGTTCGTTCAGAGAGACCAGGCGCCCGCGCATGCCTGCGGGGGAGACCTCCGCGATGTAGACGGGACTGAGGCTCGAAGCGAGGCCGATGGCGAGTCCGCCTGACATGCGCCACAAAACAAACTGCACGAAGCTGCCCGCCAATCCAGTGCCGATGCTGGTGAACGTAAAGAGCGCAGCTGCGATGATGAGTGCCGGCTTGCGGCCCAGCCGCTCGCTCAACGTGCCCGACAGCAGCGAGCCGAAGAAGCAGCCGACCAGCGCGCAACTCATCGCCCAGCCCTGTGCTGAAGGTGCGGTGATGCCGAAGTGAGACTCGTAGAACGGCTTGGCCCCGCCGATTACCACCCAGTCGTAGCCGAAGAGCAGCCCGCCGAGCGCGGCGATTCCGGCGATCCACCAAACATAGATTCCGGGGGATTTCATCCCTGCCAATCTACTGATTGGAACGGCGCTCTGTCATCCTGTATGCAGGAGTTGCGAAACAGCGAAAGCCGCGGCCGGCTCCAGTGCGCTGGAAATTACATCGTGATACGATATATTCTGTGAAGCAATCCGGCCCAAAGGCTTCCCAATCCACTCTACTCCTCGCGCTTGCGGAGTTCCGTTACGCTCTGCGCAGCTTCCTTCGCTTCAGCGAGCAGGCTGCGCAGGACCGCGGATTGCAGCCGCGCCAGCATCAGTTGCTGCTGCAAATTGCCGGTTTGCCTGCAGGGCGCCAGGCTACCATCGGCTTTCTCGCAGAGCGGCTTGGCCTGCGCCAGAACAGCGTCGTGGAGCTTGCCGACCGCTCCGTGGCAGAGGGGCTGGTGCGGCGCACCGAAGATGCCGTGGACCGCCGCCGCGTGGTGCTGTCGCTTACCCGCAAAGGCGCGCGCGTGCTGGACACGCTTTCGGACAGCCATGCACGCGAGTTCGATGAGTTCGGGCCGCGCCTCATCCTCGCGCTCGAACAGATCGAGAACGCGCGCGCAAACGCAGCCGGAAAATCAGGTGCGCAAAGGCGGCCGGCGAATAAAACATCGAAGCCACGTAACACCGATACGAACAAGCGGGCGGCACAGCCCGCATCAGGGGGCCAGTGAGAGAACCCATGCCGAAATCCAGGCAAACAAGAACGCGCGATCTGATCCTGCGACATCCGCTTTTGCGGAAATACCTGCCTTTGGTGCAGGAAGATCTCGTGGCGGTCTATAGCCGCGATCTGCAAAAGTGGCTGGTCGTTGCGCCCATTATCGGCGTGACCACAGGGCTCGCGATCACCGCGATCGTGATCGTCATTCTTGGCAAGATGTGGCCTGCGGTGCTCGCATACTACCTTCGCCATCACTGGGCCATTGTCCCCGGGCTGTTCATCGGGTTTGCGATTACCGGGTGGATCATGCAGTTCTTTACGCGCGATCCAGACGAACACTCGACCGAAGAGGTGATCCGTTCCTATCACGAGCATCAGGGCGACATCGATATGCGTCCGTTCTTCGCGAAGCTGCTGGCAGCCGTTACGACTGTCGGTTTCGGCGGCAGTTCCGCGCTTGAAGGGCCAAGCATCTACGGCGGAGCAGCCATCGGCTCCTGGGTCTGGGCCAAGATGCCGTCCTTGCGCTTCAACCTGCGCGACCGGCGCATCATGCTGATCTGCGGCGCCGCCGCCGGCATGTCGGCAGTCTTTCGCGCGCCGCTCACCGGCATCGTGTTCGCGCTGGAGATGCCGTACCGCGACGATCTGGCACACGAAGCGCTCGTCCCGTCGCTGATTGCCTCTGTTGTCGCCTACATCACCATGGGTTGTTTTCTGCCTACAACTCCGCTGTTCAACTTTGCCGATGGCAGCCCATATACAAGGCACGATCTCTACTGGAGCGCGCTGCTGGGGCTTCTTATCGGGCTTGTCGCAATGGCTTTCGTTGTCACATTCCGCCGTGCGCGAAGCTTTTTCGTCAACTGGCGCGCTCCGCACTGGGCAAAGATGGCGGTCGGCGGACTTTTGACGGGTGTTTGCGGAATCGTCTTTTTGAGCCTGTTCCCGGGCGACCTGCTTCCCATCGGACCGAACTATGAGGCCGTTGGGTACGTTCTGACTCGCCATTTTGGAACCGCGGAGTTGCTCTCGTTCAGCGGATTCAAACTGGCAGCGACACTCTTCACGCTGGCGTCCGGCGGCGTGAGCGCAATGTTCGTTCCGCTGTTTCTCACCGGCGGCTCATTGGGGACAGCATTCGCGCAATCCATCGTCCATAGCCCGGAGCTTGGATTGTATGCGGCGGTCGGCATGGCGTCCTTCATCTCCGCCGGCTACAAGACTCCTCTCGCCGCGGTGGTATTTGTGGCGGAGGCCACTGGCGGACATGCGTACATTATCCCCGCGCTCGTCGGCGCGGCCATCGCTTACGCAATCTCCGGCGATGCCTCCGCATCCGGCGATCAGCGTCTGCACGAAGCGGTCAAGGTTGAGGAGCTGAGCAATATTCCAGTAAGCGCGATCATGCAAACCCAGATTGTTACCGCGGATGCCGCGATCAGCGTGCGCGACTTTGCCGCGGGGCTTTCGCCGCACACCTATCACGAGATATTTCCGGTGACGGAACAGGGGCGGCTGATCGGCACCGTCAGCGTCGCGGCGGTGATGCGCCACGATCCAGCGCGATGGGGTTCCCTGCGCATACGGGATATCGCCGACAACCGCTGCGATCGCGTTGTCCCGGAATCCGATGTAATGGAGGCCGTGCGGCTGCTGCTCAAAGAGCGCACGCAATCCGTGCTGCTGGTGACCTCCGCGGATGGCGCGCTCTGTGGCATGGTTACCGAGACCGATGTTCTGCGCACGCTCGAAAGCCGCGGGAACGCTGCCGCCTTCCGCGATGCAACGGAGTTTGAGAACTGACGCATGGAAGGGTATGCCGCGCACGGCGGCAGGCTGACGGGCGCTCGAAATCTTGCAGGCGTCAGGCCAAAGTGGTTGAAGCTGGAGTGTTCAGGAGGTAGCGAGTGGCTGGTTTTCCGATCGCGGAGTCATCGACCTTGCCCGAGCAACAAACGAGCAAGAAGGGGCAGTTCGGCGTTGCCCTGGAGCCCGAAGTCATCAAGATCTGCGCATTCTCCGTTCTTGTGGGCGCGGTCAGCGGCCTGGTCGCGGAGGGTCTGCTCGAACTGATCTACCTCTTCACCAACATATTTTTCTACGGCCGGTTTTCTTTCGCGATCACCAGCCCGGCACACCATCATCTTGGCGCCTGGGTGATCCTGATTCCAGCTGTCGGCGGACTCGTGGTCGGGCTCATGATTCACTTCTGGGAGCCTACGCTGAAGGGGCATGGCATTCCGGAAGCCATGGAGTCAGTCCTCTTTGGCCACAGCAGAATGAGGCTTCGCGTGGCCATCCTCAAGCCGCTCGCCACGGCCCTGGCCATCGGTACGGGCGGCCCGTTCGGCGCAGAGGGACCGATCATCCAGACTGGCGCCGCAATCGGCTCGCTTTTTGGGCAAGCCGTCGGCCTGACGCCCTACTACCGGCGAGTGTTACTGGCCTCCGGCGCCGCAGCCGGGATGGCGGCAACCTTTACCGCGCCATTTGCAGGAATCCTGGTTGCGGTGGAACTGCTGCTGTTCGAATTGCGCGCCCGCTCTTTTATACCCGTTGCGCTTGCCGCAGCCGTGGCTACCGGCGTCCGCATCCACTTCGCCGGATGGGCGCCGCTGTTTCCCACGCCGCAATTCAAGCTCACCAGCATGAACGAGCTCTGGCTTTTTGCCCTGCTCGGCATCTTTACCGGAATCGCCGGGATTGTCATGATCCGCGTGCTGGGCTGGCTGGAGGACTTTTTCGATCGGCTGCCCATCCGCAATGCGCTCATCTGGTCGCCCGTGATCGGCGCGCTCGCACTCGGAATCCTGGGCTACTTCTATCCGGAGATCTTCGGCACCAGCTATGACACCATTCGCGACATGCTCAATGACCGCGTCACCACAGGTCACATGCTGGGCATCTCATTTGCGAAGTTCTGGGCACTGGTCATTTCACTCGGCTCCGGCACGACAGGGGGCGTCTTCGCGCCATCGTTGGTTGTCGGCGGAGGGATCGGGGCAGCGTATGCTCACGCCTTTCAACATGTGTTCCCCAGCCTCGTGAGCGATCCCGCGTTCTACGCCCTGGTTGCGATGGCCGCGACGTTCGGCGGCATTGCGCGCGCCCCGCTCACCAGCATCGTCTTCCTGTTCGAGCTCAGCCACAATCCCAACGCGATACTCCCACTCATCGTCTGCGTGATGATCTCGGACGGTTTCGTCCGCCTGTGCAGCCGCGAATCGATCATGACGATCAAGCTGGTCAAGCGCGGCCTCATCATCCTTCAGGACTACTCGGTGCCGGTGCTGATGCGCGCGCGGGTCGATCAGGTCATGCGCAAGGAGTTCAGTCAACTGCCGGCGGACAAGGAACTCCGCGCCGTGTTGCAGGATTTTGTTCCCAGCGAAGTCGGCCTGATTCCCGTGGTCGAAGAAGATGGGTCGCTGGTCGGCATTGTGGAACCTCATGACCTGCTGCGAGCCGAACCGCCCGATCACCACTTCACGATGCGGGAGCTCGCCCGCCGCGATTACGTTCTCGCCTATCCGGAGGAGTCCGTCGACCGGCTGCATCGCGACATGATGCTGAAAAACACGGAGAATATCGTCGTGGTCGAGACGCATGGCTCGCGCCAACCGATCGGCATCGCCCGCGCCAATGACATCCTGCAATTGCGCCGCTGGCTGATGGAGGAAGAGACGAGAGATGTGCTGACCAAGGGCTGACCGGCTTCGCTACAACACGGGTTCACGGGGTCCTGACCCGGCAGTGGGTCAGTTTGAAAAAAGATGACCTCAGGGGCTAAAGCCCCAACCTCAAATTGGCCCGCTGATGGCGTGGCTGAAGCCACGCCCTTTCAAAGCAGAATTCAAACTAACCCACTACCCGCAGCCGGCCCTTTGAACTCGTCTGGGAGGTTTCCGGTATGCTGGTTGACACGCTGGCTACCGCCCCGCGATGTGTCCAAGGAGAATCGCCATGCGCTTTGTTGCGACCGTTCTCGCGTGTTCGCTTGCCGTCTTCGCCGCAATCCTCGCTGCTCCCCACATTGCTGCCACCTACGCGCAGGGGACCATGAAGAAAGGGGTGCTGACGGTGCCCATCAAGAAGTCGGACGGGACACCGGCCGGCTCGGCGACGTTCAAGGAAGCGAAGGACGGCAAAGAGCTGTCTATCACGGTGAAGCTCCACGACATTCCCTTCGGCGAGCACGCTGTGCATATCCATCAGAATGCGACGTGCGATGCGCCGGACTTCAAGGGCGCGGGCGGCCACTTCAATCCGGAATCGAAGCAGCATGGCATGGAGAATTCCATGGGGCACCACGCCGGCGATATGCCGAAGAACATTTCCATCGGCGAGAACCACATGGGCGAGATCACCTATAAGGTGGACTACCTGACGCTCGCTCCCGGCGCGCCGAACTCAGTGCTGGGCCATGCGATTGTGGTGCATGAGAAGGCCGACGACATGAAGACCGATCCCACAGGCAATGCCGGGAACCGCATCGCCTGCGGCGTGATCACCGCGCAGTAGGCGGGTATATCCGTGTAGATATTTACCGGCGTATCTGCTGCGCCGAAATGCGAAGGCTGTCAGCAATACTTAACTTAGAGCGTGTGCCTTCGCGGGCCATTTGAATTTTTCGCCACAAGGAACTGGCGTGCGGCTCGCGCCGTAGTCTTCTGAAGAGCTTTCTTGTGGGGCAACGAACGCAACTGTTACATCGCCAGGCGGCGCGTAGACTTGATACGCCCAGAATTGTGCGAGACGAGAGGGACTGAAATCATGGCGACGTGGAGATGGGTAGGCCCGGCTGCGGCAGGACTGGTTTTAGCAGCGGCGGGAGCGTTTGGGCAGGCGGCGAAGACGTTCGACGTGGCGACGGTGAAGCTGTCGCCGCCTCTGGATGTGCAGAAGCTTGCGGCGCAGATGCGGGCGGGACAGATGCCGAACTTCGGGGCGCATCTCGATGGCCTGCGTGCGGAATACAACTACATGACCATGCAGCAACTGCTGGTCTATGCCTACGATGTGAAGCCGTATCAGATCGTAGGGCCGGAGTGGCTGACCACGGAGCACTACGACATCGTGGCGCGGCTGCCGGAAGGGTCCACGAAGAACGATGCGCCGGCGATGCTGAAGGCGCTGCTGGCGGACCGCTTCAAGCTGACCGCGCACATGGAAGACCGCGATCTGGCGGTGTATGCGCTGGTGGTGGGCAAGGACGGACCAAAGCTGAAAGACTCGCCGGAGCCGCCGCCGATCGATGAGAGCGCGCCGCTGAAGCCGGGCGAGACGAAGATGGACCTGCCCGACGGTCCAGCGATCATCACCGGCACGCCGCAGGCCGGCCAGGCCACCGTAAACATGGGAACGCGCGGCGTGTTTACGGAGAAGATCAATACGCAGACACAAGCGCTGGCGATCGACGGCAAAGGCGTGGCGATGCCCGGCTTTGTCGACATGGTGAACCAGATCATGCAGATCGGCGGGCCGGGCTCGAAGCTGGTAGTGGACCACACGGGATTGAAGGGGCACTACGAGGTTGCGCTGCAGCTCTCGCTAACAGACCTGATCGCTGCGGCGCGGCGAAGCGGCTTTGACGTACCGGCTGGGCCCGGGGGTGCGGGCGGTCCGGGCGCTGCGAGCGCCGAGGCTGAAGCTTCCGATCCGGGCGGTGGGGGCGGGTCGACGGTGACGCATTCGCTGGAGGTGCTGGGGCTGAAGCTGGAGAACGCGAAAGCGCCTGTGAACCAGCTGATCGTCGACCATGCGGAGAAGACGCCGGCGGAGAACTGAGAAAAGCAGTTCTCAGTTGGTCGTTCTCAGTCGTCAGTTGAGCTCGTGGTAGGCTGGTCGCGAATTTGAGGAGCAGCTTATGAGAGAGCGCGTTCTTCTGCCGGTCTTACTTGGGGTCGCGGTGGGATTCGCCCCTCAGTACTGCAGCGCTCAGGCGAGTCCCCATGCAGCGGCCGCTGGTGCGACTGCGGCCTACGTACCGACAATGACCTTTGATGTGGCGTCCGTACACGAGACGCCTCAGGCGAACTCGTACACGGTGATGGCGACGGACGAGCCGCACACGAGCATGATGCGGCTACAGAATTTTGCGATGTACAACCTGCTCTCGGCCGCATATGGCTTGCAGAGCTATCAGATCGTGAACCTGCCGAACTGGCCGCCACCGGCGATGTTCACGATCGTGGCGAAGTCGGATGCGGAGACGGATGCAAAGCTGGCGAAGTTGAGCAAAGAGGATGCGGAGCTGGAGAAGCAGCACGCGCTGCAGGTTCTGCTGGCGGACCGGTTCAAACTGAAGGTGCATTGGGAGACGCGCGAGGGCGATGTCTTCAACCTGGCCGTGGCAAAAGGCGGGTCGAAGATGCTGCCCGCGGGATCGATGCAACCGACGGAAGCTGAAAAGAAGTGGATGGGCGGGGATGTGGGAGACATGAAGCTGCTTCCGCTCCACCAGCAGAACCACGGTCGCGGGTACGAGTTTATCGGGCATTCGTGCCCGATGGAGATGCTGGTTCAAACCCTGGCTGGGCAGTTTGGACGGCCGGTGATCGACAAAACGGACCTGGCAGGCAAGTACGATTTTCTGCTGATGTATCGGGGCAGATGGGACAGCGACCGAGACGGGGCCGACACCGATCCGACGCTGCCGCTCGATTCTGCACTCAAAGAGCAGCTTGGATTGCAGGTGGAGAAGGCCAAAGGCCCGATCCAGGTGCTGGTGATCGACCACGTGGAAAAGCCGACGCAGAATTAGCTGGAACCGACCGGGAACGGCCTGCGTACAGGCTCTCCATGAGCGTTTTGCAGATGGCAATGCCGGTTGCCGGTTTCCTGCCGAAAGATGCGCGGCCCAACAAGGCGGCCAGATCAGGCGCTGTCCGGCGCGCGGCACAGGCGGTCATGCCCATTCGCCGGGAGCGCGGGGATTCTGCCCCTGCGAAGCCCACCCGCGATACACTTCTGCCACCGGCAATCGTCCCAGTTCGCACCCCTGCGAAGGCAGGCGCACAGGCTGGGGCACACGCGGGCGCAATAGGCCGGAAAGAGGCGATGTTGCAGCGCACGGCGGAACAGCAAGCCACAGAAGAGGCGCTCGGCCGGCTGGTACGCCAGTGCATGGCGGGAGACCAGCACGCGTGGCAGCAGCTGGTGACGACACAACATCGGCGAATTTACGCCATCTGCTACCGGTTTACGGGATCGGCGAGCGATGCCGAAGACCTGACGCAGGACGTTTTCCTCAAGCTGTATCGCAATCTGGGGAGCTTCGACACGCATAAAGGCAGCTTCCAGACGTGGATTACGACGCTGGCGCGCAACCTGCTCGTCGACCACTTCCGAAGGACGCGGCAAGATCGCGTAACGGATTCGCTGGATGTGACGTTCGACGGCGAGGCGGCCAGCCCGACCTTGGCAGACCGACTTGCTGATACTCGGCCGACCCAAGAGGCGCATGCCTCGGGACTGGAGCTGCGCGCAAAGATTCAGCACGCGTTAAGCCAGCTTTCGCCAGAATTGCGGGAGGCGGTGGTCTTTCGCGACCTGGAGGATATGGATTACAAGGAGATAGCGCAGGTGCTGCGCATTCCCGAGGGGACTGTGAAGAGCCGCATCAGCCGGGGGCGCGGGGAACTGGCAAGGATTCTGCAACGTATAGAAGGGCAGGTGGTGTAGGTGACAGACGTTCGCCAATTCGGAGACCTCAGGGCGCATAACCTGGATTGCGGCCGCTGCGAGGCAATGCTGGCCGATGCGGTCGATGGCGCGCTGTCACAGGAGGAGCAGGCGTTCTTCGATGCTCACGTGGGCGAGTGCAGCCCCTGCGAGCAACTGCTGGCTGAGGCGCGTCGCGGCGCAGCGTGGCTGGAAATGCTGCGCACACCTGCGCCTGAGCCGGCGCCTGCGCTGCTGGAAAAGATTCTGGCCCAGACCTCCGGTGGGATTCATGCCATGCCGTTCGCGCATTCCGCGCCTGCGATGGCGCCCGGCTACACGAATGTGCTTCCCTTTCCGCGGCGCGCGGCCGCCGCATTGCGCGCGACAGGTTTGGGCAGAGTCGCCTTCGAACCCCGGCTTGCCATGACGGCGGCAATGGCATTCTTTTCGATCGCGCTCACGCTGGATCTGATGGGCGTAAACCCACTGGATGTGCGCGCGGGAGACTTGAGCCCATCCGCATTGCATCGCTCCTTCGCGCAGCTTGGCGCGCGGGCGGCGCAGTACTACGATGGCCTGCGCGTTGTCTATGAGCTGGAGTCGCGCGTTCACGATTTTGAGAATGTGCAGCAGGATGCGCGCGATGCTACGCAGCCCGCGGAGAGCCAGCCGGCGCAGCCGTCGGGTGGAAATCAACCGCAGTCCGCGCCCGAACAGCAGGATGACAGCACGCCACAAGCCACTCCGCAGGGAGCGCCGGAGGGCCAGCAGCAAGAGCAGCCCAATGGCAAGTCGCAACTGGAACCGGCTGCGCCGCGGTCCGTTCCAGTAAACAATTTGAGCCGTGGGGAGAGCGGCAAAGGCAGCAGCGGCATCATCGCAGCATTTCCACGCAGTACGAAGGCGAATCGTCCAGCGATTTCAGACGCTGCGCTGGATGAGGCGATCGAGCAATACTTCGGCGGAATGTCATCCGCGGTTTATACTGGCCCGCTTCCAGAGCACACGGACCACGAGCGACATGGAAGCCGAGAAAGGAAGGCCGCATGAACTGCGCCAATCATCCCGATCGCGAGCGCGTGGCTTTCTGCCAGAATTGCGGCAAGCCGCTGTGCGAGGAGTGCAAACGCACCATCGGCAGCTCGGTGTTCTGCGAACCCTGCTTTGCGGGGCGAAGCGCCGGCACGCCCCCTCCGCCCGGCGGATTTCCGGGCTATACCGCTCCTCCTGCGGGCTATGCGCCGGGCGTTCCGCGCCGCCATCCTGAGCCGGTTGTGGCCGCGCTGCTGGGCTTCATCCCGGGCGTGGGCGCGATGTACAACGAGCAATACGCGAAGGGCATCGTCCACCTGATCGTGTTCGCGATTCTCGTCTCGCTGGCCAACACCAGCGATGTCTTCGGCTGGTTTGTCGCGGGTTGGGAATTTTACATGGCGTTTGAGGCATATCACACCGCGCGCGCGCGCCGCGATGGGACGCAGCTTCCCAATCCCTTCGGCCTGAACGATCTTGGCGAACGGATGGGCTTCGGCAGGGCATGGCCCGGCGCACATACGCCATACGGGGGCAGTAGTGTGCCGCCCTACGATCCCGCGGCGGGACAGACTCCTCCGCAAGGAGGGCCGGGCGCACAGACATGGACAGCGCCCGGCGGGACGTACTTCCATCAGGGCTCCGACGGTTCGCAGACGTATTCCGCGCCGGGTGCGCACTACCATCGCGGCGCGGATGGCACGCAGACGTATGGAGCGCCTCCAGCATCGCAGTGGGGCGCGCCTGCGGATGTTCCGCCTGTGCCACCAGTGCCTCCGATGCCCGGTTTTTCGGACGCGAGCGCGCCACACCATCGCACCATTCCGACCGGCGCGCTGTGGCTGATCGGCCTCGGCGTTCTTTTCCTCATCGGGCACGAACCTGTTTTCCGCGCCTTTCACGGACGGTTCTTCGGGCCTCTGCTGATGATCGGCATTGGCGTGTGGATGTTCGTGCGACGCATGACCGAGAGCGGCCACAGCCTCGAGAACGATGGAACAGACCATTACCGCTGGCGGCTGGCGCACGCGCTCAACGGTGCGGCTTGGGTCATCCTGTTCGGCGTGATCTGGATGCTCGACTCGCTGGGAGTACTGACCTGGTCGCACAGCTGGCCGATCTACATGATCGGGGCCGGCGTGCTGATGATCTTCCGGCGCACGCTTTTCTCGCCCGGGTATGCGCCGATGCCGCCTTACGGCAGCGCGCCGGTTACTCCGCCTGCAGGAACCGCCTCTGCTGCGACCACTACGGCGATCGTGCCGGCGGATCCGGCACTGAGCGGGTTCACGCGCAGCGAT